>JALHMA010000352.1 GCA_022844265.1 Saprospiraceae bacterium | reverse complement strand
CATGTGATTTGTGAAAAACCGATGGCGCTCAACGTCCGCGAATGCGAACAAATGATCGAAGCCTGCGCCACAGCAAACGTGCAACTGGCTATCGGATACCGCCTCTATTACGAGCCGCACCACCTGGAAATGCGGCGACTGGGCGTCCAAAAACCGCTCGGCGCCGTCAAAACCATCGAAAGTAGCCTGGGTTTTTCCATGGCCAATCCGGAATCCTGGCGACTGAACAAGGCCATGGGCGGCGGCGGGGCCATCATGGACCTGGGCGTGTACTGCATCCAGGGCGCGCGCCGCACGGTGGGCGAATTGCCCGTAGCCGTGACAGCACAGGGTTATGTGCGCGACACCAAAGTGTTCAAAGGCATTTATGAAATGATGATGTTCCAGATGGAATTTCCCGGTGGAGCAGTGTCTAATTCGACCACCACGTACTCCTCTTATGTCGACCGGCTGTACGCCACCTCCGATTACAGGTGGTTCGGTTTGCAACCTTCGTACAATGCAACCGGCGCCAAAGGAACATCATCGGAAGCGCCTATCGACTACAAAACGCCTGATTATCAGCAGATTGCACAAATGGACGCCTTTGTGCAGAATATCCGGGATAACACTACGCCGGAAGCATCGGGGCTGGAAGGAATGACTGATCTGAAAATTATTGAGGCGGTTGTGCTGGCGGCGCAAAAAGGGCAGCGGGTGACGCTGAAGTGGTGATTGCCGGTTGTGTGTCAAAAGGCCCAGCGGGCCTATATCTTTGTAGCACTAGTGGATCAAATCTGGCACCCGGCCCAGCGGGCCGGTATTTAACGGTTCAAGATACCAGCCCGCTGGGCCGGGTAAAATCTTCTTTGGCATTTCTACAAAGATATAGGCCCGCTGGACCTTTTACCACAATCCTGACCCGCTCTAAGCACGCGGAAACGCAATAACCAGCAGGCAGACAATCAGCAAAAAACTGTATTCATATCCATTTCTCCCCGCGCCTACCACAAACCAGCCCTCCTTGAAATGCACCAATATGATGCCCATGAGCAGGTTGAATATAAACACCAGCGCGATCGGGCGGACAAACTTTCCGAACAGCAGCAGCGTGCCACCCACCAGTTCAAAAAGGGTGATAGCCCAGGCGATGTACAGCCCTAGCGGCGCAAAACCAACCGCATCCAGAAACTGTTCGCCAAATGGCGTGACGCCGTTGATGTAAATACGGGTGCAGCCATGGGTGAGAAAAATGAAGGCTACGGCCAGGCGGAGAAGCACATTCATAGGGATGAGTTATGAGTTATGAGTTATTGGAGTTTCAGGCTGGAATGGCAAAGTAAAGCATACTTTATTTCCCATTCCAGCCTGAAACTCCAATAATTCATCACTCATAACTCATCATTCATCATTCATTTAATAACCTTCACCGCTCCCGACACCCCAATATCGCTGATCAGGCGCAGTGCATATACGCCGTTTGGCAAATGTGCGGTTGAAAATTGAAAAGCATGCGAACCGGCATCGACCTGCATGGCTCCTTTGCTGCGCACCACCTTTCCTTGTATGTCCACCAGTTCAAACCTGCCCTGCCGAATGGGTTTGTCATTGACTAGTGTCCAGTTTAATGTATCGCCGATCGGGTTGGGCGCCACTTGGATTTTTAAAGCGCTGTTGACCGGGTTATTCAGGCCGGACGCCTGCCCTTCCACCACGGTAATGGTTTGATTGACTGCGGTATTTCCCAGCAGTTGTTGCAGCCCGGAAGGCCAGCGGATTTCGATACTGTCAATCTGTGTAGCGGCGCCGAAACCGAAATGCGCAGTCAGGCTGTTTTGTCCGCAATAGCCAGACTGGGCGCTAATCTCGCGGAGTTGTGTGACCGATTGCCCGTTGATGGCAGCCTTTACCCGGATTTGCGCGCCGATAGCGGCCTGGTTGGAATTGACGCCGATCAACTTGATTTTCAACCAGTTATTTCCATTGTCACCGTTGATAAAAACGCTGTGGTTGGGCTGCGCTGCGGCACTGTTCCTTTTGCAGTTGGCAATCACCAGGTCTTGAAAACCGTCATCATTCAAATCGCCCCAGGCAGCGCCGAAGGAACAGGGCGTGAGGTAAGAGGGCAAACTTGTGAGATCGCGTGTAAAGACGCCTGTACCGTCATTTTGATATAAAAAATTGTTGATCGTGCCGCTACAAAAGCCGTTGGCGACAAACAGATCGAGGTCGCCGTCGTTGTCATAATCGGCAAATGCGCTGCCGAACGAACAACCGCCATCCGTATTGATGGCGCCTTGCGCTGCTGTGGTGAAGCCGCCGTTGCCGTTATTGATAAAAAGCCGGTTGTTTTCCGGCGCAAAATTGCCCGAATTGCCCACAAAAAGATCGAGCAAACCGTCATTGTTCACATCGCCCCAACTGGCAGTGATAGAGCTCAGCACTTCGGAAGTAGCGGGATCGTTGCTGACTTTGACAAAACCGCCGTTTCCATTGTTGCGAAACAGGTTATTGATGTGTTGCGATTCGCGGGTGACAAACAAATCGAGGTCGCCGTCGTTGTCGTAGTCGGCCCAGTTGGCCGAACGGCTGGCGGTGTTTTCGTTTAAAACAGTCGCATTTATTTTTTCAAAACCGTTGTTGCCGGTATTGCGGTACAAAAAATCGCGCAGATCATCGCCGCCGCTGTTGGTGATGTACACATCTACCAGTCCGTCGTTGTCATAATCGCCGAAAGCCGCCGTTTCCGAATACGTTCCGGTGGCGCCCGTCACGGCATTGGGCAGGTGTGTGAAATTTCCATTTCCGCCATTCCGGTAAAAAAAGTTGAGCGCCCCGTACCAGGTAACCATATAGGCGTCGAGGTCGCCGTCGTTGTCCGTATCGGCGAAGGTGGCGCCGTCGGAAGGACTATGGTCGAGTACGATCGGGTCGTTTTGTACCGCCTCGAATACGCCGTTGCCAAGGTTGAGGTACAACTCGTTGTTTTGACCTCCCTGCAGGCCGTTGGAAATAAACACATCGTCGAGTCCGTCGCCATTGACATCCACGATGTTGACGCTGCGGCTGTCGCCGGGTGTGTTGCTCAGCGGTGAATTGTTGAGTTGGGTAAATTGCTGGGCGGATAAGGCCATTCCCGGCAGAACAAGGAAGCAAATAAGAAGTAGTCGCATAAGCAGTTGTTTTGAAGCAAAATATGGGCATTGGCAGCGGCGGATATTTTTATTCAATAAATGGCATTTATCTCCGGTTAAAGGGCGGTTTGCTCCCCCATAAATGCTGCGGGCGATTGTATTCCAATTCTTTTTTCGCGAATACCTTTGCGACATGAAGTGGATAGACAACTACCGGGTAAGACACGGGCTTTTCTGGTTCCTGTACTGGCTGATCATGGGCTTTATCGGCGGTCGCTACGATTTGCAGTTCGGCAGGGCTTATGCACATGAAGCCATCGAACTGCCGCTGCGTATATGTATGGTGTACGCCGTTGTGGCCAGAACACCCATATTGGGCAAAGGCAACTGGTGGCGCTGGCTGGCTGAAGTGTTGGCCATACTGATATTGGCCACATTTGCAAGCCGGGTATTGATGTATTGGGTTATTTATCCCGCTTTTTACAAAGCGGATTACACGATTACTTTTTGGGCGGAAACCAGGTTTATTTATGCTTTTTTAGACCTGGCACTGACACTTTTTCTGGTGCTTTCCTTGCGATTTGCCCGCCAATACATGGATTTTTCAAGCCAAAAGCAGCAATTATTGGTTGAAAAGGCGACAGCAGAATTGAATGCCTTGCGCAACCAGACCAACCCGCATTTTTTATTCAATACCCTGACCAATATTTACGCGCTCGCCCGGAAAAACGCCCCGGAAACCGCCGACGTGGTGCTGCGGCTCTCCCAATTGCTGCGTTATATCCTGTACGAATGCGCTGCGCCCACCATTCCCATAGAACGCGAATTGCACATTATTCAAACCTATATCGATCTGGAAAAACTGCGCTTCGGCAAGCGGCTTCAGGTGTCGTCGCAGCAATCCGTAGATGACCCGCAATTCCAGATCCCGCCCCTGCTGTTGTTGCCCTTATTCGAAAATGCGTTTAAACACGGCGCCGGAGAAAGCCGTTTTTCCATTCAATTGGACTGGGAACTCCGCCTGCAACAAGGGCGGCTGGATTTTAGCATCAGCAATACCGTGGAACAGGCGGAATCCCGGGAAGAAACGTCCACGGCGGGTATCGGTCTGCGCAACCTGCGCAGGCAACTGGAGCTCCTGTACGGCCCTCATTATCAACTCGATACGCTGGAAGAACCGGAGCGATTTACCGTAACCTTATCGATACAACATGGCTGAAATCCTGCGTTGCCTCATCGTTGAAGACGAACTGCTGCCGGCTGAACTCTTGAGCGAGTACATCCGGCAAACACCCTGGCTCTCGCTGGCGGGCGTGTGTACCGACGCTATTTTTGCCATGGAATGGCTGCGCCGCGATCCGGTGGACGTCCTTTTTCTGGATATTCACCTGCCGCAATTAAAAGGACTGGATTTCCTGGCAGTATTGCAAAACCCGCCCTTGGTGGTGCTGACCACAGCGTATCACGAATATGCCCTGCAAAGCTATCGCTTTGATGTGGTGGATTACCTGCTGAAACCGTATGATTTCCCCCGCTTCATCGAGGCGGCAGAAAAACTGCACCGCCGCCATACGCTGCACTATCCGGCGCCCGACGCTATTTTTGTTAAAGTAAATAAACTACAGGTCAGGATTCTGTTGCAAGACATTCTGTACATCGAAAGTTTAAAGGAATACTGCAAAATTCACATCGCCGATCGCTCCTGGCTAACGCAGGCTACCCTGACGGAAATGAAGGCCCGTCTGCCGGCCGATCGTTTTTTGCGGATTCACCGGTCTTATATCATTCAACTGGAACAGATTACAGCGTACACCGCAACGGAAATTGAATTGGGGAAGGTATCGCTGCCGATTGGGAAGACGTATCAGGAGGAGGTGCAGGGGTATTTGGGGAAATGGGGACATTAATAGAGGTGAGAGAGTGAGAGGGTGAGAGAGTGAGAGAAGTGAGAGGGTGAGAAGTGAGAGAAGTGAGAGAAGATTCCCCCTTGGCATTTGGTTGTATTTGGGCTTTGGTTTTTCAGGCCTGTAATCGTGAGTGGCCTTCCGCCGTTGTTGGCGTCCCCGCCATAACCTGACGGCTATGGCGGGGACGCCAACAACGGCGGAATGTGGGGCTACTCAAGCAGGAATACCACACATTTGCACAGATGGTCCACTACCACCACTGATAACGAATAACGGATAACGGATAACTAATAACGAATTACAGGCCTGAAAAACAATACCCAAACCATCCGAGCCGCCAAACGGGATGCCACTCACTATTCACCACTCACCACTCACTCAAAGATCACTTCCGTCGCCCCATACCCATACTTATGGTGAAACTCATTTTTATACTTCAGCACATGCGGGTGCCGGCGCAGATCATCGGCAATCGTTTCGCGGAGTTTGCCCTCCCCTACCCCGTGGATCACAAACACGCGGGGCGCGCCGAGCCGGATGGCTTTGTCTAAAAACTTATGGAAATGCACCATCTGTATCCGCAGGATTTCACCTTTGTCGATACGGGCGTAACCGGACATCAGTTTTTCAATATGGAGGTCGATTTCAGGTTCGAAACCGGCAGCCTCTTCGAGGTTTAAGGAGGCGAAAGGATTGGAACCCGTGAGCGTAACCGGTTTCAGCTTGCGTGTATGCTGCTTCGTGTAATCCTTCAAATCTTCTGCGGGTTCTTCTTTGACGGCCGTGTCGAACTTTTCGAGCAGCACAAAATGATGCGCCAGCAGGTTGAGAATCGGCACGGTATGTACATTGTTGAAGAACTGTTTGGGTCTGATTTTCTGCGTGCGTTCCAGCGCTTCGTCAGGCCCTGCGGTCGTGAGTCGCCGAACCTTGATCCAGGCTTCCAGCCCTTCATTCAGGTCGTCGTACAGGATATCGCCGACTTCCATCGCCGAAGTCATGTTCATTTTACCGTCCAGCGTGAGCACGTCGCGGCCTTGCGTAAACAGGTCGAATTCAAATAAAAACTCATGCGTGGTATCATTCAAGAGCCAGGCTTTGTATCGGGTTACGCTGCCGTCGCGTCCGGGCATAGGTTCAAAAGCCAGTTGTAAACCCTTGGGTTTCAATATCTGGTATTGGATGCGCAGTTCGCGGCGCGGTGGCGCTTCCTGTGGCTTGGGTGCCTTTCCCTGCAC
>JALHMA010000351.1 GCA_022844265.1 Saprospiraceae bacterium | reverse complement strand
CCTGCTTACTACCAGGTTCCGGGTTTCCAGCGCCAATGGTTTAATTCGAGCACCATCATAGCCCGCTACAAATGGCCCGCCATGATGCTGACCGGAACGCGTCAGATCGGCGGCGGTATCAACCAGCCTATCGGTATCAAACTCAATGCTGCCGAATGGGTACGCGACAGCGGTATATCTGCCGAGCCGGCGGATCCGTATGTATTAGTTCAGGATTTGCTGGAGTTAATGCTGCCCGAAGAAGCGGACAACGACCGTTTCAACTATTTCTACATCGATGTTTTTCTGGATGAATTGCCGCCTGCTGACTGGACGTATGAATGGGAAAACTATATCGCAACAGGAAACGCCACGGAAGTGAACCTTGCTCTCGACCGGCTTATCCAGGCGATTATGTATTCGCCCGAGTACCAGACATTCTAAGCATTATTCATTCGCTCAATCACATATTGAAAAATGAAAAGAAGAAACTTTCTCAAAATATTTCCGGCAGCGGGGGTAACATCCTTCGTTGTGAACGGCCACGCCATGCGGCCTTTTGCCAATAGCAAAATTGCTAAAATCATGTCCGCCTGTGAAGATGTGGAAGACCGCGTATTGGTGCTGATTCAACTAAAAGGTGGTAATGACGGCTTGAACTGCATTGTTCCGATCGACCAATACGATCTGTATGCCAACCTCCGGCCCTCCATCAAAATATCGGATACAGGCAACGAAAAATATATCAACCTGGATACAACCCTGAGTTCACCCAGGCAGGTGGGACTTCACCCTAAAATGTTGGCAATCAAACAATTGTATGACAAAGGTTGGGCGTCCGTCATTCAGGCTGCGGGATATGAAAATGTAAATCAATCGCATTTTACCGGCACCGATTTATGGCTTTCAGGTGGTGACAGCACACTGGAAGGCAGCGCCATTGGCTCGGGCTGGATGGGTCGCTCTCTTCAGGCGATGTATCCTGACGTGCTGGGCGGCCCCACAACCAACAACCCTGATCCGCTGGGTATACAGTTGGGCGACTCCAGCCCTTCGCTGGGTTTTCATACGGAAACGGAGCACCAGAATGTGATCAACCTGAGCGGTCAGGATGCTGCCGGTTTTTATTCGCTGATACAGACCATCGGCGGCGCGCCGCTGCTCAATATCCCGACATCCGAATACGGCGATGAAATCGAATATATTCAAGGGGTAGAACGCAGTGTAAACGATTATGCGGAGCGCATCAGCCAGGTATTTAATGCGGGCAGCAATGCGATTACTTATCCTGCCAACTCTTCCCTGGCCGATCAGTTGAAAACCATCGCAAGGCTTATTAAAGGTGGTTGCAAAACCAAAATATACCTGTGCCAGATGGGTGGTTTTGACACGCATGGTTCCCAGATTCTGGAAAACAACCCGGCCTCCGGTACCCATGCCGACTTGCTTCAAAACCTCGCCGATTCTGTTAAAGCCTTCTTCGACGACCTGGAAGCGATGGAACTGGCCGACCGCGTAGTTGGTTGCACCTTCTCCGAGTTTGGCCGTTGCGCCCGCGAAAACGGTTCGCTGGGTTCCGACCACGGCACCCTGGCACCCATGTTTCTGTTTGGTAAAAATATCCAGGCAGGCGTGCAGGGCAATAATGTCAACCTTGCCAACCTGACCCAGGACAATCAGTTGCAGGGCGTTCAAAACGATTACCGGCAGGTTTTTGCCACCCTGTTGCAGGATTGGCTGGGCGCCAACAATTATGTGCTGGAACAAACCATGTTCGAGGGTTATCCTAAACTGCCTGTGGTAGATAGCGTGGCATTGGTGACGCCCGACTGTTACATCGGAGGCACGGTTTCTACGTTCGATTCCTACCACAAACCACGCGCATTACAGGTTTACCCAAATCCGGCCCGTGTCAGTGCGGAAGTAACGTTCCAGAGCGATAACGCTTTTGATGCGCGGCTCACGCTGCACAGTCTGGGTGGCTCCATGGTATCGGCTACCAATGCCCGCATACAGCCCGGCAGCAACCTCTACTACCTCGATGTGTCTGCTTTACCGCCCGGACAATATTTTGTTCGTATGGAAAGCAAGCAGAATGGCGCCGCAGAAGTGGTAAAACTGAGCGTTATACGCTGATTTTTGGTGTTTCGTGTATAGTGTTTGGCGTTTGGGGCGCTTCGCCTTTGGCCGTGTTTGGTGTATATTGTTTAGAGCGCTCCGCCTTTGGCAACAGTGTGGGCTTTGGCCGAACTATCACAATTGCCAAAGGCGAAGCGTCCTAAACACCAAACACGAAACACCAAATACAGGGTTCAAAGAAGAAAGTAACAGAATTTTTACGGATGCCAGGCGGTTATTACTGCCTGGCATCTGATATTTGATCGAAATTTGTGCCCGCGCACAGACAGATTGCAACCGGTAATTCGTTTGTAGTCGATTAAACGTTCTGACCACAAAGACTTTCTACATGCAACAGCGATTATTGACCTTTTTATTTCTACTTTTTTTCACGACAAATTTCTATGCTCAGGAACACGCGGACTGTGTTAGTGCCATGGACATCTGTGAAAAAAAGGCTTACCACATCGACAAAGCCGGTGGAGAAGGCCGGGACCGCACCGAAGCCGACATGATGACCTGTTTTTTGAACAGCGAAAATGCAGGACAAGCCGAAGAAAACTCCACCTGGATCAAATTTGAAATCGCCAAAAACGGCCAACTCACCTTTGCCATTACCCCGCACCGTGTAACAGACGATATTGACTGGGTGGTTTACCGCCTTGGCCCTTCCGGCGACTGCGCCACTAAAAAGGTAGTGCGCTGCATGGCTGCAGGCGATGGCGAATCGCTGAGCCTGAGCAGCCCATGCATGGGCGAAACAGGTTTGAGGTGGGGCGAAGCGGATGACAGTGAAAATGCAGGTTGCAGCGATCCCGATGATAATGCATGGCTGGCGCCCTTAAAGGTGACCAAAGGTGAAAAATATGTACTGTTGGTCAGCAATGTGACCAGCAAAGGCCCCGGATTCAGTATTCGTTTCGGGGGAACCGCCATGCTCCCCTGCGATAAAGAGAAGGAAAAAGTGCCTAAAAAAACAAAACCGGATGTGGTGGCCAAAACGGTAAAACCGCCTAAAAAAGAAACGTCGATCGCACAATCCAGCGCTCCTCTGACAATCGGTGGCCGGGAAGTCGAAGTCGGCGACGAATTAAAAGTAAAAAGCCGCACCATCAAGGTCAAAGTGTGGGACAGCCAGGTGGAAGACGGCGATATTATTTCCATTTATTTAAATGAAAAAAAGGTCATCAACCGGATTTACCTGCGACTGAAGCCGCAGGAATACGAAATCCAATTGCCCGCAGGAAAAGAACATTACCTGACCGTATATGCGGACGACTTCGGTAAGGCAGAACCAAATACGGCCAAGGTTTCCATCAATGACGGCGTGAGCGAACAAATTATTGACCTGGTGGCCGGACGAAGCAAACAGGAGAGTGTGCGGATTGTGACGGAATAAAGAAGTGAGAAGTGAGAGGGTGAGAGGTGAGAGGTGAGAGACATCCCGCTTGGCCACTTTCCCGGATTAGCATGGGAGTTTCAGGCCTGTAATCGTGAATCGTGTTTAGTGTATGGTGTTTAGTGTTTCGGGCGCTTCGCCTTTGGCATCTGTGAGTAGTTTATGCGAAGATTTCCACAGATACCAAAGGCGAAGCGCCCGAAACACTAAACACCACACACTAAACACGATTCACGATTACAGGCCTGAAAAACAATGACCAAAACCGCCGAGCGGCCAAGCGGGATGTTTCTCACCTTCTCACCCTCTCACTTCTCTGAACAATGCCGCTCGTTTGTGGTTTTACTGCTCATTATGATAGGTTTTCGTTTTACAGATCACATACCCGATCCCGATCAAAGTACTTTTGACCGGCTGTTCAAGATATTCCAGGAATTGATGTTGTACACCTCGGGCGACGTCTCCGAATCACTGGCTTGGCTCAATGAATTGGACCGGGAATACAAACTCACGACCGACGAGTACGGCATGGGCGATTTTATCCGCGACCTGGAAGAACGCGGGTACATTCGCCGCGACGGCGACGGAGAGGGCGGCATGGGACCGACGTCCAAACTTGAAATCAGCCTGCGGCAAAAAAGCCTCGACGATATTTTCGGGGAATTAAAAAAAGCCAAAAGCGGCCGGCACAACACTTCCATCATCGGGCGCGGCGACGAATACACTTCCGATGTAAAACCGTATGAATTTGGCGACAGCCTTGAAAATCTTGCTGTAACCAATTCCTTGCGCAATGCCTACATCAACCACGGTATCGACGAATTCAACCTCACACAGGAAGACCTGGAAGTTCATGAAACCTATTTTCAGAGCCAGATGTCTTCGGTGCTGATGATCGATATTTCACATTCCATGATCCTGTACGGGGAAGACCGCATCACGCCTGCCAAAAAAGTGGCGCTGGCGCTGGCTGAGTTTATCCAGACCCGTTATCCGAAAGATACGCTGGACATTCTGGTGTTCGGCGACGACGCCTGGCCCATCGAATTAAAAGATGTGCCTTACCTGCAAGTCGGTGAATACCACACGAATACGGTGGCCGGACTCGAACTGGCGCTCGATATTTTGAAAAAACGCCGCAACCCGAACAAACAGATTTTTATGATTACCGACGGCAAACCGACCTGCCTGAAAATCGGTAAAAATTACTACAAAAACGCCTTCGGCCTCGACCGTAAAATTGTGAATCGCTGCCTCAACCTGGCGATGCGCTGCAAAAAACTGGACGTGCCGATTACCACTTTTATGATTGCCCGCGATCCCTACCTGGTGCGGTTTGTGGAAGCATTTACGGAAACGAATAAAGGTAAGGCGTTTTATTCTTCGTTGTCCGGCCTGGGTTCTTTTGTGCTGGAGAACTACAAGAAGAAGAAACGGAAATGAGTTTTGGTGTTTGGTGTATGGTGTTTAGTGTTTAGGGTGCTTCGCCCTTGGCAAATGTGGGAATTTCGGCCAAAACATACTCATCTGCCAAAGGCGAAGCGCCCCAAACACCATACACCAAACACACTAACGGAAGTACATCAAAATAGCCCCGAACGCTGTAATAAGCAGAATAAGTACCGTAGCCATACGGATCGTGTACCGCATGTGGCGTATGAATCCTTCAATTTCGTTGCGAAACTGCGGATAACGGGGCAGTATTTCCGTTTCTAACTTTTGCCTGTTAAAAATATGGGCCGCGCCGAACTCCACTTTATTACGCACTAATACGCCGTATAGTTTCAGCACTTTGGCCCGGAAGTACAGGTTGACAAACAGCATAGCCACAAAAAGGCCGATCACGATGGAGATAAGCAAGGTGTACATGGTGCAAAGATAAGGCGTGTTTGGTGTTTGGTGTTTAGGGTTTGGTGTTTCGGGTGCTTCGCTTTTGGCCATTCCCCCGACCCCTTCAGGGCAATGTCGTTGACTTAAGCGTAGTGAAGAGGTGTCATCTCCTGACGAAGGAAGGAGGTGACATCTCGTAACGGTCGTTTTCAAGTAATTCTCGCTACGAGATGTCACTTGCTCCTGCGTCGCAAATGACACCTCTCCGCTAAGTCAACGACATTGCCCTAAAGGGGTCGGGGGAATGGCCAAAAGCGGAGCACCCGAAACACCAAACACTAAACACCAAACACTATTTTCCTTTTTTTCCCGGTTTGGCAGGCGCGACAGGTTTGACAGGCGCCACTGGCTTCACCGGCTTGGCTGGAGCAGCCGGCTCGTTATCAGCCAGGCGGTTCGGGTCGCTGAGCGAGTGGCGGCGGAACCATAAAAACCAGCCGCCGAAGAACAGCAGCAAGGCCAATAAAGAAGCTGCCATCGATATTTTCTCCCCGAGATAGAACGATCTTGGTTCGAAACGCATTTCCAGTTTCATATTTTGTCCGGCAGGCAGGCGCATAGCGCGCAGCAGGTAGTTGGCTTTGATAAAGTCGGGCGCGGGCCGGCCGTTCAGGTAGCATTTCCAGCCTTTTTCGGCGGGGTAATAAATCTCGGAGAAAACGGCCAACTGCTCCGTTTTTGCCGAATATTCATACTCCATTTTATCGGGATGGTATTTGCTCAGGCGAATGGTATTGCTGCTATCCGCTTGAATAACAAGCCCTTGCAACGAAGCGGCAAAAGATTGCTGCACCACAGCGCTGTCTTTCGGATTGAGCCGGTGCAGCGCGTTCATTTCCGCTTCAGCCGTCGGCACTACGTCAAAATGTTTTACAAACCA
>JALHMA010000350.1 GCA_022844265.1 Saprospiraceae bacterium | reverse complement strand
TGTGCAATATTAGTTAAAACTAAATCATTTGTAACTCATTGATTTACATTGCTTTTTTGCCCTTTTCAATTTTGCCCTTTTACTTATGCGCTTCCATATACTTTCAGCCTTTTTCACCCTGATTTTTACGGCTTGGCAAGGTACGCTCGCCGCTCAAACCCTGCACGTCGGTTCCGGCCAGACATACCCGAATCTCTCCGCAGCCGTGGCCGTCGTGCAGCCCGGCGACACCATCCTGATCCATGCAGGTACTTATTCCGGCGGCCTTTTTTTTGCCAACTTGCAGGGCCAGCCCGGCCAGTGGATCACCATCAAAAACGCACCCGGCGACACCCCCGTTTTTGAAGGCGGCAATAATGCGATCCAACTTTCCGATCCGGCCTGGCTCCATATCCGGGGCCTGACATTCCAACACCAGACCGGAAACGGCTTCAATCTGGACGACGGCGGCACCTACGATACGCCCGCACACCACGTTGTTTTCGAGGACTGCATTTTTCAGGACATCAGCGCTACCGGGAACAACGACCTGCTCAAACTTTCGGGCCTCGACTCGTTCGAGGTGCGCAACTGCCGGTTTCTCAACGGTGCGGCCGGGGGCAGCGGGGTGGATATGGTGGGTTGCCATTACGGGGTATTTGAAAACAATTATTGGGAAAATCAGGGCTCCAACTCCATTCAGGCCAAGGGCGGCACCGCCTGGATCCGTATCCAGCGGAACTTTTTCCGCAACGGCGGCCAGCGCACACTCAACCTCGGCGGCAGCACCGGCCTGCCATTCTTCCGCCCCGACACGGCACACTACGAGGCGGCCTACCTGCAAGTTTTTTCCAACATTTTTGTGGGTTCCTGGGCGCCGGTCGCCTACGTCGGCTCTGTTCATGTGGAAGTGGTGAACAACACGTTCTATAAACCGGAGAACTGGGTCATTCGCATTCTCCAGGAGACGGTCGACCCCGACCGATTTTTGGAATGCGGTGATAACTCGTTCATCAACAATATCATTTATCTGGACCACAACCTTGGCACAGAGACCAACATCGGTCCCAATACACGACCGGAAACCTTCCTTTTTTCCCACAACCTGTGGTACAATAGCGCACTGCCCAGTTGGAGCGGACCGGATATTCCTACGCCCGACCCTGACCTGATCCTGAATGCCGACCCGCTCTTTGCCGGCGCAGATGCTGCTGATTTTTCGCTGCTGCCGGGCAGCCCGGCTATCGGCTCCGGGCTGGAGGTAGCGGCTCCGGAAGAGGATTTTCAGGGTGGGTATTTTTTAACGCCGAGGAGCCGGGGCGCTGTAGAGAGTGGTACCGTAGGAACAGTGGAAGTGACTGGAATACAGGAAGTGTATCCAAATCCGTTTTCAGACGAGTTATTTATCGGGGCCCCATCAGCCGGGCTGCAATTTTCGTTGTATGATACACAAGGCCGCCGCGTCTTTCAGGGGAAACCCGCCGGTAATCGCCTGAAGCTGCCGGTCCTGCCTGCTGGTGTTTACTTCCTGTTGGGTCAGGAGAAATTATCGGGTAAAGCCTGGTGGAAGCGGGTGGTAAAGTCAAGATGAGTTTTGACTAAATTCTTTGCAAATGCTTGATTATCAACACTGATAACCAATAACTAATAACGGATAACTACTTATTCAAAATATGGCTACGTCAAAATGGGTGCTCCCGACATATAGCAAACTAAAAATGGCATTTGTGCTGGTACTGCTGGCGCTGCTGCTTTTTGTCGCCAATATCTTTGAAAAAGAACAGATGGAACAGATGGATCAGTCTTTTTTATCCATCTACGAAGACAGGCTGGTGCCGGCTACGTCTATTTTTGAAATCCGCGAAAACCTGTACCGGAAAAGAGAATTACTCAAAGAGAGTCTCCCGCCCCTGGATGCACCCGCTGCAAGTCGTCAGGCCGGCATCGATTCCTGTAACCGGGATATTCATCAACTCCTGACAGCTTATAAAAAGACCTATTTCCTGGAAAACGAAACCACCGTATTACAGAATTTCGAGTCCGACCTGCAGGCGTATGACCGGCTGGAGCAAACCATTTTGCAGCAGATCAATATGGGAAACATGCCCCAGGCATTACAAATATATGAGCGGGATGCTGCGCCGCATTTTAAAACGGCAGTATTGAAAATTGCCGAACTCAATCAGATTCAGTCGGACATAGGAAAGGAGATGCTTTCGCACTCCAAAAAATCGATGGCGAGTTATCTTTTAATGTCCGACCTGGAAACTGCGCTGATTGTAATCTTCCTCGTCATTGCGCAAATATTGATTTATGCGTCCAGGGCGTTATCGCGCAACCGGACGGAGCCGTTTAGTGTGAATTGACAAGATGTTGATCAAGCCAGCCGCTTTTTCAATTCCCCCTGATACACGGCTCCTGCAAACACACCCAATAACACAACCCGCACTGACCATAATACGATCGGGATATCTACTACAAAGGGTTGCAACAGCCTGTTAATCACCCACAACACAAACACAAGCAGCACATACAACGCCATACGCCCAATCTCGTAGGGCACCGGATAGTGTTTTTGCCCGGTGTACCAGGTGGCTGCACTCATAAACGTGTAACAAACCAGCGTCACCCAGGCCGCGCCGGTGAAACCGTACAGCGGTATTAAAATCAGGTTCAATAAAATGGTGATGACTGCCCCGGCAATAGAAATCCAGGCGCCAAGCCCCGTGCGGTCTTTCAGGCGGTACCAGATCGAAAAATTGTAATACACACCCAGCAACAGGTTGGCCAGGAGCAAAACAGGCACCACGTGCAGGCCACTCCAGTATTGGGGCGCAATGAAATATTTGACAATGTCGAGGAAGAGCAGGATGGCCAGCATACCCGCCGCAGAAGTAATCGTGAACCACTTGGTCACCTGCGCTTGTGTGCGCATGGCGTCTTTCTCGGCGGCATGCCGGAAAAAGAAAGGTTCGGCGGCGTATCGGTAAGCCTGGGTGAATAAAGTAATCAGGGCCGCCAGTTTATAATTGGCGCCGAAAATGCCCACCTGTCCCAGGTTTTCCTGCGCCGTGCCGGGCAGCAGGTATTTCAGCATAGAGCGGCTGAACATTTCATCCACGATGCCGGCAAGGCTGACGATAATCAGTGGGGCGGCATACAGGATCATCCGTTTCCACAATACCGGGTCGAACGTCCAGCGGATGGCCCGGATTTGCGGACTCAACAACAACAGTGTAACCACACTGGCCAGCAGGTTCGACAAAAATATGTAGGCTACACCCAGTCCCGGCGTCCAGACAGCGTGTACCCAGTTCATGCCCTGATCGGCTGCCCAGGGGCAAAACACCAACCAGAACAGGTTCATACCGATGTTGACGGCAATATTGGTGAGTTTGATCGCCACAAAACGCCGGGGGCGTTGCTCCAGCCGGAGGCGGGCAAAAGGCAGTTCCGCCAGACAGTCGAAGGCCAGGATCAGGGTAAACCAGCGGATATATTCCGGGTGTTGCGGGTATTGTAATACGTCGGCGATGGGTTGTGCAAAAAACAGTAACAGGCCCGCTGTCAGCGCCGTTGTTACAAAAAGCGACATCATGCCGGCGCCAAATGTTTTCTCGCGGTCCTGCAAGGGCGTGCCAAACCTGAAAAATGCCGACTCCATGCGGTAGGAAAACAATACCATGATAAAGGCGGAGGTCGCATATAAATCGATCACCGCCCCGTATTCATTCGTGGTATCCAGCACCCTGGTGTAAAAGGGCACCAAGAGCATATTTAACAGTCGGCCGACGATACTGCTCAATCCGTAGAGCGCAGTTTCGCCGGCCAGTTTTTTGATCAGGGACATCTGCTTATGCCATCTCCTGAATGACTTCCTGCACTTCAGGTACCATGCGTTTCAGCATACCTTCAATGCCGGATTTCAAGGTCACCGTGGAAGATGGGCAGCCGCTGCAGGAACCCTGCATGACGACGTACACTTTGCCTTTTTCGTATGATTTGAACTCGATATTGCCGCCGTCGCCTTCTACCGCCGGTTTGACGTACATATCGATCAGTTCTTTGATTTTACGGGCGATATCGCCGTCTTCACCGCTGAACTGGGTGGCATTCTGCTCGGCGGCTATTTTTTCCGCATATTCGGCAAAACCTTCCTGCACAATCGCGCCGCCGTTTTCAATATAGTTTTTCACAAACTCCTTCAACTTGAGCATGATTTCAGCCCATTCGTAGTTGAATTCCTTGGTGATCGTAACGTAGTTGTTATTGAAATACACACTTTTGACGTAAGGCAGTTCCATCAGGGTATTCGCCATCGGGCTCCATTCGGCCGCCAGTTCTTTTTCGTTAAAATCCGCAATTCCGCGGTAGAGCATCCGGTTGGTCACATATTTCAACGCTTCCGGGTTCGGCGTTTCTTCCGTGTACAGCATCACGGGAGACTTAGTTATAGTCGCTTCCATTGTAAACTTAATTTCGTTCTAAAAATCGTTGCGAAGATAACAGCATTGGACGGTAATTGGTTTATTAAAGTTTACATTTCAAAAAAGAAACTCCCGTCTTCCTGCAACCATATTTTGACAGTAGGGTAGTGGAACATGATATTGGAGAACAGGATATGAAAGTCTTCCGCATCGATATTCGGCGCATCTGCCGGGTTTTTGTGCAGTTGTTTCAGCCGAATAAAAACGGATTCCGGTATGGATGTATTAAAGGCCAGTGTTTTCAACGACACTTGCAATTCCGACTCCGCCAGGTGTTGCAGGTACAATTCGAGCAGGCCCGACAGGAAAAAGGTGTCCCGGATTTGCCGTGGTTGCAGGCGTTTCATGGAAAAGTAGTTATCCGTTATTGGTTATTAGTTATCGGTGGTGGTAGTGGACCATCTGTAGAAATTCAGGGCATTCTTTATCGTGTAGCCCAATATTTGTATAGACACTTACTTTTTCTAAACAATTACAGGCCTGAAATACCTCATCCAAATTCACAAACCCTGCCAAGCGGGACGTCTCTCACTCTCTCACTCTCTCACCTCTCACCTCTCACTCTCTCACCTCTAAATGCCTGCGATCGCAATAGTGGCCATACTGAGTTTTGTGCCGGGGACCTCCAGCAGCGTCAGTCCGCATATTTCCAGGGTAGCGCCGGTGGTGAGCACATCATCTACTAATAATAGGTGTCGTCCTTCCACGAGGGCCGGTTTTTTGACTGTAAAAACCTGTTCCACATTTTGAAATCGCTCAATCCGTTTCTTGCGGGTTTGTGATGCGGTAAATTTGTTGCGCGTCAGCACTGTGTTTAAAACGGGCAGATACATCGTCTCCGCAATGCCCTGGGCAAACATCATACTCTGGTTGTAGCCGCGAAGCCGCTCTTTCTTCGGGTGGAGCGGCACCGGAATAATGGCGTCTACCGACCTGAAGATTTCGGCGTCGCGCAGTTTTTTCCCGAATTCCCGGCCGATTTTGATACCGATGTCCGGCTTGTTGTGGTATTTCAATTGGTGCAAGGCCCGTTGCACAGGACTTTTTCGGGTAAAGTGATAGAGTGCTGCGCCGCCTTCCAGGGGCAGGCGGCCCCAGAAGCGATCTGTGAATTCATTTTCACGCAGCAAATACATATTGGAGGGAGCGAGGGCGAGTTGGCAGGTCAGGCAGAAACAAGTTCCGGTTACCGGTAAGTCCTGGCCACATGCCACACAAATTTCGGGAAATAGCAGGTGCAGGAAGCCCTCCCCCATTTCCCGAAGGGTTGGAAGCGTCAATTGGAACCCCATAAATAAATTAAAATTGGATAATAAATGAAACGATTCCCAAAAATATTTCAAAAATTCTTCATATCCAACCAAATCATCTGAGATTTTGGCGCTTTGCCAAAACAAAAAAAAACAGCAGCAGGTGGACTTGAAAAAAAATAAGCGTCGGCGCTTTTTAAAAACAAATGTTGTCTTACCTTTGCGCCCGCTTCAAAAGAGAGGTAAGACGTGAGAAAGTGAGAAGTGAGATAGAGGTGCAGTTTTTGAAAAAAACTTTTGAAAAAAATTGCGATAAATTTGGTGGAGTGGTAATGGGGTTAGTACTTTTGCAACCCGAAATGCGGGTAACGAGAAATCGACCAAGTGTTTTGGAATAAAAAATTGATAAAATTCGCCAAAGAAGTTTGGTGTTTACATAAAGAAGTTCATTGACAGAATGGTAGCGAAAGATTAAGAAAGGTAAAGGTGAAGTAGGGATGGGAGAAGAGTTTAGTCAGAAGAATCGCTCGAATATCGTAAGTAACTGAATTACAA
>JALHMA010000349.1 GCA_022844265.1 Saprospiraceae bacterium | reverse complement strand
GGGCTGTGCAATTCCTCCCAGGCCGAATCCAGTTTATTTTGTTCGCGGTGGGTTTTATTCAACACCGTTTTAAAAATTTCGGGATCGTAGGAAGACTTATTTTTGGCTTCCGCCGACATCCGAAGCATATCGGCCAGCATCAGTTTGTCGCCTTCCAGGTCGCGCAGCACAAACGAGCACTCCCCCACTCCTTTATCGAGCAGGAATTTTTGTGCGCGCCGCAGCGCGCTGATACTTTTGGAAACAACGAGGCATTTTTTGCCATTGGACAAGGCATTCATCACGATGGCCGAAATCAGGTAGGTTTTACCGGAGCCGGATGCGCCTTCCACTACCGTAAGCGCATTGCGTTGCACGGCGCTGAGTACCGAGCGCTGGGAAGGGTCGAGCGGCAGCATGGTGAAAAAGTGCCCCCAGGCTTTGGTTTCCGCAGGCAGATCAGGCGCCACGACCGGCGGCTGTGTGACAGTGGTGCGCGGCAGCGAGGGGAAAATACCCGCTACTGCCGACCAGCACAGCCGGCCTTCCGCAATATGATGCAGTATTTCATCGGGTTGTGCAAAGGGTTGAATACTCAGCGGCAGCCCGTCTTCGACGAGTCCGAGCATCAGGCGCACGCCTTCGATCATTTCCCCGAAGTCTTTGGTATTCAGGCTTTTGGCTTCCGCCAAATGATGGGCTTGTTGCGAAAGATTGGTGTCATGCAGGGCATCCAGCAGGTGAAAAAGCGGATAATTGGGAAGCAGTGCGTGGTTGGCGCCGCGTTGCACATGCCAGTAATCGGCGTGTTGCTGATCCGGTTCCAGGGATACCTGCCAGATAAAAAGTGGCGCCGCCACGTCCTGCCCGCCGATATGCGCCAGCACAAACGGGTAACCGATACCGAGATTCCTGGTACCGAATACCTTTTCGCGGTTGCGGGCCTCGAAATAAAGGTGGCTCAGCCAGTCGCCCGCGGGGTGATTGGCCTGGATGGTCAGATCAAATGCGTGGTTATCTACCAGTTCATGGATACATTGGATGGCGAAGCTGTCGCTCAAGGCACACAGATCCGCTCGCACAGGCGGCTCAGGCCGGGCATTGAGCCATTCGAGTGCTGCGCCGCTATAGGCGGCAGATGTCATGGTAACAGAGGCCGGGGAAATCGTTTCAGACATACAGATGGTTTGGCTTTAGCATATTCTACAGGGGAAATGCACGCACAGATGCAACGCAAAAGAACGCATTTTGGTCGAAGTCCACCCGAAAAAGAGCAGCAGAAAATTTTGATGCGAAAAATACACGCTTTTTTTGAGGTAAACACGCTACCTTTGCGGCGTGCCGGACGACCAGCTCCTGCAAAACCTCCCCAGGGCAGAAATGCAGCAAGGATATGTGGTCGTAGCGGTGTGTTCGGCACACTTTTTAAGTGGGCGAATGAGCGGTTGCGTGAACGGGCGATTTTTTCGCTTTTCTTCCACGCCGCTTATTCGCCCATTTTGGTATTACTGCGATTTTTTTCACCACTTGAACATATACAGATGCTATTTTTTGTAGATACTGCCAACCTCGATCACATCCGCGAAGCAACCGAACTCGGCATTCTCGACGGGGTGACCACCAATCCCTCCCTGATGGCTAAAGAAGGCATTTCAGGTACCGAGGCGGTCCTCAACCACTACCGAAAGATTTGTGAAATTGTCGGCCCTGGCCGCGATGTCAGCGCGGAAGTGATTGCAACGGATTTCGGAGGCATGGTTCAGGAAGGCAAAAAACTAGCCCAACTGCATGAAAATATCGTGGTAAAAGTGCCCATGACCAAAGACGGCATTAAAGCCATCGCCCACTTTACGGAACTGGGTATCAAGACCAATTGCACCCTGGTGTTCTCTGCCGGTCAGGCGATTTTGGCCGCCAAAGCAGGCGCTACCTACCTCAGTCCTTTTATCGGACGGATAGATGACATGTCGTGGGACGGCATCGAACTCATCAAAGAGATTGTTGAAATTTATACCCTTCAGGATTTCGACACGTCCATCCTGGCTGCCAGCATCCGTTCGCCGCTGCATATCGTACAATGCGCCAAAGCCGGCGCCGATGTGGTGACTTGCCCGCTTTCCGCCATCACGGGGCTGTTCTACCACCCGCTGACGGACATCGGACTGGCGAAGTTTTTGGCGGACCACAAGAAAGCGAATGGGTGAATAGTGAGTCGTGAGTAGTGAATTGTTTCCCCTTTGGCTGCCTTTTTGGTTTGGGCTTGGGCTTTTCAGGCTAGTGTCATTGTATTTGAATAATGGCCTGAAAAGTCCAAACCAAAACCAAAAAGGCAGCCAAAGGGGAAACAACTCACTATTCACTACTCACTATTCACCACTCACTAGTAGTCTTTCGCTTTTTCCCAGAAGTCCTTTCCTTTTTCCTTCAATTCGTCGGCTTCTTCTTTGATGTCCCCGACCATTTCTTTGGCTTTGTCTGTGAGAAAACCCAGCGCGCCGCCTTCATGCGCTGCAATTTTTTCCTTCGCCGCTTGTGCCTCTGCGAGTTTTTCAGCCGCTTCGGCTTTGGCTTCGGCAGCCATTGCTTCTGCTTTTTCGCTCCATTCGGCTACTTTTTCAGATGCGGCTTCTTTCAGTTCGGCTAATTTTTCGGCTGCTTTGTCGGCTGCTTCTTTGGCGGTGTCTTTTGCGTTTTTGAGAAAATCTTCCATGTTTTATTAGATGTGAGATAGTGAGAAATGAGATGTGAGAGGATGCTTCGCTTTAAGCATCTCCAACACGCTGCCAAAGATACGAGATGATCCATTTCTCCACAATGATATTTCTCACCCTCTCACCTCTCAATTCTCACCCTCTCACTTTCTCACTTCTCACTTCTCACCTCTCACTTCTATTTTTGGCATAGTGTTTGAAATCATACCCGTGTTTTCAAATTATCCTTTAATCACGCCAACGGTTTCCTGTCAGGGGCATACTATGAGAAAGTGCCCTTCCCATCCGATGGTCTCATGAAAAGTTATTATGATTGCTACACAATTGCATGTTCAGCCGGGCCTTGCCCAGACTGAAGGAGGAGTAGAACTGTACCGAAATTCGCCGAATCCCTTTATTGAAATGACGCTGCTGTGGTTCCGGATGCCGGCGCCATCCAAAGTAGTCATCAGAATGTTTGATGCGAAAGGCAGCGAGGTAGTTGCCAAATCCGGCTATTACGAAGCGGGAGAGCATAACATGGTACTGCACCGCGCTGATTTGCGCGAACCGGGCATTTACACCTGCCGACTCGAAACGCCGTTTGGAACGGCTACGCGGAAGGTGATGATGTATTAAAGTGCGAAGTCGTCAGTGCGAAGTGCGAAGTCCGTAGAGTGCGCCGTCGCGTTAGTCCGAAGTCGTCAGTGCGAAGTTATCAGTCCGTAGAGTGCGCCGTTTCATACTTGGGTTTCCAAAACATGAAACGGCGTACTCTACGGGGACTGATGACTTCGCACTGACGACTTCGCACTTAAAACAACTCTACGCCTCCGAAGTGAAATGCGCCTTCTATGGCAGCATTTTCGTCACTGTCGGAACCATGAACGGCGTTTTCACCGATGCTGGTGGCATATTTGGCGCGAATCGTGCCCGGTGCAGCTTGTGCGGGGTTGGTGGCGCCGATCAGGGTGCGGAAATCTTCTACCGCATTTTCTTTTTCCAGGATAGCCGCCACGATGGCGCCGCTGCTCATAAACTCGCAGAGTTCGCCGTAGAAAGGGCGCTCTTTGTGAACGGCGTAAAATTCTCCGGCCTTGGATGGGCTGAGTTGGGTCAATTTCATTGCAACGATACGAAAACCACCTGCGTTGATCATTTGCAGAATGTTGCCAATGTTACCGGCGCGAACGGCGTCGGGCTTAATCATAGTGAATGTGCGGTTGCCTGCCATGTCTGATTTGAATGATAAATGATAAATATGGAATTTTGAGGGCGCAAAGGTAGGGCAAGATTTTATTCCAAATAAGCGACTTAAAAAGGTTTTCAGAAAAATAATCTCCGGCGCACCCTTCTATTCAAGGTCAAACACCGTACTTTTGCCGACCTTTTGCGAAGCAAAGGCTCTAAATCGAAACCTTGTGCACACAATGGAATTCCCTTCCGCGCTCAAACAACTCCTCCGCGTACCACAAAATGTTGCCATTTTCTCGCACCGCAACCCCGATGGCGATGCAATAGGCAGCTCATTGGCGATGCGCCATTACCTGGAGCAGTACGGCCATACGGTGCATGTTCTGTTCCCTTCCGAGTTTCCGGAGGAATTTGAAGCGCTTCCGGGTTCGGGCGATATTTTGATCTGGGATATTCATACCGAAGAATGCAAACACGTATTGGTCAGCAAAAACGTGTTCATTTTCCTTGATTTTAACGGATATGGGCGGATTGACCGGATGGGTGAGTTTATCCGGGAAATGCCCGGCGTCCGCATTATGATCGACCACCACCTCTACCCCGACCCGATTGCGGATTATATTTTTTCGGAGCCGGAAGCCAGCAGCACCTGCGAACTGGTGTACCGATTTATCCATGGACTGGGCGATGCGGTCAAGATCGATCCTGTCATTGGCAAATGTATTTACACCGGCCTGGTGACCGATACAGGTTCTTTTCGCCATGCCACCAATCCGATGGTTTTTCGAATTGCCGGCGATCTTGTGGAGCGCGGCATGGACGACACTGCTGTGCAGGATATGATTTTTAACTCCCAGAAAGAAAAACATTTGCGGTTGCTGGGGCATTGCCTCACCCATCGCATGGAATACCTGCCGGAATTCCGCACCGCACTCATCTGGCTTTCTAAAAAAGATTATGAAGTTTTCAACATCCAGCGCGGCGACACGGAAGGTATTGTCAATTACCTGCTCAGTATAAAGGACGTGCGCCTGGCTGCTTTTATCCACAACCAACCCACGGTCGTGAAACTCAGCCTGCGCTCGAAAGGGGATCTGGATGTCCAGGAAATTTGTAAAAAACACTTTAACGGCGGCGGACACAAAAACGCATCGGGCGCTTATTCGCACGACAGCCTGAAAGGAACTATTGATAAATTTAAAAGTCTGTTACCGGAGTATAAAGAGCTCCTGACGGCTAAATAATTCACACATTTTTACACTCACACATTCGCTCATTCATTCATTCAGCAATGCGTAAACTATTTTTTCTGGCTCTTGTAGCCATCGTTGCCACTCAAATCGCCTGCAAAAAAGGCAGCGTGACAACAGAGCATGGTTACCAATTCACTAACCATACAGACAAAGGCAGTACCAAGCCACAACCCGGCGAAACGGTATTGCTCCAAACCTACACCTACATCGGCGATTCGCTCATGGCCAGCACTCAAAAAAACTATGGCGGCCCGCGCGAATTTGCACTGTTCGAAAAAGACAAACTACCCCAACGGGTGCCTGCCATTTACGATGCCTGTCTGCTGATGGGTGAAGGAGACAGCGCCACGGTCGTTGAAAAAATCGACACCTTCCTTCAAAAGTTCATTCCGCCGGATTTGAAAGACGCCAAAGAAGTGCGTTATGAAATCGTTCTCGTTGATATTATCACAGCAGACGAGAAGAAACAGGCAGAAGAAGCGGCACGCCAACAGTTGGTGACCATTGAAACCGGTGTAAAAACGGTGCTTGCCGACTATGCAGCGGGCAAACTGAACGACAAAATCACCACCACCGCTTCGGGCCTTAAAGCATACATCGTAGAAAAAGGTAGCGGTGCAGCCCTGGCAGCCGGGGAAACCATCAAAACCAACTATTACGGCTCCCTGAGCAACGGTACTATGTTCGACAACTCTTATGAGCGCGGCGAACCATTGGCGTTCCCGGTAGGCGTTGGCCAGATGATCCCGGGTTATGACGAAGGTGCTATGTTGCTCAACCACGGCGGCAAAGCATACTTCTTTATTCCACCTGCACTGGGTTATGGAGATAAAGACAACGGACCGATACCAGCCAACTCGGAACTGGTGTTTTACGTTGAAATACTGTAAAACCAGTTATGAGTTATGAGTTATGAGTTATGAGTTATGAGTTATGAGTTATTGGAGTTTCAGGCTGGAATGGGAAAATGAAGTATGCATTCTTTCTCATTCCAGCCTGAAACTCCAATAACTCATCACTCATAACTCATAACTCATCACTGATTAGAGGTAACTACTTACTATGAATAAGATTCTGTTTAGCCTTTTAATTGCGGCATTGCTGCTGCCCGCTTCCGTCAGAAGTCAATCGCAGGGCATCCTTACGCAGCATGGTT
>JALHMA010000348.1 GCA_022844265.1 Saprospiraceae bacterium | reverse complement strand
GCCTGATGCGGGTTTGTAATATTCAAAATTCAAAAGTTTATGGAGCAAAAATTCAAATTAATGATCTTGTTCACGGTTGTTTTCATCAGCCGGATGTTCAGTCAAAACCTCAGCCAGACTGTCCGGGGAACCATTCTCGACACCGACAGCAGGCTGCCACTGATCGGGGCGCAAGTAGTACTTTTCGGCAGCGATTACCGGAAAGGCGCAAGCACAGACGCGCAGGGCCATTTCAGAATAGAAAACGTAGCCATCGGCAGGGTCGACCTGCAACTTTCCTACCTCGGCTACGAAGCGCAAAGCATCCCGAATATCGTGGTCAACTCTGGCAAAGAGGTGGTTTTGAGCCTGCAAATGCAGGAATCTGCCGTAAAAATGAAAGAAGTGACGATCTCTGCCCATGAACACAAAGGTGAGGCCTTCAACGAAATGGCGCTGCTCAGCGCCCGTTCCATTTCCCCCGAGGAAACCAATCGCTATGCGGGCGGATTCAATGACCCATCCCGCATCCTTTCCAATTTTGCCGGCATCACCAGCACGCAGGATGGCAGCAACGACATCATCGTGCGGGGCAATTCGCCGAAATATGTCCAGTGGCGGCTCGAAGGTGAGCAAATTACCAACCCCAACCACTTCGGCGACCAGAGCGCAGTGGGTGGTTCCGTCAGTATCCTGAACAACAACCTGCTGGCGAATTCCGATTTTTACACGGGCGCATTTGCTCCGGAGTTTGGCGACGTACTTTCCGGCGTGTACGATGTGCGGCTGCGGGCCGGAAACAATGAAAAACGGGAGTCTGTTTTTGGTTTTGGGTTGCTGGGCACCGAAATGACGTTTGAAGGGCCTTTCAAAAAAGGTTACGGCGGTTCTTTTCTGGTCAATTATCGCTACTCGACAGCGGGTTTGTTGAGCCAACTTGGATTACTGGGCGACATCAGCGGCGTGTTGACGTTTCAGGACGCTGCCTTTAAAATGGTTTTACCCACCAAAAAAGCGGGTGTTTTTTCCCTGTTTGGGTTGGGCGGCGCCAGCAATTTCAGTTTCGAGGACGTGACGCCTGCTATCTGGGTCATTCCCGGACCCAATGCTTCCCGCGCCGAAATCCGAAATGATTTTGACAAAAAAGCACAGCTGTTCAACACGGGCATCCGGCACACCATCAACATCGGCGAAAACAGTTTTTTGAACACTACCCTCACCTACTCTCAGGAAGGCATCGAGGACGATATATTCGAGGCTGGTATAATCAAAAAATACAACGACGGGGGCGAATTCCTGTACGACTCCGTCATCAGCAGAAAATTGAATTTTCAGGGCAATCTGCGAAAACCTGCTTACCGCGGATCCATGACGTACAACCACAAGTTTAATGCCCGCCACAAAATACAAATCGGCACGAAGTACACCCTTTTCAAATACCGTTTTGAGCAAAGCAGGTTCCGGGGCGACGCGAACGAGCGGTTCGTGCTGCTGGATTTTAATGAAAATGTGGGTACCCTCCGAAATTTTGTCAGCTGGAAATTCCGGGCAGGCGAAAAACTCACCTTCGTTTCGGGGGTTCACCAGATGAACGTACTGTTTAACCAAAAAAGCACCCTGGAACCACGTGTTGCCGTCGAATGGAAAACCACGCCTTCGAGCGCCCTGCACCTGGGCTACGGCAAACACAGCAACATGGAGAGCATCCACCACTATTTTGCAAAAGTAGAGCAGGCAGACGGCAGTATTACAGAACCCAATCGCGACCTCGATTTGTTGAAAGCGCAACATTTTGTCCTGGGTTTCGAGCAGCGTTTCGGCAGAAATATGCGGGCCAAAGTGGAACTTTACTACCAGCATCTGTACAACCTGCCCGTTGAAAACGTGGACACGAGTTATTTCTCCACCATTGTGGAAGGGCTTGATTTTCAGTACGTTGATTTGGTGAACGAGGGCAAGGGAAGGAACTACGGCGTAGAACTCACCCTCGAAAAGTTTTTCAGCCGGCATTATTATTTTCTGGTAAACGCCTCGTTGTACCAATCCAGATACACGCCCCTCGACGGAAGGGAGCGCAACACGCCGTTTAACGGAAATTACCTGGTGAATATCCTCTGCGGCAAAGAATTTCCCCGACTTGGTAAAAAGCACAACCAAACGCTGGGCCTGAACGCAAAAGCCTTTTTCGGCGGCGGGAGGAAAATTATTCCACTGCTGCGCGACGGGCAGGGCAATCTCGCCGTCGATCCGGCCGACAACCGCTATTGGGACTACTCCAAAGCCTTTGAAAACAGCCTCGACAATCCTTACCAGGTGCTCGTTTCGGCCAGTTACAAATGGAACAAACGCCGGGCCACACACGAACTCTTCCTGAACCTGGACAATATCACCAATAACAAGGGAAAAATCACCGAGTTTTATGACGAAAGCGAGCCAAATAAAACCGGCTACATGAAGCAATTCGGCTTTTTTCCAAACCTGATGTATAGAGCATATTTTTGATCTTAATCTCCTTTTGTAAGGAAAATCCATTTCTCTCCACCAAAGCCTTAATCTCGCCCTCATACATTTTTTTCTTACATGAGGTTACATCCATTTCATTTTTAAGAGCGTGTTCGGGAATTTTTGACGGAGCATGAAAAAATGGATTTTTTGACTGTTTTGCTCGTTTTTTCAGGACCATAGCGGTGACTAAGTGACTGAAAAAAGGTGGAAAACAGCCGAAAAAGACGTTTTTCAGGCCCGGCGAAAAATTCCCGAACACGCTCTAAATCTCATTTTGAATCCCAATGAAGAGATACGATAATTTCATTTTTTCTTCCAAATAATTGGTATGGTGGATTATAACCTAAATAGCGGAAGTGCCCGTAATAAGAAAGATTGTGTGCTTTTAGAGAACTTTCAAGCATTTCAGTATGCTTTTTAATATTGTCGCTTGATGCAAATCCACCAAACTCGATTGCAGCCACATATTCTTCAGGCGTAGTATTGATAGTTACATCTGAATTGTTAGGCAATGGCAAATTGTTTTTATTGTAGTTGGAAGGCATTACAAAGCTCATGCTTGAAACAGTATCGCCAATATCCATATGAACAGGAGCGGTCATGGCTATCTGTTTTTTATCTTTATTTCCTCCAAAAATATAACCTGCCAATTTTGTAAAACCGGAACTACCTAGTTCTTTATAGGTTTTGGCAGAAGATGAAATCACCGCCATTGTCGCTGAAGGATAAAATCGAATCTCAAATTCTTTCTCTACCTTGATTACTTTGTAGGTTTGTGTTTCTGATTTATTTGTTGACATAATAGTATATATTTGGAATACCAGGAATAGCCCAATAATAATGCATGTTATGATGAAAAAAACTTTCATATTAATGTAATTTAATTGTTACAATGTACACTATTGGGCATTTTTTGCTTGATTACTTGTTTCGTCATTCCTATCTAAGGTTTACTATTTTTTCGGCGTCTGACTTGGCCGTACCTCGATTTTACTCGGCAGCGTTCGCGGGTTCATGCGGAGCAGATCCACCACCATCTGGCCCAGGTCTTCGGGTTGTATTTTCCAGGCATCATCGGCGCTTGGTTCGTGGTTATTGAAGTGGGAGGCCACTGATCCCGGCATAATAGTGGAGCATTTGACGCCCGCTTCCCGCAAATCGAGCATGACGGCCTGGGTGAAACCGACCAGGCCGAATTTACTGGCGTTGTATGCCGAGGCCGCCGGGAAGAAATTCGTTCCTGCCAGGCTGGCGATGCTGATAAAATAACCTTTGGCTGCGGTAAGGGCATCTACCGAGGCTTTGAGGCTGTAAAACACCCCGGTCAGGTTGGTGTCGATCGTTTCGTGCCATTGTTCCGGCGTCAGGTCGGTGATGGAAGCGAAATGGCCGACACCGGCATTGGCGATGAGCACGTCGAGGCGACCGAAGGCTTCGAGGGTCTTGGCCACAGCATTTTTCTGTGAATCAAAATCGCGGACATCAGCGGCAATACTGATGACTTTACCGGGGCCTGATTTGGAGAGTTCCCGGGCTGCGGCGTCTGCCGCGGCCTGATCGCGGCTGGTGATGGCCACATTTACACCTTCTTTCAGCAGGCTTGCAGCAATACCGTAGCCAATGCCTTTGCTGCCCCCTGTGATGAGGGCTGTCATTCCGTTGAGATTTTTCATAATGGGTAAGTAACATAGGGAAAGTAAAATGGTTGAAATATATCTGCAGCGCTGTATCCCGCCTGTTGCTGTATGCTTTTTCAGGCGACTGGGGTGGTTGTAAAAAGGCGTTTTTCAGGCAAAACACAGCGCGTCGGCAAAGAATATTTTCATTCTGAAATAGCCCTGTTTATTGTTTCCGGCGGAGAGGATGTAGAATAAATTAAACGGCAGCGGATTCTCGACCGCTGGGCCTGTACTTCATCAAAAACAACTAACTTGCGCCTTGTCTTTCAGTGCATATTGATGAAGAAAACTTTTGCCGTACTATTGTTATGCCTTTGTGCCTGCCATCTCGGCGCACAAACGACGGCATCCGTCACCCAGATTACCGTCAACGACGGGCTGTCGCAGGGCATGATCTTCGATATCTTGCAGAGCAGGGACGGTTTCATCTGGATTGCTACCAAAGACGGGCTGAACCGATACGATGGCACGCGGTTCGAGGTTTTTTCGCCCGACCCGTTTGATCCTTTTGCCATTGGCGGCAGCGAGGTGCGAACACTTTTCGAGGACAGCCGGGGATGGATTTGGGTAGTATGCTCGGAAGGTTTGGATGTACTCGATCCGGTCAACAAACGATTTTTCCACGTGGTGCATGAAGGCAAGCCCCTCCGTGGCTTCCAGGGAGGATATTTGGCAGAAACGCCGGATGGTGCTATATGGTTATCGAGCTATGACCGGATTTGGGAAATCAGCGTGAAAAATGATATACTCTCAGAAGCAGTAAAGCAAGGCAAATCAAATCTCGAACCGCCTTGTACAGCCATTCCTTTGGTGCATGTAAGCGACGGATCGGACAGGCCGTTGCGGGCGGCTTACCTGCTCTTTACAAAAGAAAAAAAACTGCTGGTGGGCACTTCTTATGGACTGTACAGGATGGATTTTGAGCGCCAAAAAGTTGAACTCGAGGGATTGGCTAACACAGAAATATATGGAATTTGCCAGAGCCCGACAGGCCAAATCCTGGTGCGCAATGGAAATAATGGATTAAATAAAATAACAATCTGGGACGAAAAAAGCGGAATTCAAAACAGTCGTTCCACCCCAATTCAAAACAACAGTTACTTATCAAATTCCGCCAGAAATGCCATCTTTGATCCAGCAGGATCCTTATGGCTAACGCAGAATAATATACTCCAGAAATATTCACTCCAGGGTTTTTGGGATAATGCCTTACCCGACATTGAGTGGCCTTTTGAAAAATTCCTTTACCAGCATGCAGGGTTCAACTTCCACACGCTTTTCCTCGATCGGAGCGGCATGCTTTGGATCGGAACCAACGGTTTTGGTATTTTTAAAGTCAATCTTCATGGGCCTACTTTTAAAAGTTATCTGCCTAAAACCACCCAACGCAAGATTGTTGAAGATCCAAAAGGCAATCTAATTACAGCGCACGATATCCATGTGCAATATAGTTCTACCCGATTCGATCAAATTGAACCCAACCGCTCTTTTATACATGCGCGTGATTACCCTTGGCAATTATCGGCTTTATTTGATCCGGAAGGCAACTGTTGGGTGACTGACCCTGGTGAACCGTTCCTTTATCGCACAGACGCCCAATCAAATGAGAAAAAGGCTTACCCATGGAAAGGTCTTGGTTTATGCTACACCCAAAAAGGCCGCTTGCTTAGCGTCAGCGGTGAAGGCTTGTTTGAATTCGAACCCACAACAGAACAAAGCAAATTCTATCCGTTCAAGACACCCATGCAACAACGCACGGAGTTTTCCCAATTCTTCTGGGAAGACTCCGAAGGAATGCTGTGGATATTTGGTTTTGAAGGATTGATCAAGGCTATTTCAAATGGTACAGGATATCAATTCGAATACTTTGTAAATACCCCGCAAGATCGCTCTACCCTCTCCTCCAATATCGTTCTCAGCGTTGCCGATGACCCGCTTGAACCCACGCGCTATCTATGGGTAGGCACGAAAAGTGGCGGGCTCAACCGCCTGGACAAACAATCTGGCACTTTAAAGCAATACAAACGGGAGCATGGGTTGCCCGACAACGTAATTTACGGTGTTTTGGCAGAAAACCCTTCGACAATCGGCAAATCGGCGGGCAAACATATATGG
>JALHMA010000347.1 GCA_022844265.1 Saprospiraceae bacterium | reverse complement strand
CAGGCCCACGCCGCGATTGGGCAAAAACGACTGCTGAAAGGCCAGCGAAGGGTCGCCAAGAATAAGCATCGGGGCCGTTTCAGGCATTTTCAGCCCCGTGATGTCTTTTTCCGTGACCGTCCATTCGGCTTTACCAGCGTACACAAAACCCGTTTTCCCTTCCGCGCAGGACACGGTGATGATCTCTCCATCGTGGATGGAGTCCGTGGCGTCGCCGCAGCCGACAATGGCGACCGTGCCCAGTTCGCGTGCCACAATGGCGGCGTGGCTGGTGCGGCCACCTTTGTTGGTCACGATGGCGGCGGCCCGTTTCATGATCGGATCCCAGTCAGGATTGGTGATGTCGGTCACCAGAACTTCACCTTCTTGTAACAAATGCGCTTCTTCCGGCGAGCGCAGCAACCTGGCCCTGCCGAAGGCTATTTTTTCACCCAGCGCAATGCCATCCGTCAGTTTTTTTCCTTTCGACCGGATATTGTACGTGCGCACCACAGTGTGTGTGCTTTTGCCGGCATGAACAGTTTCCGGGCGGGCCTGCACGATGTACATTTTGCCCGATTGCCCATCCTTGGCCCATTCGATATCCATCGGTTTGCCGTAGTGCTGCTCGATTTGAACGCACCATTTAGCCAGCGTAGCCACGTCCGCATCGGAAATGGAAAATGCGTCGCGCTTTTTCTCCGGCGTGGGTAAGTTTTGAACGGTGACGCCGGAACCCGGCTCGGCATACACCATCGTCCATTCCTTTTCACCCATTTTTTTCTGGATAACAGGATTAAAATGGGTATGAATATGCGGTTTAAAAAATACAAACTCGTCGGGTGTGGAGCGGCCCTGTACGATATTTTCGCCCAACCCGTAAATGCTGTTGATCACCACCACTTTGTCGAAACCCGTATCGGGGTCGAGGGTAAATGCCACGCCGGAAGCGGCGAGGTCAGAGCGCACCATTTTCTGAACGCCCACAGAAATAGCCACGTCGATATTACCAAATCCCTGGTCTTCGCGGTATTTGATGGCGCGGTTGGTGAACAGGGACGTAAAACAACGATGTACCGTGTCGACCAGCGCATCTTCACCGCTGATGTTCAAAAAACTCTCCAATTGTCCGGCAAAACTGGCGGAAGGCAGGTCTTCCGCGGTGGCGCTGCTGCGCACGGCCAGCGAAATGTCGGCGCCTTCCCGCGCACACAAAGCGCGGTAGGCTTCCTTGATTTCGGCCTCTACGGCTTTCGGGAGCGGCGCGTTGGTAATCAGATTCCGCGCAGCCAGACCCACTTCATGCAGGTTGGAAAACTGCCCGGTATCCAGTTTTCCTGCAATATCGGCCAAAGCCTGGCGCAACTTGTTTTCCTCCAGAAACACCCGGTAGGCTTCGGCGGTGACGGCAAAACCGTCGGGCACCAAAATGCCCTCGGGCGTGAGTTGGGAGAACATTTCCCCCAGCGAGGCATTTTTTCCACCCACAAGCGCCAGTTCATGGATAGAAATATCAGCGAAATTTTTAATAAATAAAGACATGGTAAAGTGGTGTTTGGTCAGGCTGAGATGGCGTTAATAGCCGTTTCAAAGTTGCTTATGCCGGGCTTATCTTTATGATGATATTGCTCAAGAGGTAAGGTGATTTTTTTCAAAAAACAGCAGGACAAGCACATTTTTGTTTTGAAAACCCCTTCCCTGCATCCGCAACAATCCCGACCGGTTCCTGTTTGAATTTTACTTTTTTTATGATGCTTGCCCGAAAAACCATCAACTTTGCGGCCTGCAAAAACTGCCAACCTGTGCAAGATTCCAATCCTATCCCGGTACTCGACACCGAAAGTCAACAACAAGTACTTCGCTCTTTCCGGATATCCCGTATTATTTTACCCGTTCTGCTCGGAATGGCCGCAGTGGGCTATCTGTTTTACCGGCAGTTTGACCTGACCCAGTTCCGGGCCATTGAATGGAGCGGCCAGGCTTTTATCTGGATTGGAGCGGCATTTCTGTTGCTGGCAGTGCGGCATTTTTTTTACTCCCTGCGCTTGCGTACGCTCACCCGGTTTTCCTGGCGCAAATGCGCCGAACTCATCGTCTTGTGGGAATTCAGCGCTGCCCTGACGCCCACCAGCAAGGGCGGCCCCTTTGTCATGTTGTTTGTGCTGACCAAGGAAAAACTATCTGCAGGTCGTACCGCAGCGGCTATTTTTTACACCATGGTTTGTGATTCAGGGTTCTTTGTACTGACCCTGCCCATATTGCTCGCTATTTACGGCCCGCCGATGTTGTATCCGGGTATGACAACTTATAGTGATGTGGGGTTAGCCAGCGGCACTTTTTTCGTCACTTATTCCCTCATGGTCACCTATTGGAGCTGCCTCGTTTTTTTGCTCCTGTTCCGGCCGCGTTATGCTAAAATTGCGCTGGATTGGCTGGCGAAACGATCGTTTTTGAAAAAATTTTCAGCGAAGTTATCCTTGCTGGGTGATGAATTTACCATCGCAGCGGAGGAATTGCACCGGCAAAACTGGCGCTACCACCTGGGGGTAATTGTAGGAACGATCGGCGCCTGGACATCCAAATTTATCATGATCAACTGCCTGATTATCGCCATCGTACCCAGTACGCCGGTGGACGGCGGTACGCAAGCGTTCATATACGCCCGGATGGTCGCCATGTTTATTATCATGGCTTTCAGCCCGACACCGGGCGGGGCGGGACTGGCAGAAATGGCATTGGTCGGGTTCATTTCGGACTATGTGCCCAGCGGTATTGCACTGGTGGTGGCGCTGCTGTGGCGCGGAATGGCCTATTACGGATACCTCCTGATGGGGGCCATTATAGTGCCTGCCTGGGTTGCTTCAAAAGTGTATGGCTCAGGAATGAGGAATGAGGAATGAGGAATGTAGGGTCTGCCTGGGTTTTTGCAAAGGTGTGTAAGGCAAAAAAATAAAAGGCAGTGCCGGCCTGTGCGTATCTGAAATGATTCAGGTATCTCGCTGTCTGTTTCCATACAAAGTGTCCGTTTCCGGGCACTTCTGTTTTTGCAAATTTCATATAAATTTCTGATTTTCAACGTGTTACAATATGGCACGGCACTTGAATCTTTTATGCTGTCATACAGCAAAAAATGATCGGAAATGGACAGAGAAATCCCGCAACAGGAAATCCAAAAAAGCAGAAATAAAACCTGGTGGTACGCCGGACTGGTAGTAGTTGTGCTGCTCGTAGCAGCCGGACTCATGCGCCGGGTACTGGACACCTCGCTCCGGCGCGCTGAAATCCGCCTCAGTGTTGCCGAAACCGGCGATGTGGAAAACACCCTGAATGCCAGCGGAGAAGTTTATCCGGAACTGGAACAGGTGGTGACCAGCCCCATTTCCGCTGTGTTGCAACAAGTGTATTTCAATACCGGAATAAGTGTCAAAACCGGCGATAAAATACTGGATTTAGACAAAACCTCCACGTCTATAGAACTGGAAAAACAGCGCGACGAACTGGAACTCAAACGCAACGGCATTGTCAAAATCAAACTCGATCTGGACAAAAGTTTTTACGACATCAAAATCCAGGATTCGATTAAAGCCTGCCGCATCACCAGCCTGAAAGCCGATCTGGAAAACGCCAAGCGCCTCTTCAAAGCAGGCGGCGGCACCCGCGAAAGTATTGAACAGGCGGAAACGAATCTCCAGATCGCGCAACTGGAAAAACGGCAACTGGAAAACGATATCCGCAGCCGCCAGGCCGTTATGCGCACCAGCATCCGGGAATCTGAAATCACCGCATCCATACAGGAAAAAGCCCTGAGCGAACTGGAGCGCAAAATGCGCCAGGCCGACATCGTGGCCAGCCGGACGGGTGTGCTCACGTTCGTCAATACCAACCTCGGCGCCCGGGTCGGTGAAGGCGAAGTGCTGGCACGCATTGCCGATTTGAGCAGCTTCAAAATTCTGGGTTCCATCACCGACAACTACGCCGGACAATTGCAGGTCGGTATGCCGGTCATTGCACGGATCAACGAAACCATTGTCCGCGGCATGTTGCTCAACATCCGTCCTGCAGTGTCGAATAACGTGATCAGTTTCGACGTGGCGCTCGACGACCAGGGTTCCGCCGGCCTCCTGCGCCCCAAAATGAAAGTGGAATTGTATGTAGTGACTGATGCGCACCGGCAGGTGGTGCGGGTGCAAAACGGGCCGGCCTTCCGGGGCGGCAGTGTGCAGGATGTGTTTGTGCTGCGCCCCGACGGCAAGGCGGAACGACGTACCGTCAAAATCGGATTGGTCAATTTTGATTATGTGGAAATAACGGAGGGTTTGCAGCCCGGCGAAACGATGATACTATCGGACATGAGCACTTACAGGAACATGAAGGAGATAACGATTAAGCCATGAGTAGTTATTGGTTATTCGTGTTGATAATCAAGCATTTACTTTGTTTTTTTGGGCAGGGACACCAGAGATGTACGTATGTTTGGAAAAGCCGCAGCGCGGCGCAACGTCGGTAGAAACCAAGGGGATAATTAGACATGAAGGTGCATAGCACCGGAACTTTTGACGCGTGTTTCGGTGCTACGCACCTTACAAATCTGCTTAAATCTTTATTTCTACCGACGTTTCGCCGCGATGCGGCTAACATGATTAAATATTCCATACAGCCTTAACGGGGACGCCAACAACAAATAATATTCAGAATATGCCCGCCCCGCTGGGGCTAATTTAATATTACGAATGAAACAACATATCACACTGGCCTTTTTTCTGGTTTCCACCGCTTTATCCGCCCAGCAGGTCGAGCGGCTCAGCCTGTCGCAGGTGGTCGAGCTCGCCAAAGCGAAGTCGATTGCGGCCCGGCAGGCGGCTACTACCAAAGAGACGCGCTACTGGGAATTCCGGAATTATCAGTCCGATTACAAACCTCAATTGATCCTCGACAGCAGGTTGCCGGCTTTTTCGCGCTCGTTTCAGGAAGTGGTGCAGCCTGATGGCGCCATCCAGTTTCAGCCCATCCGCAACAACAATTCTTCGGTCGGTATCTCGCTCGAACAAAATATCGCGCGCACCGGCGGCACCATTTATGCCACCACACAGCTGCAGCGCTTCGATGATTTTATCCGGGACGCGACCCTGTACAACGGCACCGTGTTCGCCGTAGGATTGAGCCAGCCATTGTTTCAATTCAATGACCTGAAATGGGACAAAAGGATTGAACCGCTGAAATACCGGGAAAGCATCCAGGAGTACATCGAATCGATGGAAAACATTGCCACCACTGCCAGTTCGCTGTTTTTCGACCTGCTGCTGGCCCAGGTGAATCAATCCATTGCCGAAACCAATTTGAAAAATACCAACGACATCCTGACCATTGCCCGGGAAAAATTTGAACTGGGCAAAACCAGCCGCAACGAAATCCTGCAACTGCAACTCGAACAACTCAAAGCCCGGAAAGCGGTGGGTACGGCCAAACGCGACCTGGAAATCGCTACGCTCAACCTCAAAGCCTATATCGGGCTGCAAAACGACGCCAGGCTCGAATTACAGGAACCCATCCCGTCCAACCCGCCCGTTATTTCGGCCCAAACGGCCATCGACGAGGCTTTTGCCAACCGGGCCGACGCTATCGCTTTCGGGCGCCGTACGCTCGAAGCGCAACGCGCCGTGGTAAAAGCCAAAACCGAACGCGGCCTCAATGCCACCCTGACCGCCAACCTGGGTTTTTCCAACCGCGGCCAGTCGGTCGGCGATTTGTACCAGCAACCTCAGAACCAGCAATTGGTCACCATCGAGTTCAGTATGCCCATTCTCGACTGGGGCCGCGCACAGTCCAGCCTGAAAACCGCTGAAGCCAATCAAAAACTGACGCAATACACCATCGAGCAGGACAAACAGAATTTTCAACAGGCCATTTACACGCAGGTGACCTTGTTCGATATGCTTAAAGACCAACTTTCGCTGACGGAACAGGCCGACTCCATTGCCACCGAAAAATACCAGATCGCCCGAGAACGCTATGTGCTCGGCGACCTCAGTATCACCGACTTAAGTATCGCTTTTACGGAAAAAGACCAGGCGCGCCGCGATTTTATCGGCGCCCTGCGCGACTACTGGGCCGCTTTTTACCAGCTCCGCTGGCTGACATTGTATGATTTTGAAAAACAAGAAAAATTGTGAATAGTGAGTAGTGAGTGGTGAGTAGTGAGTGGCGTCTCGTTAAAAGATCGTACTCAACTCACATTTAACGATATACCACTCACCACTCACCACTCACCACTCACTACTCACCACTCACCACTCACTACTCACTACTCACAAATCACGACTCACCACGCACTACTC
>JALHMA010000346.1 GCA_022844265.1 Saprospiraceae bacterium | reverse complement strand
ATTTTACATTTTGAGGTTTCACATAAATGGCAAATCCCCAATGACATCGTCACCATACAATTGCAGCCATTGGACGTCCACCGTACCCTTGTTAAGGTGGACAGCAACTTGCATTTCTGGCTTAAAATAAGCGATAACGGCAGCAACTTCCGCAACATACAGCAGGTGCGACAAGTGTTGAATTATTGAATTTTCAACAGATGTTTGGTTTTTTGGGTCAGGTGTGCGTACATTTGCGCCCTCGAAAAGCCCGGTGCTATTTTATATAAGTAGCCGGGCGAGTTTTTTCTCATTTAAATTTTCAATACCAACATGCCTGTCAAACTTCGTTTGCAACGCAAAGGCCGCACCAAGGCCCCTTTTTATCACATCGTAGTGGCTGACGCCCGCGCACCCCGCGATGGCCGTTTTATCGAAAAAATCGGCACTTACAACCCACTTACCGTACCTGCCACCATCGAACTGAACCGCGACCGCGCGTATGAATGGTTGAAAAACGGCGCACAGCCGACTGATACCGTTCGCGCTATCCTTCGTTTCAAAGGTGTATTGCTGCGCAAACACCTGGACCGCGGCGTAACCAAAGGCGCCCTGACGCCTGAGCAGGCCGACGCTCAACTGGCACAATGGATCGAAGCAAAAGAAGCCGGTATCCAGAAACGCCGCGAAGCAACGGTTGATGCTAAACAAAAATTCAAAGTTGCCGTCGACGGTACCGCTAAAGTGAAGGCCAAACCGGTAGTCGTTGTGGAAGAAGCGCCCGCAGAAGAAGCGCCTGAAGCACAGGTAGAAGAAACCGTAGCAGCAGTAACCGAAGAAGTTGCAGCACCAGTTGTGGAAGCTGTAGCAGAAGAAGCAGCGCCTGTGGCTGAAGCAGCAGTAGAAGTAGCCGAAGAAGTAGTGGCGCCTGTGGCTGAAGCAGTAGAAGAAGTAGCAGCGCCTGCTGAAGAAGTGATCGCTGAAGCAGTGCCTGTAGAAGAAGCAGCACCAGCTGTGGAAGAAGCTGCTGCCGAAACTGAAAAAACAGAAGAAGTATAAGATTAAACTATCGGCGAAGTTTTTACTTTTGCCACAGATTGATACAAAGACCTGGTAAAGCCCTTGATGGTTTTACCAGGTCTTTTTTCGAGTTAGACCACTTTATTCCATCACCGAATAATCTTAACCGGATGCAACCCTTAGACGAAAAATATTATAACCGCCTGAACGACCTGGCGGCTGCCATTCAGGATTCTCCCAATCTGGAGCAATACCTCGAAGAAGAAGAGGATGATTTTTATAACGCTCTGCGTGTAGAATTTGAACCTCAACTCTCTGAACTGCACCACCAGGTAGCATCGGAAGCGCCTTTGCAGTTGGTTACTTTTGAAAAGTACCTGCTCGAACCGCCCTTCGAAGGACTTTACCTGCCCCGAGTACTGGGTTTCTCGGTGCTGCGCGGCGAGATTGGCGATCAGTACCGTTATGTTCGCCCGAATGACCACTTCAAAGATATTTTGCTGGCTATTTGCCGCAGCCCCCACTTCGATCAGTTAAAAAAACGTATCGGACAAAGCATCTCTGTGGGTTTTGCGCTCAGCAGCGACATCTGGATTACCAACCTGATGTCACTTGTAGAAAACAAACGCATCCGTTTTTTCCTGCAACAACAAAAACAAGATCGGTACCGCGACCTGAAAGACCGCGCAGAATTGTACAACCGGTATTCCAATCAGTTCCGTCATGAGCAATACCACTCCGCTGATTTTCCGGCTTCCCTGGGCGAAATGAAACCCAATTTTTCTGCCTTGCGTCAGTTTCTGCTCAAAAGATTTGAAGCGGGTGGCGACAACGCCAGCCTGAAATCGCAGATTCAGGATTTCCTGAACAACAAGGAATTTCACGGCTCGGAGGAATACCTCGAAATGCTGGCCATGTGCGGCAATTATGTTGACCTCGATCCCGCTGAACGCCTTGCCTTTGCTACGCACTTTGAGCGGGAGCGGCGTTCATTTCCTGAATTTGACCTGCGCTACATGCGTTTCCTGATCGGATTATACCAGTCGCCGGGTATCAGTTCCGTCAATGACGCACGCATCAATGCCTTCATCGATAAGAACTGGAAAGACAAAATTTCGGACTATTACCGCATTGCTGAAAAAATTCACGAACTCGGATATGTACACCCCGATTCCATCGAGGCCGTGCAGCATTTTTATAATACCCATGAAGGTCTTTCCGTGGAAACAGAATGCCTGCGGCAACTGATTCTTACCTACTTCGCGCGATTGATGGAAGGCCTGACCGAACGGGAATATGCCGACTATTTTGAATTGACCAAGATTTTTAATATATATATGAAAATCTTTGGTAATCAGCAATTTAACCAGTCTATTGAAAAAATTTCGATGGTTTTTGTGGATAAACTGCTGAAAAAATTCACGGACAAACGCGCCAAGGACTACCAGGATGTAAAACGTTTTGTATCCACACAATTTGTCGACATGGGCTTTATGAAAGACAAGGAAGTGGTGGAATTATTCAAAACACGCCGGAAACGCCGGAAATCGACGGAAGCGTAAGACGATGCACAAGCAACGTTGTTCGGCCTTTTGAGGGCGATAGTCGAAGTGTGGACAATGGTGTTTTAGGTAAAAATACTTTTGCGCTGCATTGTTTTACAATATTCATTTTTCAATCTCGAACTACATGTCGGTTCTCATTTTTTTTATTGTCCTGTATATTTTGCTCGGATTGAGCATGATGAAATTGTTTGAAAAAGCAGGCATACCTGGTTGGAAAGCCATGGTTCCCGGTTTGGCAGCTATGGAATGGTGCAAAATTATCGGTCGCAAGCCGCAATATGCCCTGTGGCTGCTGTTTCCGATCGTCAATTTTTTCATCTATGCCGGCATGGTGATCGACATGGTGCGCTCTTTCGGCAAACATAGTTTCTGGCAGGCTGTAATGGCGGTCGTGTATGCGCCTGTTCCTTTTTTTATGATTGGTCTCAACAAAGAAGATACTTATCAGGGGCCTATTTTGGAAAAAGAACGCGTTTTCCACCGCCTGCACCACGAAGCCGTAGAAAAAAAGGACAAACTGGCACTCAAAAAACTGGAAACGGAGTACGCTTTTATGCACAAATCGCAGACGCGGGAATGGACGGAAGCCATCATTTTTGCTGTTTTTGCAGCGGCGTTTATCCGGATGTTTCTCGTGGAAGCCTACGTCATTCCAACATCCTCGATGGAAGGCACTTTAAAAGTAGGCGATTTTCTGTTTGTCAGCAAAGCCCATTACGGCATCCGGACACCCATGACAGTGGTGCAGTTCCCCTTGATTCACAACCGTTTTTCTCAAAGTAAAAGCGGATTAATGTCTCTTTTAGACAACGAGTCTTACCAGGAAAAACCTTCTCTACCCTACTACCGCCTCCCTGCCATTGAAAGTGTGGATCGCAACGAACCGGTCGTTTTCAACTGGCCCGTGGGCGATAGCATTGTGCTGCTGCCCGAAAGGAGTTTCGACGTGGGTCAACTCCGCCGCCAGATGGGCGGACTGGTGCCTCCCGGTACGGAAGTGATTACCAGACCGGTTGACAAAAAAGACCACTATATCAAACGCTGTGTGGCCATTGCAGGCGACAGTATCTTCATCCGCAATGCACAATTGTTTGTAAACGGCGTAGCGGCACAAAATCCGACGCACCGGCAGTTCTTATACCATGTAACGCCGGCGGTGAACCTGAAAAAACTGGACGAATGGGGCGTCAGCCTGAAAGATGCCGGGGCAAATGCCGCTTCCCAGGGCTATTTCATGCTAGATGATACACAGGTGGAAAAAATAAAAGGCCTCGCTGCAAACGTACAGGTAGAACGGGTGCCACAGGAACGCTCCCAGCCGGGTTATGTCTACCCCAACGACGCCAAACGATATGGCACCTGGAACGTGGACGATTACGGCCCCATTTATATCCCCAAAAAAGGCGCGACCGTAGCCCTGAATGAAAAAAGCCTGCCTTTTTACTGGCGCATCATCAAAGTGTACGAAAATAACGCGCTGGAAACCCGCGACGGAAAAATCTTTATCAACGGTCAGGAAGCCACTACCTACACGTTCAAACAAAACTACTACTGGATGATGGGCGATAACCGCCACAATTCGGAAGACTCCCGCATCTGGGGTTATGTGCCCGAAGACCATATCGTGGGCAAACCGCTATTTATCTGGTTCTCTACCAAAAACGGCAACTTCCGGGAAGGGATTCGTTGGGATCGGATTTTCTCGTCGGCGAGTACGCTGTAACGCCGAACCAAGTTCGGCGGAAATCTGCGTTGCTTGCAACGCGAATTTTTTGAGTATAAAATGATCGACCGGGCCGCCTACAAGCGACCCGGTCGATTTGTTTTTAGTGGATTAGGCGTCGCGCTTATCCGCGCAAATCCGCCATTCCGCAAAATCCGCGTTGCATATTCCAGTAAGAACTGTTTATATTTCGGGCGTTTTTTTACCTGGATCGTTTATTTTTCACCCCTACCCTGCTTTAAGTATGTCTGAACTTGCTCTGAAACTGATCGCTAAAAACAAGGCCAAACGTGGATGTGGTGAAGATGCCAGAAGATTGGATCTGCACAGGTGCGGGCTAGAGGAATTACCAGAAGAACTTGGGGAATTGGTTTGGGTGGAGACTTTGATATTAACCTCGACGCAAGTCGCTGATTTGACTCCTTTGACCAACCTCAACAATTTACAAGCACTTTACTGCTCCTCAACACAAGTCTCTGATCTAACCCCTTTAGCCAATCTCATCAATTTACAAATACTTAACTGCTCATCGACGCAAGTCGCTGATTTGAAACCTTTAAAAAGATTAATAGAAAAAGGGATTAAATTATTTTTAGAAGACTGCCCCCTCAATAACCCTCCTTTTGAAATTGCCCAACAAGGCAACGAAGCCATCCTCCGCTACTGGGAACAAATCGAAAAGCAAGGTGGCACCGAGATCATCAACGAAGCCAAACTGATCATCGTTGGCGAAGGGAAAACGGGCAAAACGACCTTGTTCAATAAACTCATTACGTCCGATTTTGATCTGCTTCAAAATCCAACAGACGAAACGCACGGCATTAATATCCACGAAGGTCTAGTCATGCAGGACGACTTCCGTGCCAACCTCTGGGATTTCGGCGGACAGGAATTGCAGTATATGACCCACCAGTTCTTCCTGACGCCCAAGGCATTATATGTGCTAATGATGGAAGCCCGCGCCGAAGCACCCAACCTGTCGTACTGGTTTAAAATCATCAGCCTTTTGGGCAAGGATAGGTCGGATGAAAAGGTATCGCTGCTGATCGTGCTGAACAAAAGAAAAGGCAGCACGGGAATGCCGCAGTACCAGGACCTGCTCAAACTATACGAGGATGACTTTGATTTTCAGTTTTTGGAAGTGGATTTTTCCGAAAACGACAAGCGCTGGGAATGCCTGAAAGAGGAAATCACGAAAAGGCTTTCCGATCTTCCCATCGTCAAAAATGCCCTGCCCAAACAATGGAAACCCATTCGCGAGGCGCTGCGCGAAGAAAGCAAAGAGCGGAGTTACATCACGACGGATCGTTTGCATGAAATTTGTTCCGAATATAACGTCACCATAGAAGCGGAACAATGGCAAATGACGGATTACCTGCACCAGTTGGGTTCGTTGCTGCATTTTCAAAACGATCCCGATTTGATGGATCTGGTGATCCTGCGCCCCGAATGGGCTGTGGAAGGCGTGTACACCACCCTGAAAAGTGATCTGATTAAAGAGGTGCAAAAAGGGAAATTCACGGCAGAGGATATTTTTCATATCCTGCGTGGCAAGGGTTATTCCAGCACCGATGCGCAAAAAATCCTCAAACTGATGTCGAAAAACAACTTTGACATTTGTTATGAGTCAGAAAGCAAGGGACATTATGTGGCGGCGCAGTTGTTGCCCGATAACGCACCTGTATATAGTTGGTTTCCGAAAGAAGTGCTGCAATTTCGCTATCAATATCCTATTATGCCCAAGGGTTTGATGTCGCGCCTAATAGTTAGATTGAGTGACTTCATCGAGCAAAACACCGAAACGGGCGAGCAAATCGTTTGGAAAAAAGGTGTAGTGCTTCATATCAAGTCCACCGAAGGAGAGTGCCGGGTACGGCTCCGGGAGGACGATGCTGAATCAAAAAGCGGTTTGCGACAAATTACCATCGAGGTAATGGGCGACCGTGATGCCCGTAAATATGCTTTGCGCCGTGTTCGCGATGCAGTGGAAGAATTGCACAGGCGCTGGTTCAGGAGCATCCGGGCGGATGAAATGGTTCCCTGCCAATGCGG
>JALHMA010000345.1 GCA_022844265.1 Saprospiraceae bacterium | reverse complement strand
GGCAAACGCGCCAGGTAGTATGCGTGCAAATCGTGCAGGTATCGCGCATAGTCGCTGATTTCATCCTCCCTGAAATGGCGTGTCATCCAGTTGGCGCCCACCGGCCCCGCGAACCCTTTCCGGTAAAAATGATTGAGACCTTCCGGCGCCACAACCAGCGTGTGACCGTTATCGAGTTGTTCAAAATCCTTTAAAAATTCATCTGCCAACTGGCCGTAGCCGTGGCAAACGATCCAGAACTGGCGGATGTGTGGTCCGGGTTCTCCGATGGTATAATAATGAGCGGTGCGTTCGACGCGAAAGCGGTGCTGCTGCATTGGAATCATTTTTGCTTGTAATGCTGCGAAAGGTAGGGAGTGCCTGCCAATCGCCTAATCTTTTTGTCAGAAATGCGCGTAAGTATTTGTGTAGCGGCGCGTTTCGGCTGAAACCGCCTAATTTTACGTGTTCGTCTCAAAAGGTTGATACAAGTTGATAAAGGTTTATAAAAGTTGATAATAGCACCCCAAAACGATGGAAATTACTTTATTGAGTGGCTATTATCAACTTTTATAAACCTTTATCAACTTGTATCAACCTTTTGAGACAGCCACTACCCATTCATCCTTCGACTATTTATTCAAACCCATGCCGATTAATCGACTCCTTCCTGTACTTGTTTTATTGCTTTCCATCACTTTCACCCAAAAAACTTCTGCCTGCGGGTACAGTTTCATTGGTGAATGCCCCACCGGTATCCACCTGCGCATCAACAATACGCTGGACAGTTTCAACCTATCCGATTGTTCTTTTGGAAAACCGTTTGACGGGCTGGATCTGGGAACAATTCAGTCGCTCCACTTGGCCCGCGCAACTGCCATAACATGGGAAAGTTGCACCAACAATGTCGCTTCCGTTGCGCTCTATTACAGGGTATATGAAGAGGGGCAGCCCTCCGGCAACTGGGCTTTGCTCAACCTCCAGGAAGATTACAACACGCTCGTCGGCCCCTACACCACACGGTATCGCAGCCAGTTTGCCAATAACAGCCTCACGACCGGTCTGACGGTGGGCAAACTGTATACGATGGAGATTTATTTTGCAGCGCAAGTTGACACGATCGGTGATGATTTCATCCCGGAAACAACGATGTTGCAAAACAACAACGGTGATAATTACAAACTTTCCTTCCGGTTTGGCGGGGCCACTGCCCCACCCTTCACGGTCGTTGCTACCCAAATAAGCAACGAAAAATGTTACGGCGACAGTACGGGTATTGCAGGCGTAACCGTATACGGCAACCAGACCAACCTGTTTTACCAGTGGTCGAACGTCAACAACAATTTCCACACGTTATACGAACTCGGGGCGGGAACATACACAGTCACGGTTTCAGGCGTGAACGGTTATACACAATCCCAAACCATGGCTGTACTTCAGCCGGATCCGATCAGCGTTGCATTTTTAGATATACAGCCCGTGATCTGTGGCAATACGCCCGGCTCTGCCAGCGCAGTGGTCAGCGGTGGCACTGCTCCGTACACTTATTTATGGGAAACCGGAGAACCCGATTCTGTGGCGGCTATTCCCCTTCCGGGCAGCTGGGGCATCAGCATTACGGACGCCAACGGTTGCATCGCTTCGGCTGCCGTACAGGTAAACGGCAATACCACGCTGCAACAAACTTTGAACACATTCATTTGCGCAGGCAGCAGTTACACGCTGGATGGCCATGTATTTACAACTGCGGGTACTTATGAAGTCCTGGTCGGCGGAAACGGTAGTTGCGACACTCTTTTTTACCTGACTATCAATACTTTAAATCCTGCGGCTGCCCTGGCAGACTTGCCTGAAAACGCCGACCTGACCTGTATTAGTCCGGGCATCACGCTTTGTGCGGGCAACTTACCCGCCACTTCTTTTGTCTGGAAAAGGGATAACATTACCTTGTCTTCTTCTGCCTGTATTCTTATTAATACCAGCGCTTCCTACACGGTATCCGCCACCACACAACAATCAGGGCAAAGTTGCGCCGCATCCAAAACGATCCTGGTGAACAGCCATTTGGCGGCGCCGCAAGTACAGGTGTCCGGTAATGCAATTTATCAGGATTGTACCGGAACAGCCGCCGGCATAACACTTACTGCGACCACCAATGCCGTTGCACCTTCTTTTTCGTGGAGTCTCAACGGCAATATCATTTCCACTGCTGATACCTGCTTCATTGAAGTAAGCAACCCCTTGAATTTTACACCTCCGGCCGTCCTGGTCACCGATGTTTATGGATGCCAGGGCACAGCGGGCAGTATCAATATTGTAATCAACCCGGTCAATCAGCCTGTCGCAGTGCATACGACCACCCATGCCTCCGGCCCCAATACTGCTGACGGCTCCATTCAATTAGCGGTAAATGGAGGGCAGTCGCCATATTCCATTCAGTGGGCCAATGGCAGTGTTGGCAGTACCATTTCAGGACTTTTGCCCGGCAACTATTGTTACACCGTCAGCGACGCCGCCGGCTGCACCACATCAGGTTGTGTAGAAATCAGTTTCACCAACAGTACCAACAACGAATGGGCGACAGCCGACCTGCACATATATCCCAATCCGCTCAAGGCGGGCAGTCCGCTGTATCTTTTGCTACCGGAAACAAGCGATCCGCTTTCCGTTTCGACGGAGTTGTATAACCTGCAGGGGCAAACGATCTGGCGGGAACACCATGGAGCGATCGGGACGCCCGTAACCATTCAATTGCCCGACACACTTGCCCCGGGGCAATACCTGATCCGAATTAAAAGCGGCCGAGATGAACGCTTTCAGTTCTTAACTGTTCTTTAACAAATGTCAAATTCAGAACAGTGACATACGAATTTTCCCGGAATGCAGTTATCCCTTTCATGACAGTTATGAAAGGCTGAAAGAATATGCAGCAGCGTGGGGTTACCAAATCTGTTGTTCCACGTCTTTACACAAAAGCCACATGGCGCAGACTACCATCGCATGCTTTTGACCTACAAAATCAGATGAATGGTATTTTTTCGTCCCGGTTTTCACTACTTTTGCGCCTTCAAAAAATATATTACTTCAAAAAATTTTACCTTTTCACACAAAATTTCCTAAAACATGAGCAAAAAACTATTTCTTTTCTCCGCCCTGTTGTTCGGCATGACAGTCGCTTTGGTACCAGCCTGTAACGGCGACAAATGTCCTGACACCTGTGGTTTCGGTATCTGCCTGGATGACGGCGCCTGCGACTGCGATCCTGGTTATGAGTATGATGGCGATGGCATTTGCAACACGGAAGTTCGCGCCAAACTGATCGGCAGCTTCAACACTACCGAACAATGCAGCACCGACCCGAATCCATTGCCTTATGCCATTACCGTTACTACTGACGCTTCCAGCGTTGCTACTTTCAACATTTTCAACTTTTACGGCTCGTTCGCTACGGCGCCTGTAAAAGCTACCCTGACGAGCGCTACTGAATTCACGATCGCTACTCAAAAACCTGTTGCAGGCGGCGATCTGGAAGTGAGCGGATCCGGCTCCATCGGCACTTCTGCCGGCGGAAAGGTTCAACTGACCATTTCTTATAACGTACGCGACGTAACCGGTGCAGTGCAAACCGCTACCTGCACAGGTACTGTGTTTGTTAAGAACTAAGACTCAGACCTTTTTATTCAATAAAAAAAATCCGTTCCACTTTGTTGTGGAACGGATTTTTTTATTGGCAAACAGCATCATTACGCTGTGTAATGTTGCTTTGTTACTTATTTGCCACCACCACCCTGCATACGAGATTTTGCTTTTTTCTCGTCTTGTTTGGCAGGTGTTCCTTGCATACGGTCTTTAGCAGCTTCTTCATTCGCTTTGCTGGCTTCACCTTTCATGCGATCTTTAGCAGCTTCTTCTGCGGTTTTACCAGGCGCTTTAGCCGGTGGCAATTTTGTAGCGCCACCTTTTGTGGTTTTTTTGGTTTTTACACCAGATTTGGCAGCAGTTTCTGCTTCTGCAGCGCGGGCAGCGAGTACAGCGCCATAACGCATTTGGGCTTCCGCATCTACACGGGCATCGCAGGCAGCAGTCATTTCAGTGCGGTAGTCGTTGAGTTTGGAGGTCACCATTTGAGCGATTTCTGCTTTTTGTTGCTCCAGGGTTTTGGCGTCAAAAGCCGTCAGGGAAACAAAACCGACAACAGCAACGAAGCCGGCAAGAATCAATTTCTTATTCATAGGTAATAATTTGTTTGAGTGTTATTCAGAAAAAAGAGGGTCAGTTAATTACTTGCTCAAAACAGGTTCCGCAGCAGCTTCCTGTGCAGCCTGGTCGAGCATGAGTACTTTCTCTGTTACACGCGTTTCGAATTCTGCATCGCATTTCGAGTTTACGTCAGCTTCAACAGCAGCTTTACCGGCATCAACACCGGCGGTGATTTCGGCCTGTACTTGTTCTGGCGTGAGTAGTTTTTCGCCGCAGGATGCCATAGAAAGCGCGAGTACGGCTCCGGCAAGAATTCCCAAAACAGTTTTTTTCATGTCAAAAAATCGTTTGTGATTGGTTAAAAAAAATTTGCGCAAAAGTAGTGGTTCCCATCTATGCTACCTGTATGTAGACAGATAAATTTTTATAGGAAACACATCAATTTCATTGTTGGTTGCAGGTGTAAAAAAAACTGGTTTCATAACGGCATTTTGATAGAATCATTGTTGCCGGTAGTTCCAATACAAGGATGCTATAGCAGCCTCTATTACACAAAACGGATTTTATTTTTTTCGTCACAGTGTAGCGAAAGGTAGTACGGCCTTATAGGCCCTTAAAAGGTTGATGAGGAATGAGGATTGAGGGATGAGGACTGAGTGGTAATACCATTCCTCAATTGATATAACTTAGCGAAAGAGGTGTCATTTGCGACGCCGGAGCAAGTGACAACTCTTCACTACATCGGAAAAAGGGCATGAAGTGTTAGAGATGTGTGCAGACCGTAGGGTCTTACGACCCCGCACACTTCAGACCATACTATACCCAAAAAAAATCCCGAATTTTTCCACATTGAAAAAACTCGGGATATCGCTTATTTTGAGTCAACTACCTGCTACAATCAATTGAAAATCAATTCATAAGGCAAACGCGCCTGTATACCTTTATTGCGTTGCATATCCTTCAGGTGTTTGTACATCGGGTACATTTCTCCCAGTTCGGAGCGGATAATCATAGCCTTTACACCCTCATCGCCGTCTTTATTTTTAGTAAGCCGGTCGATCAGTTGCTCGATGCCCGTCATGGTGCGCGGGAATTCGGTCGTGCGGTATTTATCGATCCCTGCCAGTTTGGCCGCAGCGGCAAGCGCGCGATCCATACCGCCAATACCATCAACCAAACCTATTTCCAGGGCTTTTTGACCCGGCCAGACCCGGCCCTGTGCAATTTCATTGACCTGATCGCGGGTTTTCCCCCTGCCGCTTGCCACTTTTTGCAAAAAGTCTTCGTAGGTGCGGTCTACCTGCTCCTGTATCATGCGGTCTTCTTCCGGTGAAAATTGAATAAAAGGCGTGCCGAAAGCCGAGTGTTTGCCGGTCAGCACGGTATCGAAAGTGATGCCCAACTTTTCTTTCATGGTTTTATCGAGCATCGGAATGGTACCGAACACCCCGATAGAACCTGTGATGGTATTGGGTTCTGCAAAAATACTGTCGGCATGACAGGCAATATAGTATCCGCCTGAAGCCGCCAAATCGCCCATACTGACCACAACCGGTTTGCCGGCTTCTTTACAAAGCAGGATTTCGCGGTAGATATTTTCACTTGCCAGCACACTACCTCCCGGCGAGTTGATGCGCAGCACGATGGCTTTGACATTGTTATCCTGCCGGATTTTGCGCAGCAATTTGACATATTTTCCATCATAAATATCGCCTGCATCACCATTATCCCCATCGAGGAGGGTACCTTCCGCGTACACTACCGCAATTTTATCTTTGGTCGTCAGATCCAGTTTTCTACCCCTTGCCTTGGAGTAATCTTCAATGCTGACACGGTACAGTTTTTCCTTCTGATCCAGGCCGATTTTGTTTTTCATCAGCGTGAAAGCCTCGTCTTCATAGGCAATCCGGTCGACCAAACGCGCTTTCAGGGCCATATCGGCGCCGCGGCCTTCAAAATTATCCGCAATGCGGCGCAGTTCGGTTTCGGGTAAGTTGCGGCTGGCAGCCACATCGCGCATCATAATATTGTTGAGCGCTGTGAGGTATTCGCGCACCTGGAGGCGGTTTTCAGGACTCATTTTGTCCATGCGCAAGGGTTCTGTTGCGCTTTTGAATTTGCCGGCGTAAAAGATTTTCATTTGAACATCCATTTTATCCAGCAGCCCTTTATAATAGG
>JALHMA010000344.1 GCA_022844265.1 Saprospiraceae bacterium | reverse complement strand
TTTTTGGAAAATTTAGCGCCCTGATCGATGATAACCAGCGGGTAAGTGTTTCCGTCTCTGCTTTTCAAAGCAGCTGGAATGCTTCCGGCCAGATACCCGAACGCGCCGTTCAAAGCGGATTAATCGGTCGTTTCGGCGCCATCGACGATACCGAAGGCGGCTCAACCAGCCGTTATAATTTCAACTTTGAACACATTAAAAGCCTGAATAACAACAGTTTATTCAAAAATCAACTGTACTATTCCGACTATTCATTCGAGTTGTACTCCAATTTTACTTTTTTCCTGGAAAACCCGGAGCATGGCGACCAGATCCGGCAAAAAGAACACCGCCGGATTTTCGGTTACAATGGCTCCTATCAAACGGAAGGCCTGCTGGGCGGCAAAAAACTGTCGTCGGAGATCGGTATATTTTTCCGCAACGACCGGGTCGACAACAACGAACTCTCCGCCACCCGCAACCGCAGCACAACCGTGCGCCGCATTGCTTTCGGCGACATCGATGAAACCAATACGGGTGTTTACGCGTCGACCACCTGGCAGATTGCACCGCGCCTGGCCGTCAATGCCGCAGCCCGCGCGGATATTTTTCAATTTGGTTATGAAAACAAATTAGACAGCCTCTACAACCCGAACCAGGTGACCGCAGCCCTGGTTAGTCCGAAACTCAATTTGTACTACGATGTGAGTCCCCGGGTTCGCCTGTACCTGAATACCGGCTACGGTTTCCACTCCAATGACGCCCGCGTGGTGGTGCCGCAAAACGGCGAACAGATACTACCCAAAGCGCTGGGCGCCGACATAGGAACCATTTTCAAACCCTCCCCTGCCCTGCTGCTCAATGTGGCCTCCTGGTACCTCGACCTGGAACAGGAGTTCGTGTATGTCGGCGATGCAGGCATCGTGGAAGCAGGCGGAAAAACCAGACGCCTCGGTATCGACGTATCTGCAAGGGTACAACTGTTCAAATACCTGTTTGCTGACCTGGATGCAACCTACACCTATGCACGCGGCAATGAATCTGAAACACCCAAATCGGAAAGTTATATCCCGTTGGCGCCCCTGTACACCGGGGCCGGCGGCATCAGTTGGGACAAAGGTAAAGGCCTGTTCGGCAGCCTGCGTTTCCGCCATCTCGGCGACCGGGCAGCCAACGAAAACAACAGCCTGACAGCCGACGGTTATTTCCTGCTGGATGCCGTAGCGGGCTGGAAAAAAGGAAATATAGAATTTAACCTGACCGTCCAGAACCTGCTCAACCAGGAATGGAAAGAGGCGCAGTTTGAAACGGAATCCCGCTTGCGGAATGAAACGGAACCGGTATCGGAAATACACTATACACCCGGAACGCCATTTTACCTGAAAGGGGGAGTGACGGTGCGATTTTAAAGGGTTGATGAGGGTTTATAAGGTTGATGAGGTTGATAATCATCCACTCGAAAAAACGATGCAATTTTTATTTTTTTAGAGTGGATGATTATCAACCTTCATCAACCTTCATCAACCTTCATAAACCTCATCAACCTTATAAACCTCATAAACCTCATCAACATTCTACTCACTTTTTATCCACAAAACAAATTATGAAACCATCTCTGCGAAAATATCTATACGGCGCTCTGATCGTATTTTGCACGGTGTTCACTGCTTTCATTTTCATCAATGGCAGCAAAAAAACAACCCTTCCGGAATTAAGGCCCCGTCAGGGTGCATTGGCCAATGCCCCGGAATGGGCAACCACACAGGCCAAGGTCAAAAAACTGCTGGAGGAACTGGCAGCCAAGCCGGAAGACGCCCGCACCATGCTTATGCTGGCCAAAGAGTTCATGCAGGAAGGCCGCATTTCCGGCGACTACTCCTACTACAACAAAGTGGCTCTCGACCTCATCAATCAGGTGTTGGCGAAAGATGCAACCAACTTCGAGGCAATATGCCTGAAGAGCATGGTGTACCTGTCGCAACACCGCTTTGCTGATGGCAAAGCCGTCGCTATGGAAGCCTTGAAAGCCAATCCATACAACTCGTTTGTATACGGCTTGCTGTGCGATGCCAATGTGGAATTGGGCTCCTACGACGAAGCCGTTATCATGGCCGACAAAATGGTCAGCGTACGCCCGGATATCCGCTCCTATTCGAGGGTTTCCTATATCCGCGAAATATTTGGCGACCTGCCCGGATCCATCGATGCGATCCAGATGGCTATCAGCGCCGGATTTCCGGGTCAGGAAGACACCGAATGGGCCAGAATGGTGCTGGGGCATTTGTATGAAGACAGCAACCGTTTGGACAAAGCCGAAGAACAGTATACGACGGCCCTGCGCGAACGCCCCGACTACCCGTTTGCACTGGCCGGACTGGGCCGTATCGCAGCCTATAAAAAAGATTATCCCACGGCTATTCAATACTATGAAAAAGCGCGCAACGTCATCAGCGAGGTCTCTTTTTTAGAGCAGTTGGCCGTGTTGTATCGCCTCAATAATCAGCCGAAAGAAGCGGACGAATATGCCCGGATTACGCTCAACGCCCTGTTGGCCGACAATATTACCGCTCAAAAAAACAAGGACGAAGGCCATTATTCCGATATGGAATTAGCCAACATTTACCTGCTCCTGAACGAACCGGCCAAAGCGCTCCCGCACGCACAAACGGAACACCAGCGCCGGCCGCAAAATATCGATGCCTGCGAAACGCTTGCCTGGACGCTGTACCAAAACGGGCAGGCTGCACAAGCGCTTCCTTATATCAAGACTGCATTACGCACCCAGTCGCAACACCCCGAACGCCTGGTGAAGGCAGGGATTATCATGAGCGCCAACGGGCAGAAAAAAGAAGGTACCGACCTGATTAACAAGGGTTTGTCTTTAAAACCATACATGGATGAAACGATCGCAAAAATAGCACAATCAACCATCGCAGGATAAGACATGAATACAAACACTTTCTGCCTCCGGCTTCTACTGCTGCTGCTTTGCCTGTTCCTGGCAGCGGCCGCGGAAGCACATACAATCAATTATGATCTGGCCAAACTGTCTCAATCGGGCGTTGCATGGACATACCTGCAACAGGGTTTTTTACATATCCTGCCGCTGGGCCTCGATCATATTTTATTTGTGTTGAGCCTGTTTCTGCTCAGTTCCAAATTGTCCACCGTCATCTGGCAGGCCACGGCATTCACGATAGCGCATTCCATCACGCTGGGCCTGGCCATGTACGGCTATATAGAGCCCTTGCCCGCAGTGATTGAACCGATTATCGCCCTGTCCATCTTTTTTGTAGCGCTGGAAAATATCCTGGTACAAAAACTAAAACCGGGTCGTATCGCCATCATTTTTCTGTTCGGCCTGGTGCATGGAATGGGCTTTGCCGGCGCCCTAACGGAATTGGGCCTTCCGCCCGCGGATTATTTCACCGCATTGCTGACTTTCAACGTCGGTGTGGAGTTGGGGCAGTTGGCCGTCATCCTGATCGCTTACCTGCTGGTGGGCCGCTGGTTTTCCGAAAAATCCTGGTATCGCAATATAGTTGTTAATCCGGCATCTGCATTCATCGCTTTTGTGGCCCTGTTTTGGACAATCGAACGCACATTTTTTTAGTCTTCAAACCCGTACAAAACCTTCTGTAACGCATTGATTTACAATGCTTTTTGCCCTTTGTTATTTTGCCTTTTTGCTTAAATCTTAAATTCTCTTTTTTTAGATCATGAGATTCCTCGCCACCTGTCTGCTGCTGATTTACATCAGCGTTTCATGCCGCCCGATCTTCCCGGTGCTAGCAGACGGATTGGCGCACCTGCTCTGGTACCAGCACCACGTGGAAACCGTACACTTGCACGATGGCAATGCCCATGTGCACAGTGAAATAGCCGAGGCGGCATCCGAACCCGGCGGCGAACATGGCGCGGCTCCGGTCCCTGCCAAGTCATTTAAAATAAGCGATTTCCTTGAGGCGCACGTCATTGTGTCCTTTCAATATACACCTGTTATTCGTTGGAAAATAACGACCGGAGGCCTTTTTGGCAGCCCGGTCACTTTGGTTGGTTTGTACAGTCTGGAAGTGCCTGTACCGCCACCCAATGGCACTCCATTCCCTGTAAACGCAACATATCATACCCCTTCCGTTCAGACTTACGTAGCCAATGTGCCATGTAGGTCTAAGGAGTTTGTACATTTTTTAACTTTTTAAAAACTAAATCTATGTCTTCCTCGTAAGTTAAAACACGCATCATACGCCGGTTGAAGTACTGCATCCGCTCTGACTGCGTCACACAAAAAACGGACACGCGTCCTACCAATTCTTTCTTTTTTTCACCAACATTTTACAGTATCTGTATGAACACTTACCATTTCCAACCACTGCGTTGGGGGGTGACTGCTATGCTTTTTCTGTTGATTTTCAACACGTTAAAAGCATCTTCGCACCGCGAAGCGCCGCTCATCGCCAACGATCCGCTTGCGGACAACACGGACTTGTACGCTTTTAGAAGCCCCGACAATCCGAACACGATTACCATCATTGCCAATTACATTCCGGCGGAATTGCCTTACGGCGGCCCGAACTACAATACGTTCGGCGAAAACATCCGTTACGAAATACACATTGACAATGATGCCAGCAAATTTGGCGACGAGATCACGTATCGTTTTACGTTTACCCGGGTAAATGAAGACCCCACCACATTCTTCAATATCCGCCTGGGCAAACAAAACCTGCGCGCATCTTACAAACTCGAACGCTCCACGGATGGCGGCCAAAACTGGCAAACCATCGTAGAGAATGGTATCGTACCGCCGCCCAATATCGGCCCACGCTCTATTCAGAGCGGCGTTGGTCTGGGCGCTGCCGACTACGAAAGCCTGATCACGGGGGCTATTACTACAGCCAGCACCGGTGAAAAGGTATTTTGCGGCCCTGCAGACGACCCGTTCTTTGTAGACCTGGGCGGTGTATTCGACCTTGGCAACCTGCCGCGTCAGGATGGCCCAAGCCGCGACGGCATCGGCAAATTCAACGTACACAGCATTTGTATCCAGATTCCGATCACTACCCTGCTGAAAGCCGGTGTGGCTGCCACGCCTGTCAACATTCTCGATCCGAATTTCGTGATCGGCGTGTGGGCTTCTGCCAGCCGCCCCGCCATGCGCACCCTGAACACAAACGGCACGCTCAATGACGCCGGCGACTGGGTGCAGGTATCCCGCCTCGGTATGCCATTGGCCAACGAGGTGATTATTCCAACCGCTTTCAAGGATTACTGGAACTCCCTGCCTGCTTATGAAGATGTGTACGATAAGTTCCTGGATCAGTTTTTCTGGAATCCTGAACTGGCGCTGTACATGGACGATCGCTTTTTCGGCGGCGCTGTACCTGCATTCGCTCCGCTGCGCATCCAAACCAACTCGCTGGGCGCATTCGATTTCGGTTACAAAAAAGACGGTCTGTATAGCCTGAAAGGCAATCCAGCCCTGGATGGAACCGCCCTCGACGATGATATTTTCGGTACCTTGCTGTTGCCTGCCGCAGGCAGCGCCCGCTCGGTCGACATCTGGCCGGTGTTCAATACCGGTGTGCCGAACCTGCCACCTTACCAACTGGCAACCGGCAAAAACGGCGACCCGTTGGCCGTCGGCAAACCATTTATCAACAACTTCCTGCCCAGCGTAGCCGATATGCTCCGACTGAACATGGCGGTTCCGGTTACGCCGCGCGACGACCCGAAATTCAGTTCCGAAGGCCTGATTCAGGCAGCAGTACTGGGACTCACCGATCCGGAATACAACACCACAACCGATCTGGAATTCATCCCGAACATGGACGGTTTCCCCAACGGTCGCCGCCTGGAAGATGACGCCACGCTGATCGAACTGCAAGCCGTTTCAGGCGTAGTGCTGGCTGCCATCGGCCTTTGGTACGACGATTTCGATGGCGCCAACCCGGTTAGCCAGGACCTGATCGATGTACTCACTTACCGCACCGGTGTGAATGGCAACGACAAGCCGTTTAAATCCACATTCCCTTACGTGGCAGCGCCCTGGAACGGTCTGGATGAGTAATTTTCTACCACATAGATCACATAGCCTGACGCCGTTTTTCTATGTGTCCTATGTGCAAAAACTATTGTGAACTATGTGGCAAACAAAGTTTTTACCACATAGGTACATAGGACTATCACATAGATCACATAGCCCGACACTGTTTTTCTATGTGTCCTATGTGCAAAAACTATTGTGAACTATGTGGTAAATCAAATTTCATAAAATATTAAAAATCAATACGATGAAATCATTTTTTAAAAATAGTCTGGCGGCAATATTTGCCTTTTTGTCGCTGACAACGGCAATGGCTTCGAGCCACCGGGAAGCCCCGTTGATTG
>JALHMA010000343.1 GCA_022844265.1 Saprospiraceae bacterium | reverse complement strand
TGCGGCTCGTAATAGAGGCGGTATCCGATAGCCAGTTGCACGTTTGCTGTGGCGCAGGCTTCGATCATTTGTTCGCATTCGCGGACGTTGAGCGCCATCGGTTTTTCACAAATCACATGTTTGCCCGCTTTAGCTGCCCGGATCGTGTATTCCGCGTGCATCGAATTGGGTAATACCACGTACACAATATCGATGTCGGGATTGTCGCGGATGCGGTCGAAGGTCTCGTAATTGTAGACGTTTTTGTCCGGGATATTGTACTTCGCCTTCCAGATGGCGGCCTTTTCGGGCGAACCGGTCACGATACCTGCCAGGCGGCAGTTTTTGGTTTGCTGCAGGGCGGGCGCCAGTTGGTTGGTGGCGTAATTGCCCAGTCCCACCAAAGCGATGCCGAGCGGGCGGTTGTCGGGAGCGCTGCACAGGAGACTGGCCGGTGTGAGCAGGGCGGCGGTGGCGAGGGTGCTTTGGGCGAGGAATTGTCGGCGTTGCATATCTTTTGCTATTTGACGAACTGTAATAGGCGTCAAAATCGAGCATAATTTTCATTTGTGCTGATTATTTGGGATGAAATGGATGTTTACTACCGTAAATGCTGTATAGCCTACCTGTACTACAGGGCAGTCATCAGTATTTCGGTCGTAAACGCGGCATCCACTCATATTCAGATAAATAGAAGCCGTGAATTTTATCCATAATTATCCAGACAAATTTAAAATTTAATTTTAAAATTGTCGTAAAAAATGATCTGCCACCTTTCATCGGGTTTGTCAGACCTTTGGAAATATTTGATGGTTTGACGGTAACTAATTCGTCGATATTAGTTTAGATTAAATTCTTTACAAATGCTTGATTATCAACACTGATAACTAATAACGGATAACTGACTACCGTTTTCGATCGCGCCCAAGCCGATAGGCCTCCACTGCGGCCTTCGTAGTGAGCATATTTAACAATCACCCTGTCATGGTAAAAAACACAACCTTTTTCTGTTGCCTACTGCTCATTTTTGGCTGCCACACTATCCAGAATATATCCACTAAAAATGATGAACCCCACCGCCCGTTTTTCCATTTGACCCCGCCTAAAATGTGGATGAACGATCCCAATGGCATGGTGTTTTTTGAAGGCGAATACCACCTTTTTTATCAACACTACCCGGACTCGACGGTTTGGGGGCCTATGCACTGGGGCCATGCGGTGAGCAAGGATATGGTGCATTGGGAACACCTGCCCATCGCGCTGTACCCCGACTCCCTGGGCATGATATTTTCCGGCAGTGCAGTGGTGGATTGGAACAATACCAGCGGTTTTGGCATAAACGGGAAACCACCTTTGGTCGCCATTTTCACACACCACGATATGGAGGGTGAAAAAGCCGGTCGTAGCGATTTTCAGTACCAGAGTCTTGCATACAGCAATGACAAGGGCCGAACCTGGACGAAATACCCGGGCAACCCCGTTGTGCCTAATACGCAGAAAATCAGGGACTTCCGCGATCCGAAAGTGATCTGGCACGAAGGCTCCAAACAATGGATCATGGTATTCGCCGCCCAGGATCATGTGAAATTCTGGAGCTCGCCGGACCTGAAAAACTGGAAACACCTGAGTGATTTCGGCAAAACCCTGGGCGCCCGAGGAGGCGTCTGGGAATGTCCTGATTTTTTCCCGATGGCAGTGGAACAGGGCGCGTCAGGCGGTGACTTGAAGTCACCGCCTGACGCGGGCACAAAGTGGGTACTGCTGCTGAGCCTGAATCCCGGCGCTGCCAACGGCGGCTCCGGCACCCAGTATTTTGTGGGCGACTTTGATGGTAAAACGTTTACACTGGACCCGGATTTTGCCACTTCGGTTCAAAACGGCAAGGGCGTCTGGCTCGATTGGGGGCGGGACAATTACGCCGGTGTAACCTGGTCGGATATCCCCAAATCGGACGGCCGCCGGCTGTTTATGGGCTGGATGTCGAATTGGGATTATGCACAGGTGGTTCCTACAAAGCGATGGCGCAGTGCCATGACTTTGCCACGGACATTGGCACTCAAAAAAACAGCAGCCGGGCTTCGGCTTGTTTCACAACCCGTGAAAGAGTTGGAAAACTTGCGTAAAAATGCGCTTCCCATCACCAGCCAACCCTTGAATGGTTCGTTTTTTGTGTCGCCCAAATACGACCTTGACCCCGCTTCAATGGAGGTTCTGCTGGAATTGGAGTTTCCGGAAAACGCAACATCCACCTTTACCATAGTGCTTTCCAATGCAAATGGAGAAGAATACCGCGTTGGCTTCGATGCCGGCAGGAATGAATTTTTCAGCGACCGTACCCGTTCCGGAGACATTCGTTTTTCGGACAAATTTGCGGTGAAACGCCATATCGCGCCCAGGTGGCGGAAAGACAAAACGTTGAAAATGCACCTGCTTTTTGATGTGGCTTCCTGCGAACTGTTTGCCGACGGCGGCGAGACGGTCATGACCGATATTTTCTTTCCTACAAAAAAATTCAGCAGGATTCGTTTTGAAAGCGTGAACGGCGCCGTTAATATGAAGTCCGCAATGTTGTATGAATTGAAGTCTGCCCGATAACTATGGCAGCGTCAGGAGTATTCGAGTATAAAGATTTGATTACCAGTCAGATACTCGAATACTCAAATCATCAAATACTCAAAAAAGTACTACCGCACAAACACATCCGGTGCGAGTCCCGCCCGAAAATCCGCTTCCCCGATCGTGCCGTCTTCATCGCTGTCGTAATCGACGGCGATTTTCCAGACGCCGTTCACTTTGCGGTGAAAAACGTGGAATTTACCGTAAAAACTGCGCGGATCGCCCGATTTAGGAATGTCCGTGTAGCGGTAAATGCCGCGTTCGGAGGCGGTTTCAGGCCCGGCCACCCGTTCAAAAAAGGTGAAGTCGATCCTGGCCTTGCGCCCGTTCTCCGCATTGCGGGCAAAATTGGTTTGTACACTTGCGCCATATTCCGCCAGGTTTTTGACACCCGCCCATTGTCCGCCATTGGCCCGGATAAAATCTGCGGTGTGCAGGGAAAGGTATTTGCCTGCATCATTGCCGGCATATGCCTCTGAAAACGGCGTCCAGATATCCCGGTTGATGGCGCGCAGGCGTTCGAGGTTTTCCGGCGTTTGCGGGATATTGACCTTGGGAAGAGATTTGGCTTGTGCCGCAAATACCGTTCGGGCGTCTTTATTGAATTTTAACTCCCGGAACTCAGCGGCTTTGATCTGGTTCAGCAACACCGGACCTGAAGGCCGCAGCGCCTTCATCATGGGTTGAAAATTGGCCTCTACATGGTGCAAAGCGGCGCTATCCGGGAATTCCGTCAGCAGAATAAAGTCAAAATCGCCGAGTGAATCGGGCGTGGTTTCCAGGAGCCGGTAGCCGCTGATGTAGCCTTTGGCCAAGGCAGAATCGCGGTAAAGTTTCCAGTTTTGCTCCAGGTAATACAATAGTTCGGCGCGGTGTCCGGCTTTGGTTTTGGTAAAATCGGCGATCCAGACGGAGGTGGGGTTGTGTTGGGCTTGTATGAAGGTTATCTGAGTAAAAAGAAAAATGATTGTGGTAAGTAGCCTCATAATCAATGTTTTAGATGTTTAACCGTAGGGTCTTACGACCCCGCACGTTTCATGATCAATGTCAATTCATTTTTCAAAAGGCTGCCTGTAAAAAAATCCTGCCCACACAAAATTCAAAAGTATCATAGTCGATTTCCCTACTTTTGGCCGCTCTAACCAACAGACCCGATGTTTTTCCATCAGCGTTTAAAAACGTTCCATGAAAAAAATCACACTCAATGTTGTAAAAATCGGCGGTAATATACTCGACGACGACACGCGGCTACTGACTTTCCTGACAGATTTTGCTGCCTTGCCCGGCGCTAAAATACTGGTGCACGGCGGTGGCAGGCAGGCCACACAACTCGCTGAACGTCTGGGTGTTCCCCAGCAAATGATCGACGGACGGCGCATCACCGATGCGGAAACCCTGCGTATTGCGACGATGGTGTACGGCGGCCTGGTCAACAAACAGATCGTAGCGCGGCTTCAGGCGCTGGGTTGCCCGTCGCTGGGTGTTTGCGGCGCCGACGGCGACCTGCTGCGCGCCCACAAACGGCAGCACCCGAGCATCGACTACGGCTGGGTAGGCGACATCGATTCGGTCAATATTCCGCTGCTCGACCGCTGGATAGGGCAGGGGCTCACGCCCGTGGTGGCGCCGCTTTCGCATGACGGCGCCGGCCAGTTGCTCAATACCAATGCCGATACCATCGCGCAGGAAATAGCGCAGGCTATGAGCACGGCTTTTGCAGTGCAACTCATTTTCGGTTTTGAAAAAAGTGGCGTTTTGCTGGATGTAACGGATGAAAACAGCAGGATGCCAACCCTGCACCTCGAACAATACCGGCAATTGAGATCGGAAAAGGTCATTACCGCCGGTATGATTCCCAAATTGGACAATGCTTTTGCTGCGCTGAAAAAAGGTGTGCGGAAAGTGATTATCGGGCAGGCGGAAAAACTGCCTGAACTGGTGGCCGGGAAAAACGGGACTTTGATCGAGATGTACGACGAATGACTAAACTTGAGTATTTGAAGATGCGAGTATTTGAGTATTTAACTGATAACCAATGCATTATATTCAAATACTCGAATCTCCAAATACTCAAAAAGGGCTGCATAATCGAAGTGAGATGCCAAACAACAATGCAAATATCAAGCAACTGACGAGCGAGGTGATACAACTGCTGCAACGGTTGATTGCTACGCCTTCCTTTAGCCGGGAAGAAGCGGACACGGCTGCGTTGCTGGATGATTTTTTACAAAAAAAGGGAGTTCCCACCCATCGCCTGCAAAACAACGTGTGGGCGCGCAACCTGCATTTTGACGCTGCCCGGCCTACCATTTTACTCAACTCGCACCACGATACGGTCAAGCCCAATAAAGGATACACCCGCGACCCTTTTACGCCTGAAATACTGGATGGTAAACTGTTCGGCCTCGGCAGCAACGACGCCGGTGGCCCGCTGGTGGCCTTGCTGGCTGCCTTTTTGTATTTTTTTGATCAAAAGGATATGCCTTTTAACCTGGTGTATGCTGCCAGTGCCGAAGAAGAAATTTCCGGTAAAAACGGGGTGGAATTGCTGCTGCCGGAACTGGGCGCGATCGACTGCGCCATTGTCGGCGAACCGACCCAAATACAATTGGCCATAGCCGAAAAAGGATTGATGGTACTGGATTGCGTGGCGCACGGCAAATCAGGCCACGCAGCCCGCGAAGAAGGTGAAAACGCTATTTACAAAGCGCTGAATGATATAAACTGGTTCCTGCAATACCGGTTCCCGGAAACATCTGCATTCCTCGGCCCGGTCAAAATGTCGGTCACCATGATACAGGCCGGGACACAACACAACGTGGTGCCGGATGAATGCCGTTTTACCGTGGATGTCCGCGTCAATGAATGTTATACACTCGAACAGGTGCTGGAAACGGTTCGTGCCAACGTGCAATGCAGCGTGGAGCCGCGCAGTTTGCGGATACGTTCATCCCTTATTCCGCCGGAACACCCGCTGGTGCAGTCGGGCCTGGCCCTCGGTCGAACGGTGTACGGCTCTCCCACCACTTCCGATAAAGCGCTGATGCCTTTTCCCGCCCTGAAAATGGGGCCCGGCGACAGCGCCCGCAGCCATACGGCCGACGAATTTATTTATGTAAATGAGATTGAAGAAGGCATTGCGTTGTATATCCGTTTGTTGGAAAATGTTGATGAGGGTTTATAAAGGTTTATAAAGGTTGATGAGGTTGATATTTGCCACTCTATCATGTAATTTCTTTTTCTTTAATCTTCATCCCAAATGCGAAGCGGTGTAATCTACGCCTCTCACTTCTCACCTCTCACCCTCTCACTCTCTCACCTCTCACTTCTTTTTATGAAGCTTTGGAGTAAAAACAATACCGCCACCCACGCGCTCGTCGAAACGTTTACCGTGGGGCGCGACCGCGAATTCGATGTGCTGCTGGCCGAACACGATGTGATCGGTTCGCTGGCGCATACGCAGATGCTGGAAAAAGTGGGATTGCTGGACCCGGCCGAGCGAACGCTTATCCACCGCGAACTCAACCTGATCCTCGAAGATATACGCGCCGGAAAATTCAGGATCGAGCCGGACATGGAAGACGTGCATTCGCAGGTGGAGTACCTGCTCACCCAGCGCATCGGCGACGCGGGTAAAAAAATACACGCAGGTCGCAGCCGAAACGACCAGGTGGCCGTGGATATAAAACTGTTCTTACGCACTGAATTACAGGAAGTTACGTCGTCTGTTCAGGCCCTGTTCAATCTCTTGCTCGAACTCAGCGAGCGGCACAAACAA
>JALHMA010000342.1 GCA_022844265.1 Saprospiraceae bacterium | reverse complement strand
TCAAAATCATACCGTTTAAATGCATTTTGCTGGCGCGAACAAACGATCAGGCAAGGATTGGCCTTGTCCCGTGCATCCACACAAACGCCATGCGCATTCAACAAATGCTCCGGACCTTCGCCGCGTCCCCCAAAATGGCGGATATAACGCCCCTGGGCATCGTATTGGATAATAAAATCCTTTCCGTACCCATCGGCTACGTAAATGTCGCCATTGGGTGCAATGGCCGTTTCGGTCGGGATATACTCCTCCGGTTTTTCGTACATGCCTGTTTCTTTCGGATAATCGAGCGTCATCAAAACCTTCCCGTCGATGCTTGTTTTTATGACCTGGTGGCGGGTGTTGTCGCAGATGAACAGCACATCGACGCCGTTTTCATTGAACAGCGTAAGGCCGTGCGCGCCCGGGTATTCCGTCCCCCAGGCATCCAGCAGTTGGCCGTTTTTATCATAAATCAGGACGTTGTTCCGCGTTTCGTTGGTGAGCAACAGGATGCGCCCTTTTTGATCCTGCACCATTTCATGGCAGTCATTCACAGGGTTTCGGCTGACATCGGCCTGACTCCATTTTGTGTTGATGCGGTAGCGCTTTTGGTTGTGTCCTAATATCATATCGTTTTGAGTCAATAGTTTGGGTACGTACAGGGCGCCTGCGAGGCCGAGCGAGGTGTTGAGTAGGAAGTCTCTTCTGTGCATGTCGTTCTTGAATGTTGAGTAGTTGAGATTGTTGAGGGTTGAGCGCAACACGGTGGCCAGTGAAGAGGTGTCATCTGCGAGGCACGAGCAGGTGACATCTCGAAACGGTATTGTTTCTCCGTCTTTCAATCCTTTCGTTTCGAGATAACACCTGCTCGTGCCTCGCAGATGTCACCTCTTCACTACGCAATCACCCCCCGCACCACCTTTCCCTCCACGTCCGTCAGGCGATACCGCCGTCCGAGGTGTTTGTACACTAATTTTTCATGGTCTAATCCGAGCAGGTGGAGCGCCGTGGCCTGAAAATCGTGTACATGCACCGGATCGGATGCGATGTTGTAACCGAAATCATCCGTTTCGCCGTACACGCCGGGTTGTATGCCGCCGCCCGCCATCCAGATGGTAAAACAACGCGGGTGGTGATCGCGGCCGTAATTGTCGGGCGTCAGAACGCCCTGGCAGTAGTTGGTGCGTCCGAATTCGCCGCCCCAGATGACCAGGGTTTCATCCAATAAGCCGCGTTGTTTCAAGTCTGTGATCAGCGCTGCCGATGCCTGGTCGGTGTCCTTGCATTGACCCACAATTTGTGCCGGCAGGTTGTCGTGCGCATCCCAGCCCTGGTGGTACAACTGCACGAAGCGCACACCGCTTTCCGATAGTTTTCGGGCCAGCAGGCAATTGGCAGCATAGGTGCCCGGCACCAGGCACTCCGGGCCGTAGAGTTTGACGATACTTTCCGGTTCGCCACTGACATCGGTCACTTCAGGGATGGCCGTTTGCATCCGGAAAGCCATTTCGTATTGCTGTATTTTGGTTTTGATTTCAGGATCGGCAAATGTTTTGAAATTTTCCTCGTTCAGGCTGGCGACGCGGTCCAGCATCCGCCGCCGGTCCGTTTTGTCAATGGCATCCGGGTTGTTGAGGTACAATACCGGGTTTTCACCATTGCTGAATTGTACGCCCTGGTGTACGGAATCCAGAAAACCGTTGGTCCACAATTTGGAATAAACACCCTGACTGTTGCCTTTTCCCTTTGACAGCAATACGCAAAATGCCGGCAGGTTTTTGTTTTCGCTGCCCAGGCCGTAACTCAGCCAGGCGCCCATACTCGGGCGGTTGCCCACCTGTGCGCCGGTTTGAAAAAAGGTCAGCGCCGGGTCGTGGTTGATGGCTTCGGTGTACATGGTTTTGATAAAACACAAATCGTCGACCACTTTGGAGGTGTAGGGCAGTAATTCGCTGAGCCATGCGCCGTGTTGCCCGTATTGCTGAAAAGCAAATTTGGAACCCGCCAGTGGAAACGATTTCTGGTTGGAAGTCATGCCCGTGAGGCGCTGTCCTTTTCTGACAGAATCGGGGAGTTCCATGCCCTGCATTTGCCGCAATTTCGGTTTGTAATCAAACAAGTCCAGTTGCGAAGGCGCTCCGTTTTGGAACAAATAAATAACGCGCTTTGCCTTGGGGGCAAAATGCGGCAATCCGGCCATAATCATCTCTTCCTCGCTGCCGGAAAACAGGTCGGGAACCAATAACGAGCCTAAGGCTATACTGCCCAGGCCGAGGCTGAGCCGCGACAAAAACTTCCGTCGGTTCATATTCAAACCGTGCTCGAGGATGTGTTTTTCCATGATATGTAGTATTATTCAGTGTTGGTTTGATGGTTTTAAAGTTTGATGGTTTGAGAGGTTTGATGGTTTGGGGTGGTAACTCAAAGCCAAGAGTTACTACCCCAAACCATCAAACCTCTCAAACCATCAAACCTCCCATCACCCCCTCGTGATCGCCTCTTCCAAATTATAAATCGTATTCACCACTTTCATCAAAGCAGCGGATTGGTCTGCGTCCAGGGTTTTATCCACCGGCGAATCGCCGATGGCCAGGGTTTTCAGCGCGTCCAGTTTTTTTTCCCGGAACAATTGCAATTGTTCGTTGTAATACGCCTGCAAAATACTCATTTCTTTCTGCGATGCTTTCCGGCAAATAATCGTGCGGAAAGCGGCGGCGATTTTCCCATCGATACCCTGATCATTGGCTAGCAAACGCTGCGCTAATACACGGGAAGCCTCCAGCACCGTCGGGTCGTTCATCATCACAAAAGCCTGTAAGGGCGTATTCGTACGTACGCGGGTTACCTCGCATTGGTCGCGGTTGCTGGCATCAAATACGGCCATGACGGGCGGCGGCAACGTAAGTTTGATGAACGTGTACATTCCCCGGCGGTACAAATCGGGGCCGCTGTCCTGTTCGTAGATTCGCAATACGCCCCGTCCTGAAGTGGTGTTTTCCCACAATCCTTTAGGTTGGTAAGGTTTTACGCTGGGACCGCCTATTTCCTTCACCAATAAGTTGCTGGTTGACAGCACCATATCGCGGATCATTTCCGCTTTAAAACGCAGGCGGGGCGACCGGGCCAGGAACTGGTTGTCAGGATCGATGGCCAGGTGTTGCGCTGTGACCTGCGACGATTGGCGATAGGTGGCAGACATCAGAATCTGTTTGACCAATCGTTTGATGTCCCATTGGTGCTCCATAAAATCGACCGCCAGCCAGTCGAGTAATTCCGGGTGCGTAGGCAAATGACCCTGCATGCCAAAATCGCCGGTGGTTTTGACCAACCCTGTTCCAAAAAACTCCTGCCAGAGTTGGTTGACGAACACCCGGGCCGTCAGCGGATTCTCTTTGGTGACGGTCCATTGCGCCAGACCGAGGCGGTTGCGCGGGTAAACGAGCGTATCAAAAGGCATTACCGCTGCCAATGCGGCCGGTTGCACCACCTCTCCGTGCTTGTCGTATGCGCCGCGGTTCAGGATGTAAGTAGTCCGTGGCGTATCCAGTTCGCCCATGACGGATACCGTCACGGCAGCGGTATCGCGCTTGTTGATAAAAGTCAGGATATTTTTGACTTCTGCATCTGTCAGCGTCAGAATGGGCTTTTTGGCGGGTTTGGAGACGCTCACATCTCCTTCAAAACCGGCTTCTTTGGAGGTGTTGAAAAAGCCGAACAGCTGGTAATAGTCCTTTTGTGAAACGGGGTCGTACTTGTGGTCGTGGCATTGTGCGCATTCCACCGTCAGGGCCAGTATGCCCCGGGTGTAGGTTTTTACTTTGTCGAGCGCGTATTCCACGCGGTACTCCTCCGGGATCACCCCGCCTTCTTCGGTGTATTTGTGGTTGCGGAGAAAAGCCGTCGCCAAAATCTGTTCTTTTCCGGCCTCGGGCAGCAAGTCGCCGGCGAGTTGCCAGGTAACAAACCGGTCGTAAGGCATATTGCTGTTAAAAGCGTGGATCACCCAGTCCCGGTATGGCCATTGGCTGCGAATGTTGTCGTCCTGGTAGCCGTAACTATCGGAGTACCGGGCAATGTCCAGCCAGTGCAGGGCCATTTTTTCGCCGTATTGCGGTGTGGCGAGCAACCTGTCCACAGCATTTTCGTAGGCATCGCCGGAGTTGTCGGATAAAAAAACGTCCATTTCAGCTTCGGTGGGCAACAATCCGGTCAGATCCATCGCAGCGCGTTTGAGCAAATATTCAGCCCCGGCTTCAGGGTTGGGCGACAGGTTTTGCCCTTCCATTTTGGCGAGGGTGAAATAGTCGATTTCATTCCTGGCCCAGTTTTTATCCGATAACTTTGGCAGGTCGGTTTTGACCGGCGGCAACAAAGCCCAGTGCTTTTCATAAGTGGCGCCCTGTGCAATCCATTTTTCCAGTATCTGGATTTCGCGGTCAGTTAAAGTCCCGAGGTGCGATTCCGGCGTCGGCATTTGGTAATCCGGGTCTTTTGAAGTGATCCGTTTCATTAGTTCCGATGCTTCCGGTTGGCCCGGCACAATGGCGTACGCGCCTTTTGTTTCCTGCAATGGCGCGTACGCGCTTTCGGCATTATCCAGTCGCAAGCCAGCCTTCAATTGATTTTTATCGGGGCCGTGGCACTTGAAACATTTGTCGGAGAGAATCGGCCGGACATGGAAATTGTAACTGATGGCGGCGGGTATTTCGTCGCTGCCGGCAGTACTGCGGCAGGCATACCAACAAGTAAGTGCGCCTGCGAACGCTATGAATGAAAGAATGAATGTACGCATGATACCAGCCGTTTCAAACGGATTTAGATGTGGCGAATATCATCATTTTATCGGGATAGGAAAGGTGAAATTTCTTCCAGTCTTCCATTATTCTTTGCCAATAAAGGCAAATATGTATTTCAACTGTCTAAGCCGGAAATTTGAAAATGTACAAACTGCTATCTACATTTGTATTATTATCCTTCTATTATAGTCAGGTTTGAAAGGTTTTGGAAGTTTAGATAGTACAGAACCTTTGATATCAGGGTGTTAAACCCAAATTTAGGCCAGGCCGAATTTTTCGGCAATAACTAGCATTTTTTTATTCATTATACTGCCGTGTCCGGGGAAGTCTCGGACATAGAAACTATTTTTTTACTCAAAATCAACAATTATGAAAACCCAATGTACAATCCTTTTCATTGCCTTTTTTCAATTGGCCCTGGCCGGCCAAAACTGCCTCCCGGCAGGTATTACATTCACTGCACAGTCACAAATTGACGGTTTTACCAGCGCTTATCCGGGGTGTAAGGTAGTTGGGGGCACGGTATATGTCTTAGGCGCCGGCATCAAAAATCTGGACAGTTTGATTCACCTGGAACGGATCTCCGGCGATCTGCTGATCTCGAACAACGACAGCCTTGAAAATTTGCGGGGTCTGGCAAATCTGCAGTCGGTAGGCTTGGCGATGCGGGTACAAAACAACCCCAGGTTGGAAAGTTTAGATGGTCTCGAACAACTTACTGCCGTGGAAGGTGACTTTTTTTACGTTGGCAACAACGATCATGTTCGCGACCTTGAAGGCCTGGAAAAATTGGATAGTGTTGCCGGTATTTTCCAGGTATGGGGACACGATTCTATCACCTCCCTGCACGGCCTCGAACAATTAAGATGGGTGGGCAACACGCTGGCCATTTTTGAAAACGTTTCACTTGAATCTTTGGATGGTTTAGACGGGCTGGAGTATGTCGGAAACGATCTTCGTATCGAAAACAACACATTACTGAACGATATTACTGCGCTCAACCATGCAGTGGATTTAAACGGCCCGTTGGTTATCACTGGCAATTCTTTGCTGGGCGATTGCGCGGTACAGGCGATTTGCGAGTACCTGGTGGCTCCGGCCTCTTTTGTCGCCATTTCCGGTAACAGTACGGGCTGCAATTCCGAGGAAGCGGTAGAAGATGCTTGTATGAGTTCGACGGAAGATAAAACCGGAACACCAGACATTCGTATTTTCCCAAATCCTGCGAGTGGACTCTTGTCGTTCTCACCCGCAGGCTTGCAGTTTGAATCACTGCGTGTCAGAGACGTCGCCGGAAAATTGGTACTCAGCCAATTAAACGCCGCGAACTCCCTCGATTTAAGCGCCCTGGATGCCGGTTTTTACTGGGTTGAAATCATTGCCAGGGAATGGAGTGTGACGCAGCCGGTCATTAAGAAATAGGGATGAGGGATGAGGGATGATGAATGATGAATGATGAACGATGAATATTTGGCTTGACAGGTGACGTAAATTCTGTTTTTATTTTTTTAAAGAATTGATTTTCAATAAATTAAGAATTTTTTCATCATTCATCATTCATCATTCATCATTCATCATTCATCATTCATCATTCA
>JALHMA010000341.1 GCA_022844265.1 Saprospiraceae bacterium | reverse complement strand
GAGACAACATACCTTGGTGGTGCCGATGTCTAAGGCAACGACAACATCATGGGGTTGTGGGAGTAATTCCGTCATAACGTTTCTGTTTAAGTGGTCGAGTTTCAGTTTGTTTTGTGTTCCTGCCGCGATGCGAAACTCTTTCCCGCGACAAAAATAGTATTTTAAATATTTTGTTTCAAATTTTTTTGTTGGTGAGGCTTGATAAAGGTTGATGAGGGTTGATATTCAGCATCACTTATTTCTTACAAACCACCTGCCCATTGTACTTCAAATTAATTGTTTCGTATTTTCGCCAGCCTTCATAGGGCATTCCTTCCTGGTAAAATATCTTCAGTCGCCTCAGTTTGTCTTCCAGTTTCCGGGTGCTGCCCAGCACAATTTTCTGGTCGCCGATCAGTGGCACGAGGATAAAATCGCCCGCATTGTTCACGTGTACCTGCTGGATGAAGGAGGCCAAAAATTCGTCTGCCATCAAGGTCTGCGTCAGGTTAAAAAGGTCTTTCAGGGTGCTTTTTCTTTTATTCCGAAACTCCGCTGTGTACGGCGCCAGGTTGCCAGTAGCCACCAGCACCCTGGCCGCGAAGTTTTTGGAAGCCGGCATTTTAACGCCGTTTTTATCGAGGTAATAATTGCCGCCGTTGTTGTCCAGAATCCGCACCAAAGGCTCGCGCTGGACAATGGTTACGTGCAGCACATTTAACTGGTCGACATATATTTCCGCATCCAGGATAAACGGGTCTTCTTCCAGCACCCGCTCCATACGTTCCACTTCCAGCAAAGCCAGTTCGGTACCTTCGAGGGTGTTGCCGAAGGAGCGTAGCAGCGCCTGCCTGACGTCCCGTTCGCTGATGAGTTTGTCGCCGCCGGCGAGGGGAGTCACTGCTACTTCCACACTATCCGCAAAACTGTTTTTCTTCCGCCCGATCGCCGAAAACAATGCCACGGCCACCAGGAGCAGGAATGCCACCCAGGCGAAGCGATCGTAACGGAGACGTGGTACCTTCATTTTTTGTTATCAGTTATTGGTTGTTTGACTTCTGAGGATTTGAGTATTTGAGTATAAATGATTCGTTATCAGTCAGATACTCGAATACTCACATCTTCAAATACTCAAATGGGTTTGGTATTTGTGGTCAGCAGGCTTTTGATCGGTTCTATCATGGTATCAATATCGCCGGCGCCCATGGTCATCAGCACTTCTATTTGTTTGGTTTTCAGCAAATTCAGCAATTGAGATTTTGTGGTCAGGTTTACGTTTTTGTTTTGCATCAGCCCGGCGATCATGGCGGCTGTAACGCCCGGTATCGCTTGTTCGCGGGCCGGGTAAATATCCAGGAGTATACACTCGTCGAGCAGGTCCAGCGCTTGTGCAAACCCTTCCGCGAAATCGCGGGTGCGGGTGTACAGGTGCGGCTGAAAAATGCCGGTTACTTTGCGGTTGGGATACATCATTTTAGCGGCGCCGATTACGGCTTCGAGTTCTGCGGGGTGGTGTGCGTAGTCGTCGATGTACACCAGTTCCGGGTTGCGCACGATGTATTCGAAGCGGCGTTTCACCCCTTTGAAACCCGCCAAAGCCACAGCAAGCAGTTCCGAAAATCCGCCTGCCGACAAGGTGGCTGCGATGGCGGCCGTGGCATTGAGCACGTTGTGTTTGCCGGGATAATTGAGCCGCAGGTCCGTCCAGTCAAAAATGGTGGAACGCAGGCCGAAAGCCATTTGCCCGTCTGCTACCCGCACGTTGAACGCCTCGTAATCGCCTTCTTCTATCCCGAAACTAAATACCTGCCGGCCGCTTGCGCGCAATTCAGCCGCCACATCTTCCAGGGGCAGGCCGTGGCGGTAAATGAATTTGCCACCCGGTTTGATCTGCCGTACAAACTGTTTGTAGGATTCCACCACGGCTTCTTCGGTGCCGTAGATGTCGAGGTGATCGGGGTCGATGGAATTCAGCACGGCGATTTCGGGGTGCAGGTGCAGGAAACTGCGGTCGTATTCATCGGCTTCCACCACCACCCAGTCGCTTTTGCCTTCCACGAAATTGCTGCCGAGGTTGAGCGAGATACCGCCCACAAAAGCCGTGGCATCCACGCCGCAGGCACGCAGCAGGTGGCTGGTCATGGTACTGGTGGTCGTTTTGCCGTGGGTGCCGGCAATGGCGATGCAGCGTTTGGCGCGGCTGATGATGCCGAGTACTTCGGCCCGTTTTTTTACCGGATAACTGTTGTCCAGGAACCAGTTCAACTCCGCGTGTTCTTTGGGAACTGCCGGCGTAAACACCACTAAATCAACACTTTTCGGGATATATTTCAGGTCGTCGTCGTAATGGATCAACATTCCTTCGGCAGCCAGCGCACGAGTCAGGTCCGTTTCCGTGCGGTCGTAGCCATGCACCTCCGCACCGTGCAGGTGGAAGTAGCGGGCCAGGGCCGACATGCCGATGCCGCCGATGCCGATGAAATAGATTTTTTTAATCGCGTTGAATTCCATGTTGTTGTTGTTCAATTCGTCATCGTGCTGTTTTTGATAAAAAACCTTTCCTACACGATGAATATGTTCCAGTAAATCGGGGTTTTCAATCTGGTTTATGAGCGATAAGTCAATCATATAAGGAAGGAGCAAATCATCTATTTCTCCTTCTATTTTCAGCAGTGTTGAATAATCAATTGCATTTCCTGTAATTGTCAAGTCGATGTCAGAGCCGTTTTTAAAATTTCCTTTTGCACGAGAGCCGTAGATAACCACCTGTTCTATGCCGTCATACCGGCTGAAAAGGGTATTTAACTGAGCAACCACTGACTCTTTCAATCCGAATTTCATAGCGTTTTGGGTTAAAAAAGCGACTTTTGTTCACCTGAACGGATGTTTTCCATTTTTTGCTCGAATGCATTGAAAAGAGTGAAATAGCGCGTCAGGATATCTTCTGCAATTTCGTCTGCTATCGCTTCATTGTAAGTATGAGAAGTCTGATTTCTGCTCTTAATCATGTCCATCCAGCCTTCCCCGTCGCTTATCAGATCAATTTTAAATGCAGCTCTTGTAGCATCTCTGGAACCTCTGATATTGGTGTCGCCCTGGTACTCGGAAAAATCTTTCATCACATTCCAGGCAAGTTCATGGGTGAATTCAAATGCTTGAATAAGTCCTTGGGTTTCCAGATCGGTCAATTCCCTTTCCATACTTATCAGAACCGCTCTTTGCAGTTGTAACAGCGCTTTCTTGTAGTTTTGAAAGCGCTGCATCCAGCGTATGTCCTGATCGTGACTTTCCATATCTTACCTTTTAACAAGTTTCAACGTCTCTTTTTGACCGCCCCGGTTCATTTCAAAAACCAAGTCCGCTGCATCTGCTTTCAACAGTTTGACCATAATTTCCTCTTTTCCCTTCTCCTGGGTGTAGAGTTTATCCTTTTCGGTGCGCCAGATACCGCTTTGGTTCTGGTTGCCGAATTGGGCATTGTAAGTGCCGTCTTCCTTGAATTCAAAACTGACCTGCGTAGCGTCCATACCGCCGGGTTTGTCGAATATCAGCCACTCTGTTCCCTGCCACTTACCCAAAAGAGAAGGATTTTTGTCGTTTGCTTTTTGGCAGGCGACGACGGCAAAAAATGCCAGGATGATTAGTAAAGTGTTGATTTTCATATTTTTAAAGTATGTTGATGAAGGTTGATGAGGGTTTATAAGGTTGATGAGGGTTTATAAGGTTGATGAGGTTGATGAAGGTTGATGAGGTTGATATTCATCCACTCGAAAAACAGTGCAATTTTTACTTTTTTAGAGTGGATGAATATCAACCTCATCAACCCTTATCAACCTTTATCAACCTCATCAACCCTCATCAACCTTTATAAACCAGTTCAATCGCTTCCAGCGCTATCGCGTTCGCTGCATTCGGTCGGCCCAGTTGTCGGATACTTTCGCCGAGGCTGAATGCCAGCGCTTCACTTTCCAAAATCAGTAAAGCCTCCTGCATCATTTTCTCCACTGCTTCCGCATCGCGCACCAATCGGGCTGCCCCTTTTTCCACCAGCGCCAGGGCATTTTTAGTCTGATGGTCTTCCGCTACATTGGGCGAAGGCACCAAAATGGCCGGTTTGCCTACCAGACACAATTCGCTGATACTCAATGCACCTGCTCGCGAAATCAACACATCGGCTGCGGCGTACAGCAAATCCATACGATCGATGAAAGCCCGGATTTGCACATTCGGCAGTTTGGCCGTTTCACAGGCACTGTACTCGTATTCGTAGAACTTTCCACATTGCCACAACACCTGCACGCCATCGTATTTTTCAAAAAACTGCACATTGTCGCGCATGGCATTGTTCAGGGTCCGCGCACCAAGGCTGCCTCCGATCACTACGATTGTTCTTTTTTCCGGGTCCAGGCCATAGTATTGCAGGCCTTCTGCCCGTTTTCCCTCCAGGTTCAGAATGTCCGAGCGCACCGGATTTCCCGTAAATACGATCCGATCCGCCGGAAAAAATGCCTCCATGTGATCATAAGCGACACACACTTTTTCGGCTCTTTTGCCGAGGAGTTTATTGGTTACGCCCGCATAGGAATTTTGTTCCTGTATGAGGGTTGGTATGTTGGCCCTTTGTGCGCTGCGCATCACCGGCCCGCTGGCATAACCGCCTGTTCCTATCACCACATCCGGTTTGAACGCGCTTACAATTTTTCTCGCTTTCCACAGGCTGCTAAGCAGTTTGAACGGGAACGAGAGGTTTTTTAAACTCATACTCCGCTGGAATCCCGCCACATTCAGTCCTACAATCGGATAACCCGCTTTGGGCACCCGCTCCATCTCCATTTTGCCATTGGCGCCTACAAAAAGAAATTCCGTTTCAGGTCTCAACTTTTTGATGGCATCGGCAATGGCAATGGCCGGAAAAACGTGCCCGCCGGTGCCGCCGCCGGTTATCATTACTTTCAATTGTTTCTCACTCATATCAGATAGTCACCAAGGTTAGGAAAGGTGAAAGGTTTTTTTCAGCCGAACAGGGTTCGGCTGTACTAGTCCAAACTCTCAATAAACTTGCTCACACTCAAAATCATGCCCAGCGAAATACAGGTGAACAACATACTCGTTCCGCCCATCGAAATCATGGGCAGGGTGAGTCCCGTTGCCGGTACCAGGTTCACATTCACTGCTATATTGGCCAATGCCTGAACGGTCAGGAGCAGGCTCAGCCCAATGGCCAGGAAAGCGCCGAATGCTTTGGGGCTTTTCGTAACCAATTTTACATTTCGGATAAAAAGCATCACATACAAAACCAGTACCGCCGTGCCGCCCAACAGGCCGTATTCTTCACAAATGATGGCGTAAATAAAGTCGGCATTGCAGTAAGGCAAATAATTGCGCATCATGCTGTTGCCGGGGCCTTCGCCGATGATGCCGCCTTTGGCAATGGCGATTTTAGCCTGCTGCACCTGGTAACCGCCGTCTTCGCTGTGCAGGAAAGTTTGTACCCGGGAAATCCAGGTATCCACCCGGATCAGGCCCGTTTCAGGATACAACTGACCGAAAGCCACCATACCGGCAAATACTACCACGCCCAGCAAGCCGAGCAGGAAAATATACTGCCAGCTCACACGGCCCATAAACATGAGCAGGATGCAGGTCATAAACAGCAGCAAAGCCGTACTCAGGTTGGCCGGTGCAATGAGTCCGCAAATAATCAGCACCGGCACGATGATCGGCAGAAACGCATCCTTGAAACTGCTGATGTATTCCTGCTTGCGGGTCAGTTCGCGGGCGATGTAGATGACAAGCGCAATTTTCGCAAACTCGGAAGGCTGAAAACTAAAACCTGCAAAACTGATCCAGCGGTTCGCATCGTTGATACTTGACCCGAAAAACAGGGTAATCGCCAGCAACGGCACAGCCAGCAACATCAAAAACGGTGCGATCTGCTGGTAGCGCCGGTAATGCAGCAAATGGCACACATACACCAGAAAGAGTCCGAACGCCAGGCGCACCGTATGCGTCAGCAGGAACACCGTGGTGTTGCCGCCCCGCGAGGTCCAGGCCGCCCAGCCGGATGCCGAATACACCGCCAGCATACTGAACAGGCTCAGTACGGCGATGATCATCCAGATGGTACGATCACCTCTTAATTCTGCTGCGATGCGGTTGCCGAGAGACATTTTTGTGAGTTGTGAGTTGTGAGTAGTGAGTAGTGAGTTGTGAGTTGTGAGTTGTGAATCGTGAGTAGTGAGTCTTATCGGTCACTGTGAGTAAATGTATACTCACAACTCACGATTCACTACTCACTACTCACGTTTAAAAATACTGCTTGCCGAAACTGCTCCCCCCGATCCTCATAGTTTTTAAATAAATCGAAACTGGCGCAGGCCGGGCTTAACAAAACCGTATC
>JALHMA010000340.1 GCA_022844265.1 Saprospiraceae bacterium | reverse complement strand
TGCATTCGGATCTGCGGAATTGTGAATCAACTGTACCCGGGCCACCGGGCTAAGCGGCAATGCGCTCACTGTTCCGTCCGCAAAAACGGCGTACAGGCCAAAGGCCGGGGAACCGCCCAGCAGGCCGCTGGCCAGGATTTTTATAGCCTGACCACCGGCGCCGGTCAGGTTGGCGCGGTATGTTGCCAGGATGGTGCTGCTGCCGGCCGGTTTAACATCTAAAAAATAGTCGCCTGTTGCTACGCTGAGGTAAGGTGTTGTAAATTCCCCGTAAGACAGGTTATTTACGATGTTACCAACCGTACGAACAGCCACATCCACTGCCGGAGCGTCGGGAGCGCCGTGCAGGACAGAAAGGTCGACCATACCCATACCGCCTGCCGCTGTTTCGCGGGCATTGGGGTCGACTATCAGGGTAAACGGAGTAACCGGATTGGAAACAATACCGGAAGCCGTGACCACATACGTTTTTCCATTATCGAATGTGACATCAGCATTAAAAATAGCTTCTGCGGCAGAAGTGCTCGAAGCAGGGGCAATGGCAATAGTCAAAGGAATACCTGCAGGCAAGGTCAGGAAACCTGTTGCACTGCGGAAAGTGAAATCGTCAAATGTATTAACGCCATTTACATACACGTCCACCGTGGGATCCGGCGAATTATGAATGATTTGCACCCGGGCGGTTTGGGCCAGCACGGTTGCTGCCATCAGTAGCAGCAGCAATGTTGTAGTGATTAGATTTTTCATGTTGCTGAAGGAATTTGTTTGTTGATTTTGATATTAAATGAATCAGGAAACATGAATTGTAGAAGCATGTTTAACATATGGCGCATTAAAGTTAAACAAAATACGTTTTTTGCTAAAAACAAACAAAGGCGCACATGACGTTTTGCCATGTGCGCCTAAATATCATAAGGCCAAAAATGAAATAGTTAATCCTGCCGCCATTCCGGCCAGCGACCCGGCGTTGCAGGCGCGCGGTTGATCTCCAGACTTTGTTCTACCGCATCTATCTCCTTTGCAACAGATTTCAAATCATCCATCAGGGGCGATATTTTTTTCGATACTGTTTGATACGCCGTTTTGAAGGTTTCAATCGGTGCGGAAGTAGTGTTCCACATGCCGTCTTCGATAAAATTGATACGTCCGCTTATGGATGGATTGGTTTCAAATTCCCGCCGGGAGCGCGTATTGTCTCCGTTGAGTTCAAGCCTTACGGTGTTCAGTTTGCGTTCAATGTCATACACCTTTTGCGTCAGTTCCTGCGGCGCGGCAGGCATGTCGAGCAATGCAGTTTGAATGGCGCTCAGGCGACTGTTTTGTTCTGCCCGGATAATATTGACAGCGCTAACGACCCGGCGCAGATTGGATACTTTTTCACAAAATGCCTGGTAAGCAATCCGGTCGGTAGCCGGCAAGGTGGCGTTGTTCAACGATTTGGTGTTAAAAGTGACCGGTCCGGCCAATTGGCTCAATACGCCGTCTTCAAACTTGCTGAGCGACACGGAATACTGTCCCGGCATGGCTAGATACCCCTTGTCTTCTTCGCCGAACAATTGGTCAGGGGCAAGTTTGAAACGTCCGAGGGCCGGCGCGGAAGTGGCGTGGCGCATATCCCAGACGATGCGTTGCAAACCTTTTTTGGCCGGCGCTTTAAGGTGTCGCACCACTTTTCCCGCTGCATCCGTGATTGTAAACAACAGATACGGTTCCGGTTGCTCGTCTTCTTTTCGCAGGTCTTCTATTTCGGGATAATAAACGACGTCTTTTTTGTCAAACTTCGCTTTTTCAGCCTCCTGACGTTTCGCTTTCAGGGTTTTGATGTCATTTTTCAGGTAATATGTAAAAACAGCGCCGACAGGCGGATTCGCTGCAGCGTAGTGGCTGCTGCCCAGGTGGCCTTTGTCGCGCAGCCCCAGTGGTTTGCTTGGAATAAACATCCAGGCATCTTTTACTGGGAAGATCACTGCTTCCTGATCGAAACTCTCTTTTTTCAGGTTGCGCAGTGGCGTGTAATCATCGAGTACATAAAAACCGCGCCCGAAAGTACCGAGCACCAGGTCGTTTTCCCGGCGCTGAATTTCTATGTCGCGCACCGCAATGGTCGGCAGGCCCGCTTTCATCTGTACCCAGGTGTCGCCGCCATCCTGTGAAAAGAATACGCCGAATTCGGTTCCGCAAAACAACAGGTTGCGATCCACATGGTCTTCAGCAATGCTGTACACGCTGCCGCGTTCGGGCAGCGTCGCCGCCAGCGATTTCCAGGATTTTCCGCCATCCGTCGTTTTTAACAGATAGGGTTTGAAATCGCCGTAGCGGTGCTGGTTGAAACAGACATACGCGGTGTTTTTATCAAACTGCGATGCAATCACCTGGTGTACGTAAGAGCGCTCCGGCACGCCGGGCAGGTTATCCATTTGCTCCCAGTTCTGACCGCCGTTGCGGGTAATCCACAACAAACCATCATCTGTGCCTACCCAGAGAATATTTTCGTCGAGGCTGCTTTCGGCTATGCTGGTGGTTTGTCCGTAAATATCCGTCGAGCCGTTTTTGGCAATAGCATCCACGCTCCACACTTTGCCCATGATTTCCCATTTGTTGCGGTCGAGCCCGCGCGACAGATCGGGACTGATGGCCCGCCAGGAATTGCCGCGGTCGTCGGTGCGGAACACCTTGTTGGCGCCGTGGTAAAGCCGGGTTTGTGAAAAACGCGAAATCACGAGGGGCGCATCCCAGTTCCAGCGCAAAGGCGGGTCATTTTCTCCTGCTTGCGCCTGAATGGGCAGGTATTCTCCACTTTTCCGGTCAAAACGCACCAGTCCGCCGTACTGGCTCTGGGCATATATCAAGTCCGGATTTTCCTGATCTACCTGGGTTTCAAAGCCGTCGCCGGTGCTGGTCACGTACCAGTCGGAATTGGGAATCCCGTTCATGCTGATGGTGCGACTGGGACCGCCGAGACTCAGGTTATCCTGGGTTCCGCCATGTACATGATAAAAAGGAAAGGCATTGTCTGTGGACACCTTGTAAAACTGCGTCACCGGCAGGTTGGCTTTAAAATCCCAGGTTTTGGCAAAATCCCAGGTTTCGTAGATGCCGCCATCACAACCGACCAGCAGGTGCTCGGTATTGTTCGGGTCAATCCAGATGCAGTGGTTGTCGATGTGTTTGTTCGTTTCTCCGAGGTTGCGCACCGTTTTACCGCCGTCGTCGCTCACTTTGTAGTACGTATCGGTAATAAAAATGCGGTTGACATCTTTGGGATCGCAGGTCATTTCCTGGTAATAGTTGCCGCTGGTGGTGGTTGGGCCCATTTTTTCCCAACTGGCACCCCGGTCGGATGAGCGATACACACCGCCGGCTGTCTCTTTGGCTTCCACGACTGCATACAATACATCCGGGTTCACCGGAGAAATATCGATGCCGATGCGTCCGACTTCCCCGCCGGGCAAACCCTCGAGTTTTTTCCAGGTGGCGCCGCCGTCTGTGGTTTTAAACACTGCCGATTCGGGGCCGCCGCCGATGTAAGTATACACCTTGCGCTGGCGCTGGTGAAAAGCAGCGTACAACACTTTCGGGTTGCGGGGATCCATGATAAGGTTATTACAACCGGTGTAGGCGCTGACCGATTTCACATTGTTCCAGGTTTCGCCGCCATCGGTGCTTTTATACACCCCGCGGTCGCCGCCGTCGCTCCAGACCGGGCCATACGCAGCTACGTAAACGATATTCGGATCGGTAGGATCGACGACGACATTGGCAATATGTTCCGAATTTTTCAGGCCCATATTTTTCCAGGTTTTGCCGCCGTTTTCACTTTTGTACACGCCGTCGCCATAGGAAACCGAACGCTGGTTGTTGTTTTCGCCGGAACCCACCCAAACCACACTCGGGTTGGTCGGATCGAGCGCAACGCAACCGATGGAATAGGAACCTTGTCCGTCAAAAATCGGCGTGTAGGTCGTGCCGGCATTGACCGTTTTCCATACGCCGCCCGAGGAAGACGCGACGTAATATTCCGCACTGTTCTTTGGGTTTACGGCAAAATCGGAGATACGACCCGATGTGACCGCCGGACCGAGGCTGCGAAACGCGAGGCCGCTGTAGGTGCCGGATTGATGGACCGCAGCCTTTTCAGGCTTCTTTTCGGCCTCTTTTTTGTCTTCTTTTTTATCTTTTTGGGCAAAAAGCGGCAGTTGTGCCAGCAGGAGGAGGGTACAAATTAGAATTCGCATAGGTTAAGACTTGCTTTTATTTGATCGGGGCAAGGTAAGACGCAAATGGAAATTGCCGCTACCCTATCCGGCTTTTTTCGGCGAGCGTGCGCTGTAGCGGCTGCTGTACCGGCTGCTTTAGCTGCCGGAGACGTCACGCTCGGCTTTCGTACCGGCTGCTTTAACTGCCGGACGTCACGCTCGGCTTTCGTACCGGCTGCTTTAACTGCCGGACGTCACGCTCGGCTTTCGTACCGGCTGCTTTATCTGCCGGAGACGTCACGCTCGGCTTTCGTACCGGCTGCTTTAGCTGCCGGACGTCACGCTCGACATCTCCGGCAGCTAAAGCAGCCGGTACAGCAGCCGGTACAGCAACCCTCACACCCGAAACATCAGGTGTTCCAACAAAGCAGGTTTACAAAAACAAAATGGCCAGAAATCCCACTTATCGGCTAACCGCGCTTTTACTGGATTCTGAAGGATATAAGACGCGATATTGAGCCACTCTTTTTCATTGCGAACATAATGATCGTAACTGTCCTTAAACCATAATTTGCCATTTCGCCCCAACTTCCGATTGACTACAAATGAAGACCCGCCTTTAATCAGTTGCATGACTTCGTCCAATTGTACATAATCTCCAGGCTTTTCTTCAAGCCAAATATCTTGATTATCAACTAATTGAGTCGCCATACTGAATAAAACATGCACATGGTTGGGCATAATGCAATACGTCTGTAAATCATATAATGTACCGTCATATTCAATCATTTTAGCAGCAACAATCCCGGCTATTTCCGGCTGCTTCAAATAACAGGCGCCATAGGGTTGCGTATCCAACTGCTGATCGTATTTTCCAAAATTTCGCTTGCGCACATCCGGGATACGTTGAATATAATCGTTTGGAAATTCCTTTTTCAGGCGGCTTATTTCTGATTCCAGTGCCGCTTTGAGCGTCAAAACCACTGATTGTGGCAACGCATCAACCAGCCGAAAGGTGACGAAAAATGTCGCACCAATCGGTGCAATATGCGGAAGCCGATTCCGATAATGTGTTTTCATAAATGAAGATGTTTGGATTATTAAATGTGCCGGCTGCTGTACCGGCTGCTTTATCTGCCGGAGATGCCCAGCGTGATGTCCGGCAGCTAAAGCAGCCGGTACAAATGCCTGAAAACCTGCATGAATAAAGATACCGCTGCAAAATACGACATGCCAATAAAAAATGATAGATATAAAAGTTTGAAAAGTGCAATTGTGTGTACGAGCTGTACCGGCTGCTTTAGCTGCCGGAGATACCGAGCGTGACATCCGGCAGCTAAAGCAGCCGGTACGGAAACATAAAAAACCCACGGCAAGGTTGCCGTGGGTCAATGATAGTCATGGGATATGATGAAGGTATTTTAATCGTGGTTTTAGAAGCCCGGCGCTTTCAGCCAGCCGCTGATACATTCGAATTTGCACTTTGCAGCAGCCGGATTGTTTTTACTGGGGCCACATTCGCGGATACAGTCTTCAACAGATTTGCCTCTAGCGCCCTGGCTGGCTACAAAACGGGCAATTTGGGTATCTATGGCTTCAAATTCGCGCTGAAAACCGGCGAGTTGCGCATCGCTCATTCTTGGGCCGGCTGCCTCTACTTTACGGCAGACAACAGAGGTGTTTTTCAGGATCGTTTCAAAATTGCGGGCAGCGGCCTCGCGTACTTTTTGAATGGCCGGAAGCAACTGGCCGATCAGGCTGTCTACGTCATTGGCCTGGATAGCAAATTGGTTTTTGGGATTGCCTGCTGCCTGGGCGGAAGCGGTTGGTACATTGGAAACGGTAGCGATGACTACAAAGAGGAAAAGGGCGATGAAATTTTTGATGTTTGACATGTTGTTGAAAAATTGTTTCTTTTAAAAATGTGGTTTGGTTGAATGCTGAATTTGTATACCTGTGTTTCCTCCGGACAGGATGTACCCAGCATGCCGCATTTTTTTTGAAAATTATTTTTTTACCACATAGGCACATAGATTTCACACATAGATCACATAGCCGTAGCGTACGCTAAAAACTATGTGATCTATGTGTGAAATCTATGTGCCTATGTGGTAAAAAACCTATGTGGTAAAAAACCTTTCAGGAATATCTCCATGCCACTACCCTGCTCACTTTTTGCCCCTG
>JALHMA010000339.1 GCA_022844265.1 Saprospiraceae bacterium | reverse complement strand
CTCAAGGCGGCCAGGATGCCCTTCCTGCGTCCGTTAGCGCACAAATGTGTACGATAATGAACACCACACCCACAAGAATTTACACACAGTTTGCTCATAATCAATCTTTTATTAACTCGGCACAAACTGTGACGTATCACCACGGATAACCAATAACTAATAACGGATAACTACTTATATGCTACAAAACTATCTTCGGCTCGCACTGCGCCATCTTTTAAAAAACCGCACGTATGCTGCGATCAATATTGCCGGGCTGGCAGTCGGCGTGGCCGCATGCCTGCTTATTTTCCGGCTGGTACACTATGAACTGAGTTTTAATACTTTTTTTAAAAACTACGACCGCATCGGGCGCATTGTGACGAACGACTTCAGCCAGACAGAAGGACAGTTCTACACATCTGGTATTCCCGTACCCGCTATGGAAGAAATGCGGCAAAAAGTGTCCGTTTTTACACAATTTGCCCGCATCCATACGATGTGGCCGACGATTACCGTACCTACGACACCCGGCAGTTTCCTGGGCCGCAAAATTGCCACGAATGATGAGCAAGAAACGGCTATTTTTACGGATCCTTCCTTCTTTGCGGTCTTCGACTGGCCCTGGCTGGCCGGCGACGCAACCAGCGCACTTCAGGAACCCAATTCGGTGGTGCTGTCCGAAAAAATGGCAGAAAAGTGTTTCGGCGCATGGCAAATGGCTGTCGGTCAAACGCTGGTGATGGACAACAGCACTTTGCTGACGGTTCGCGGCGTGGTAGCCACCCCACCACCCAACTCCGATTTCCAATGCCATGTCATCGTTTCTTATGAAACCTTGAAAAACGCACCAGATTTATACTATTACAACCCTGAGTGGGGCAGCACCAGCAGCAATGACCAGGCATTTGCCCTCTTACCCGAAGCCGGTCAATGGGCAGCCGCCAATGCAGGGTTGGCGCCGATCGGCCAGGAACACTACAAAAGCCCGCGCAGCAAGCGCACCCATGCGATCCAGCCATTGAGCGAAGTGCACTATGACGAGCGTTATGGAAGTCCGGCCGGCAACCACCTGACCGAAAAAAACCGCTTGTGGATCCTCGCGCTGATCGGTGCGCTGGTATTGGCTATGGCTTGTTTCAATTTCGTCAACCTCGCTACGGCACAGGCAGCCGGTCGCTCACGCGAAGTGGGCGTACGGAAATCGCTGGGTGGCAGCCGCGGACAATTGGTCAAACAATTTATGGGGGAAACGGTGGTGATTGTCACTTTTTCCGTTGTACTGGGCGCTGCGCTGGCCTGGACCGGCGCGCCACTGTTGCAATATATCTCCGATGTGCCGCCATCGCAACAATTTTTGAGCGACCCTGCTGTTTTGCTCTTCCTCCTGGCTACGCTGGTCGTGGTTAGTTTGTTGGGTGGAATTTACCCTGCCATGGTGTTATCAGGCTTCGAGCCGGTACAAGCGCTGAAAAACAGTATCACGTCGTCTACCATTGGAGGCGTTTCGTTGCGCAAAGCATTGGTTGTTGCCCAGTTTGTCATTGCCCAGGCGCTGATTATCGGCACACTTGTCATCATCAGCCAAATGAATTTCATAAAAAAAATGGATCTGGGTTTTCAACCGGATCTTGTATACGTATTGCAGGGAATCAGTACGGACAGTTCCAGTGTGCAGCGTTTTGAAAGTTTTAAAAACGAGTTAAAAAACATTCCGTCGGTAACTGCGGTCAGTTTCAGCAGCGATGTGCCCTCTTCCGGGAATAACTGGGCAGGCAATTTCGCTTTCAACACTACCGAAGATGCCCCTTTCAGCACCTACATGAAAATTGTGGATGCCGACTACTTTTCTACCTACGGTCTGCGCATTATTGCCGGCAGGGCATTGTCGCCCAGCGACACGGCGCGGGAATATGTAGTCAACGAGTTTCTGCTAAAAAAATTAGGTATCACGGATCCACAGGAAGCGATCGGTAAAAATTTTAGAATCGGTGGCAACAAGCCCAAACCTGTTGTCGGCGTGGTGCAGAATTTCACGGCAAATTCAGCACGGGAGGAGATGAAACCTATAGCCATTTTCAGTAGAAAAACGCTTTACGGTACCGCAGGCATCAAAATACAACCTGAAAACCTGACTGCAACGACCGCAGCCATTCAGCAATTGTTTGAAAAAACCTATCCAGAACAGGTCTTTGACGGCCAGTTCATGGATGAAAAAATTGCCGAATTCTATCGGGATGAATCGCGTTTTTCTGCCCTTTGTAAGGGTTTCGCAGGACTTGCTATTTTTATTTCCTGCCTTGGGCTGTATGGTTTAGCCACGCTGATGGCTGTTCAACGCACAAAAGAAATCGGAATTCGTAAAGTACTGGGCGCTTCTATCACAAGCGTGGTAGGGTTATTGAGCCGCGATTTTCTGCTGCTCGTACTGCTCGCCGCAGTTGTAGCGTCGCCGCTGGCCTATTACGCCATGCACGCCTGGTTGCAGGATTTCAAATACCAAACGCCCTTGTCCTGGTGGTTTTTTGTGCTGACTGTCGGGATGGCCATGGCTATTGCATTATTCACGGTGGGCCTGCGCACCCTGAGCGCGGCAAGGGCCAATCCGGTAGATAGCCTGAAAAACGAATAGACAGCAACAAGAACCATTTGGGGAATCAAGCAAAATCAGTTTTGGCTGAATATTTGCAAATGCTTGATTATCAGCACCAATAACGGATAAGTAACGCTTAACATGAGACATCCCAAATTTTTGTAATTTCTACAAACCGGATCGAAGTGGATATGTGCGGGGTCATAAGACCCCGCACATGTCTAAATCCAGACCCTATGTTTAAGCGTTACTAAGCAGTTCTTGATAGAAAGACCGAGTATTTAATTGCTTGGATGAAACCTCAACGCAGCAGCGTCACATCTCCATGCGCCACTTCCAGCGCGCCGTCGCCCCGCCGCCATTTGATCACATACACGTACACGTCGGAAGGCGCTTCATTGCCATCCACCCGACCATCCCAGCGGGCATTCGGTTCTTCACTGGTAAATACTTTTTCGCCCCAGCGATTGTACACCTCCATACTGACAACGGTCACGTCGCCACCCAGAATAACCAATCCGAAGGTGTCGTTAAATTCATCATTGCCGGGTGTAAATGCGTTTGGAATAACCACAACCGGTGGCAATACCGTCAGCGAGAACGTATCGGAGGAAACGCAGCCGTTGGGAGAAGTGGCCACCACTACATAAGAGAACCGGGCACTGTCCTGCGTAGAAGGTACGGCGCTGTAACTCTCGCCGGAGCCGGAAGCCGCGCCGTTTTCAAACCATTGGAACTGGAAACCAGTCAGGTTTTGCGAGGGCGTGACGATGGCCATGAGTTCCAGCGGTGTGCCGACATAAATGCGGTTGGTATCGGGCGCCGCTTCGATCCGAACGTCAAAACTAGGCACCACTGTCACGGTCACCGTTTCTGTCAAAGTACAACCGTCTCCGTAGGTGTACAGCAGGTTGTAAGTCGTGGTATTGGCAGGTGAAACCGTAATATTAGGCATCGTACCGCCGGGCGTCCAAAGATAAGTACCCGTAGCCGAGCCGGTAGCGGTCAATGTGGTGCTCAATCCCTGGCAAAGGGTAACATCCGGACTGGCAGTCAACGTCACACCGCTGAATACCACAATTGCCACACTTTCCGTACGCACACATTCACCGAGCGTAGCAGTCACAGTATAGGTGGTGGAAACAGCCGGCGTCACCGTAGGCCCGCCCGCTGTGGAACTGAATCCGCCCGGCGTCCCCGTCCAGGAGTAGGTGGCGCCCGGTGTAATGGTCGAGTTCAGGGTGACACTCTCACCCGGACAAAGTTGTATATCAGCAGGGAAAGTAAGCGCTGCTCCCTCGCCCTGTACATTGACCACAATTTCATCCGTCAGGATACAATTGTCGCCATAAGTGTAAGTCACCGTGTACGTTGTGGTAACGGCAGGCGACACTACAATGGCTTGCTGGGTAGCGCCTGTACTCCAGAGATAGGTACCCGGTAAATTACCTGATGCCGAAAGCGGCGTACTGAAATTGGAACATATCGTCGTATCGCCGTCCGTGGTAAGTGTGCCATTGGCTACCGTCACGGTAAGCGAAGCCGTTACGGCACATCCATTCGTAGCCTGCATGGTATAAGTGGCCGTTTGCGTCGGGGTGATCGTCGGTTGTGCCACCGTTACAGTGCCGAAAGCAGGATCGGTAGAGGTCCAGGTGTAGGTAGCGCCTGGCTCATTTATCAGGTTCAGCGTAATGGACTCGCCGCCGCAAAGATTCACGTCGTCCGGGAACTGATAGGCAGGCGGATTGGTCACATTGACCGTTGCGGATACGCTGGTCGGACATCCGTTGAACATGCCTGTGGCCGTGTAAGTCGTCGAAGCCGGCGGGGTAGCCACCGGATTGTTGCAATCCGTACAGGAAAGTCCTGTTTCAGGCGACCACATGATTTCTTCCACACCTGCGGGTACGGTGAGGTTAAGGGTGACACTTTCACCAAGACACAAATTGCTGACAGGCGGAACCACCGTCAGTGGCGGCGGCTGCACCACATTGACCAATGCCGAATCGGTGCTGACGCATGCGCCGTTGGTAGTTACCCTGGTGTACGTGATGGTATCGTCGGGCTGCACCACCATGTTAAACAAACTATCCGGCGTCAGTTGCCCCGTTGCCGGCGTCCATAAAAATTTGATATTCGGAAACTCCGCAGGCTCGTACGTCGTCGATTTTAAAATAACCTGGCTGCCCTGACAAATTGTGGTATCTGACGGAAGAATAGCCAGTTCGAGCGGCAAACTGTCCACGATAAAATATACGGACTGCGTTTTGACACAACCCGGAATAGACACCGTCGCCGTGTACAAGATGGTTTCATTGGGCGTCGCTACTACGGAAGCGCCGTTGGAACTGATTTGAAGCCCTGTTAGCGGCGTCCATACCACCGGCGTACCTGCAGGCGACGCCGTAGCCTGAATCGGAACAGAGGTTCCGAGGCATATCAGCAGGGTATCTTCTACATTCAATTGCAGGCTGATGGTAGATACATCGACATTGACTGTTCGCGTTTCCACGCAGCCCGGATTAGAGGCTGTGAGTACATAAGAGGTCGACTGTTGCGGTGTGGCTGTCGGATTGGCAACATTGGCTGCGCTCAGCGAATTATCGGCAGGTGTCCAGGCATATTGTACACCTTGTTCGGGGTCGGTAGTACCCAGCACCACACTTTCTCCCTGGCAGATCAGTGTATCGCCCTGAACGGCAAGGACGGGAGGCTGGTAGACGGAAATCGTAACGCTATCGAAAGATGATACCGGGCAGGAGCCATTGACAACCTCCAGGTAGTAGGTGGTTGTTTCCGTAGGCGTTACCGTCGGGTTGGATGTTTCATCGATAAACCCCGGAGGTATGGAAGCCCATGCGTAATACGTATCTGTTGTCGGTGGGCCTCCAAGACTTACGGTTGTGCCGGCGCATACATCCTGATCGTCTGCTATGGTGTACTGCGGCTGTTGTCCGTTGACGACGGTGACCTGGATGGTATCCGTTTTTATACAATCAGGTGTGGTAAGTACCCCGATATACAAATAAACGCCTGTTGTCAACCCGGAAACCTCCGGAGACGGGCAATCCGTGCAACTCAAACCAGGAGGGCCTGTCCAGACATACGTTGCGTCAGTAAATCCATTCGGGTTCAAGGTAAAGGCTGCATTATTACAAACAGTGACATCCGGCCCCAGTGATAATTCCACCATTTTTACCGTGACAAAAGCGTTGATCAAATTACAGGTCGTTGCAACCTGCACCTGATAAGTAGTTGTTTCTGTGGGCGTTGCAACAGGACTTTGGCAATTGATACAGGAAAGGCTTGGATGGGGCGCCCAGGTGTATCCTGCACCTCCCGTTGCCGTTAACTGTACGGATTGACCACTACAAACAGCAGTATCCTGCGTAATCGTTATGGCATCCGGCGTGGCAGCCAGTACGCCTTCTGTTGTCACATCAAAATTGATGGAAATACCGTCTTGTTCGATAGAGCTGCCGAAGTCGTCGAGCATAATGACATAAATCTTGCCTTCTATCACGTCAATACGGCGTACAAAGTCATCGGCATTCGCCCCAACCCCGGGCGTTGCCGGACTACCACAATCAAAATTGTCCAGCACCGGTGTTCCTAATTCCGGGTGAATATCCGCCAGACCTGTCAGATCGGCGCCTGCTGCATAAGAGGAGCGGATCGGCTGGTTATTGGTCACATGGTCGCACACTTCTTCCACAGTATTAATCGGGCCCCAAACGTTAAAGTCGATATCCGAAGCCTCCGCAGGGTTATTGGCTTCTACGGCAAACCCGAATTTCCCGTCAGCGCCTGC
>JALHMA010000338.1 GCA_022844265.1 Saprospiraceae bacterium | reverse complement strand
GGCTTTACACATGGCGCACTGCGCGGCAAGGGGTTCGGCAGCCATGACGAAAAGAATGACCAGGGCAAATACTATGTATTTCAATGTTTTACGTGTCATGTTGTTGTGAGTTGTGAGTTGTGAGTAGTGAGTTGTGAGTCACTCAAAATCTCCGGAATGCTGCAAAATTAATAATACGGCTTCAACATCAGGTAACAAACCGGGCCGGTAATCGCCACATACAGCCAAAGCGGGAATACCCAGCGTGCCATTTTTTTATGCCTTTCATATTGCGCGGTGTACGCGCGGTTGAAAGTCAACAGAATAAAAGGCAGAATGGCAGCAGCCAGCACCACGTGCGTAATCAGTAAAATAAAATACACGGTTCTGATAGCGCCTTCTCCACCGAATCTGGTTTCCGGCGTTGTAAAATGATACAACACATACGATACCAGAAACAGGGCGGAGCAAACCATGGCAGCATAAATGGCTTTGCGGTGGTTTTCTATCTGCTTGTTTTTGATAAAATACAAAGCCAGCAATAAAATCACCGCCGTGAGCGCATTCAGCGAAGCATGCAAGGGTGGTAAAAAATGAAAATCGATGCCAAGATCAAATTTAACCCGTCGCATAAGCCCTACCAGCAAGAGTACCACGACGGATACCACATAAGCCAGCAGGTTCATTTTTTTTTCTAATTGTATATCCGGTTGTACAGTAGACATCTGAAATGTGTTTATTGATTGGGATATTAGGATATTGGGGTATTGAGATATTGAGATATTGAGATATTGGGATATTGGGATATTATAGTGATAATCAATTCTGTATCTCAATATCCTAATATCTCAATATCTCAATATCCTAATATCCCAATTACTTGGCGCTCGGCAGCAGCATGGCAATATGTTCGACCATTCTGCCAACCTGTTTTTCATCGAGCGCATTATAATAGCGGCGTATCTGGCCGGAAGTATCCGTGAGCGCGTAATATTCCGGGAAAGGTTCAACACCCTCTTTTTTACAAAATTGTTGGAATCCGTAATCGACAATCCCCTTCCAGGCATCCAGGCCGCCCGTCCATACAAAGGTGGCATAATCCGAATTGGGCAACTTTTGACGGTAGGAGGTGAACTCGGCGGTACCGCCATCAATGACCATGGCAATCCTGAAGTCAGATCTTACGCGCATGTCTCCCAGCATACCAAACTGTTTGAAAAGCCGCTCGCCATCATCCAGTATTTTGCGGTTGGCTTCTGTCAGGTCGGGATCTTTCTCAAAAACATGAATGACGGCCACACTGCTTTCCAGCCGGTTTTGTCTTTCCCCGTTGGACAGGATCAAAAAGGCGGGTCTGATCTTGCCATATTGTCCCAATTCAGACACGGCTTGTTTGCGCCAGTTATAACCGTTGTTCATATAAATGTAGGAAGCCGCAGGAAAACCAACCAGAATGACAAGCAGGATAGACGCAATAATTAACCTGCGCGATTTTGTAGGCTTTTGATCTGTATCTGTATTATTCATCGTCTTGAAATCTGTTTATAACAACAAAAAAAGGGCATTGAGGTTGACGAAAAAAGGTTGATAAAGGTTGATAAAAGTTGATGAGGGTTGATAAAAGTTTATAAGGTTGATAATACAGCCGCTCGGAAAAAGTAAAATTGCTTCATTTCCGAGCGGCTGTATTATCAACCTTATAAACCTTTATCAACCTTTATCAACCTTTACATCAACCCTCATCAACCTGAAAGGCAAGCCTTTGTATATCAGCCTTTGTAGAGTACGGTACCTGGCAAAATATAACCTGCGGGTTTTCCGGCAGGCGTCGGTTGTACCACCTCTTCATTTTTTTGCTTGATCAGTTCGCGGCGGGCGCCCCAGGTGCCACCTTCCTGAAAGAAGGCAATAATGGCCCAGATCAGCAATGTAGTCGGCAGCAAAACACTTAAAACCAGTCCGCGCACCTCATAAGCCATGTGCATGAAGTAGAAGACAATAAAATATGCCTTGTACAGCGAGAAACCAACCATCAGGGCCATGTAGAGGTAATGCCCGAAGCCGTGTTTGAAATTCACGCCTTCAATCATATGGCCTTTAGCCAGCAATGCAATAACTACTTCGACGATGGTAATCGCTCCGAGCAGCATCAGGCCTTTAAATACCAGGGCCTTTTGTTCTTCGTATGTTTGATGTCCAGCCATTTTTGTAAAACGGTGTAAATTAGTTGGAAAATGAGTTTCAGTGCGAAGTCGTCAGTGCGAAGTGCGAAGTCGTCAACGCGAAGTCGTCCGTCCGGGCGTACTACAACAGGTAGAAAACCAGGAATACAAATACCCAGACCAGGTCAACGAAGTGCCAGTACAGTCCTATTTTTTCGACCATTTCATAGCCGTTTTTGCGGGCGGCATACAAACTGCCTCCTGCATTCAACATGATAATCGTCAGGAAAACAACGCCGGAGAATACGTGGAAACCGTGGAAACCGGTGATAAAAAAGAACAGCGCGCCAAAAGAAGGCGGACCAAAGGAGGCTTCCGTCGTCTTACCGGCATCAACACCCGTGGTGTATCTTATTTTCGGAATATCGAACTTCCCATCGTGCTTGTGCAGCAGGTAGCTGTCGTCTTTTTGGAATGTTTTGGGCGTTCCATCCTCATTCTTGGCTTCCGTACCATCAGCATTCAGGTAAATCCCGTCGGCAATATGCCTTCCGAACGGATTCTGGCTGACCGTCATGTTTTCGCCGACAATCAGTGTATGCCATTCATAAGCCTGGCAACCGAGGAAACTGGCGCCACCAAGGATCGTCAGGAACATCCAGAATACGACGCCGCGCGCGTTTTCCCTATGCCCTTCCTGCACGGCACGAACCATCGTAACCGAACTGAAGATCAGGATGAAGGTCATCACCGTGACAAAAATCAGGGGCCAGTGCGCTTTCACAAACGGAAAGGAAGCAAAGACGAAATCTGGTTCCGGCCAGGTAGGCATACTGAATCGAAGCGCGCCGTAAGCGATCAGGAATCCGGCGAAAGTGAACGCATCGGATACCAGAAAATACCACATCATCACTTTGCCATAGCTGGCACGCATCGGCGATTTACCACCGCCTTCCCAGAGTTGCTCGTCGCCTTCGTGTTCATGCGTATCGTGCGCATGTGTAACAGATGTATCTGCCATGATAATCAAACAGTTATGTTGATAATAGAACTTTAAGTCAAATTATTTTTTTTGAGTATTCGAGTATTTGAATATTCGAGTATCTGACTGCTGACGAATTGAACTCGAATCACCATATTCAATCATATACTCGAAAATTCAAATACTCGAATACTCAAATCTTCAGATACTCAATAGATTTCCTAGGATTGCACCATAAAAAACACAATCAGGTAAACCCACAGAATATCCACAAAATGCCAGTATTGCACCACGAGTTCGAAGCGCAATTTACGGCGGGGCGTTGGTTTGTACGGCAAAATAAACGCGTGTACCATAGCAACTGTCAGTGCGCCCAAACCTCCCAAAACGTGCGCCGCATGCAACCCCGAAATCACATAAATAAATGAACTCGAAGGGTTTATCGTAAACGTTGCGCCAATCGCATCCATCGCCAGCCAACCATAATACTGCAATATAATGAAGGCAATACCCAGCAAAAAGGTCGTAATCATTAATGCCTTGTACCGTTTCTCCGCACCGTTCAAAAATGCCTTGTAAGATAAATGTATGGTGATGCTGCTCAACACAATCACCGCCGTATTCAACAAAAAGATATCCGGCAATTTGAATTCAAACCAGTTGCCCGATGCCCTGCGCACCACATAAGCGCTGGTGAAGGCGCCAAACATCATAATGATGCTACCAATACCCACCCACAAAGCAAACTTGTGCTGATGTATCTTACTCCGGTTATATTCCGGTGTCATTGCGTCCATCTTTATTTATTTTAAAGCGTGCTCAAAGCAGATCAGCATATCCAATCTTTGCCTTTTGCACTTTGCTTTTGTTTTATGATAACCGGTCGAGCAAAATGACGATCAGTGAAAACGGAAGATGCATAAAGGAAATAAACATCTGCCGTTTTGCCGCCGCGCCCGAACAAGTTTTGTAAAGTTTCCAGCAATACCAGGCCCAGTACAAATTAAGCGTATTCAGTACCAGCATGGCAAGCAGCCCCAATTCCCCCATAAAATACCCTGCCGTAGCATTACCCACCATCAACAAACAAAAAATGAAAGAAAGCAAACCCGTCGTCTTGTCTTTTTCTCCGTTTTTGGAAGGCAACAGGTAAAAACCCGCCTTTTTATAATCGTCATCCGCTACCCAGGCAACGGCCCAAAAATGGGGAAATTGCCACAGAAATTGCAACGTAAAGAGCATGAAAGCCGTAGAGGAAATATACCCTTCATAAGCCACACACCCGATAATCAGCGGCAATGCGCCCGGAATCGCTCCAACCAGCACCGATAAAGGTGTGGTGCGTTTCATAGGCGTATACACAAATGCATAACTGATCAGCGACAAAGTGCCCAGAAAACCCGTCAGCGGATTAAAAACCGTGAGCAGGGTAATACCGAGCAAAGCCATCAAACCCGCCAGCAATACCGCCGAAGATACACTCATCCGTCCGGTCACCACAGGGCGATTGGCGGTACGGGGCATCAGGCGGTCGTAATCGCGTTCCAGCACCTGGTTGAGTGCATTGGCAGCGCCGGTTACAAAAAAACCGCCCAATGTCAGCAGTATCATTCCTGACCAACTGACGTTGCCTTTTCCAACAATGGCATAAGACATTACCGCAGAAAAAAGAACTAAGAGAGTCAATTTGAACTTAACCAACAGACCGAAATCCGTAACAGACTGGCCCAAACCTCCCCACAAATATGCCGACTTGACTTGATTACGATTCATTTATTGTTAAATAACAGGGCAATACAGCCCTTATTACGTCATGTTTTCAAAACAACATTACACCCTACATCAATGGCCGCCGTGATCATGTTCTCCCTCGCGCAACGGTATGTATTGCGGTATGAACTCTTCCCCGTCTTTTCCATAATCGTATGCCCAGCGCTGAACCGTCGGCAATTTGCCAGGCCAGTTACCGTGTCCGGGAACGATCGGTGTGGTCCATTCCAGCGTTGTAGCGCCCCATGGATTTTTAGTCGTCATTTTGCGACCACTGAAAATGGAGTAGAAGAAGTTAACAATGAACACGATTTGCAGGAAAAACACCACAATGGCAGCCACCGTAATGAATTGATTCAAGCCGGTAAAGTGTTTGAAAGACTCAAAGTTTTCGATGCTGTAATAACGACGCGGCACACCGGCCATCCCCGTATAGTGCATCGGCCAGAAAATGGCATAAGCCCCGAAGATGGTACCCCAGAAGTGGATTTTACCAAGCGTTTCGTTCATATAGCGGCTGAACATTTTCGGGAACCAGTGGTAAATCCCTGCAAACATGCCGAAGAACGCCGCAATACCCATTACAATGTGAAAGTGCGCTACCACAAAATAGGTATCGTGCATCTGTATATCGATGGCCGAGTTGCCGAGGAAGATACCGGTCAGACCACCTGAAATAAACATCGAAACAAAACCGAGCGAGAACAAACTGGCCGAGTTAAACCTGAAGTTTGCCCCATAAACCGTTGTAATCCAGTTAAATACCTTTACCGCCGACGGTACCGCAATAATCAGGGTGAAGATCACAAAGAAGTTGGCAATAAACGGATTGACCCCCGACATAAACATGTGGTGCGCCCAAACAATAAACGACAGGAAACCGATCGCAAGAATAGAGAACACCATGGCGCGGTATCCAAAAATTGGCTTGCGGGCATTCACTGCAAGTACTTCGGAAACGATACCCATCGCCGGAAGAATGATGATATATACCTCCGGGTGACCCAGGAACCAGAACAGGTGCTGGAACAAAATCGGGCTGCCGCCTACACGATCCAGAATTTGCCCGCCTACCACGATTTCACTCAGGTAGAACGAAGTACCCATACTGCGGTCGAACATCAGCAGCAACACACCGGACAACAGTACCGGGAATGACAATACACCCAAAACCGCCGTCACAAAAAACGCCCACATGGTAAGCGGCATACGCCACATGTTCATACCTTTTGTGCGCATGTTCAGAATGGTCGTGATGTAATTGATACCACCCAGCAAAGCGGAAACGATAAACAAAGCCATCGAAACTATCCACATCGTCATACCGGCACCGGAGCCGTCAGAGGCCTGCGGCAAAGCGCTCAATGGCGGATAGGCCACCCAGCCGCCGGAAAATGGCCCGGTACTGAGAAAGAGCGACAAAAACATCACCACACCGGCGAGGAAAAACGCCCAGTAAGAGAAGGCATTCAGCAGCGGAGAAGCCATGTCGCGGGCGCCGATCTGCAATGGAAT
>JALHMA010000337.1 GCA_022844265.1 Saprospiraceae bacterium | reverse complement strand
TCATCGAGGTCGATGCGTTCACCGATTTTTTTGCGCCATTTCAGGATGGTGGCTTCCATGATACTTTCGCCCATTTTGGGCATTACGAGTTCGACACGAGCCATATTGCAAAAGGTGGGAAAGAATATGCCATACCCTGACAATCCCGGATCCCGTTTTTATGGTTGGATAATAATTTGGTTAAAGCGCTGCAAAGGTACTACTCTCGTTGGCAGTTGGCGACGGGATTTGGTAGTTTTAGAATAAAATTTTGTGTTTTTTACCACATAGGCACATAGATTTACCACATAGAAAACATAGTTTTTAGCGTACTCTACGCTATGTTTTCTATGTGGTAAATCTATGTGCCTATGTGGTAAAAAACACAAAATTATGCCAGGAAATCTCAACTTTGCCCCGTCATGGAACACATCAAAAACATCATTTTCGATTTCGGCAATGTCCTGATGGACCTCGATCTCCCGGCTGTCGAACGGGAATTTCAGCGCTTGTGGGGCGATCAATTTGAACAGGCGCGCGCTAAACTGAGCCGCGACCGAATCTTTGAACTGTATGAAACAGGCGGACTCAGCACGGATGAGTTTATAGCGGCCATTCGTTTTGCCGGCCCTGCTCCACTCTCCAAAGAGCAGGTTGTGCAGGCCTGGAACTCGATTTTTATCGGTATGCCCAAACACCGTTTCGATTTATTGCTTCAGCTCCGCCAGCGTTATAAATTGTTCCTGCTCAGCAATATCAACGAGCTGCACGAGCGCTGGATAGCCGACTATATGGTGCGGGAACACCAAATTCACGACTATGAAATAAAGTATTTTGACGGCGTGTATTTCTCGCACCTCATTCGGCTGCGCAAACCCGATCGCGACATCTACGAATATGTACTGGCCGATGCCGAAATCCAGGCGGGAGAATCTGTTTTTTTCGACGACCTCGAATCCAATGTGGAAGCGGCCCGCCAAATCGGAATTCAGGGTATTTTGCACCCGGCCGGCACTGAAATAGCCAGCCATATCCAACTTATTTTACCATAATCAGGCAGACAAACTTATTCGGTACAATGCTTCTGTAACTCATTGACTAACATTACTTTTTGTCAATTGCCTTTTTGCCTTTTCACTTATTTACCTAAATCACCATGCCGATCCGTTGCAGAATTTTTTTGTCAGATGAACGACATTACCCACAAACTTTCTACATTTGACAAAGCGAAAGCAATCCCTCCCGTATGTCGCTGATAAAAAAAATGTTACTCTTTGACGCGATCCCAATGGTCGCTTGCCTGGCTACGCTTTGGATGATGCGCCACCATCAGCCCAAAGAAGTGCTAATACCATACAAGGCTTCTCCTGAAAGTGTGGTCGTCAGCAGTATTGACCGTGTCAAAAATACCGACACTGCCAAAGCAACAATAGAGCCGGCGCCACAGGAACTAAAAAAAGACAGCCGGCAAAAACGCAGACTCTCCCACTCCGTGTTTCGCCCCGGCGGTCCCGACACGATTCCCTATCTGGCATTTGACCCCATGATGTTGCAGGCGATGTATGAGCAGGCCAACTTTCTGCGCCGCAGCGACACACCGGCCCGAGGTTCGTCCGGTATTTCCAAAAGTGAAATGTTGCGTACCGTGGAGCTGCTGCAAAGCGTACAATTACTCGATCCGAATGTACTCCATACGACCTTTGATTTTTACAGCATTAATACGGATCTGAAAAAAGATAAGGTGCGGGTGACGGGCTATTATACACCATTAATAAAAGCAAGCCGCGTACAAACGCCGGAATTCCCCGTTCCCATGTTGCGCCGACCCGAATCCGGCGTACCCAGTCCCGCTGCTATTGAAGCCGGGGCACTGGCGGACAAAGGCCTGGAACTGGCCTGGTTGCCTTCTCAAAAAGAACTCCGCAATGCCCAGTTACAAGGCTCGTGTATGGTTGAATTTACAGATGGCAAACGTGAGCATTTTGGTTTTGGCGGTTCGGTGAGAGGCGCCGGAGGAACCTATGTGTTTTTTGAAGATGTAGGCAAAACGGTGCTCGGCGCAGGTTTTTTCCCGCTTACGCCCGGTTATTCTGTGGCTGTAGATACCCGTTATATTCCGATCGGCAGCACCCTGCTGGCCGAACTGCCTGATATTGATGCATCCGGCAAATTGAAAGGATACATCTACCGGATCATTTTTGCCCAGGATCGGGGCGGAGCGATTAAAACAACCAAACGGATCGACCTGTATTGTGGCCTTGGCCAAAAAGGTTTGCAGGAAGCGCGAAAAGTGAATCGTTTTGGACGACTTTGGCTACTTTTGCCCAAAGAAAAATGATTCCTTTTTAACATGAAAAATATTGCCATTCTTACTGGAGGCGACTCCGCAGAGCGGGTCATCTCGCTCAAAAGCGGACAGGTAGTACGCGAAAATTTACCCTCCGACCACTATCGTACTTTCCTGATAGATATTCAAAAAGCCGACTGGCGGGATGTGGATTCCGGGACTGCCATCGATAAAAATGATTTCTCCCTCCGCCTTGCCGACGGTGAAAAAATTCATTTCGACGCTGCATTTGCCGCCCTGCACGGCAGCCCGCTCGAAGACGGCAAAATGCAGGGTTACCTCGAAATGATAGGCATCCCATACACTTGCTGCGACGGTTATGTGAGCGCGCTTACCATGAGCAAACACAACACCAAACTGCAACTGGCGCCCTACCAGGTGCCTATGGCGCCTTCTGAACTTTTGCAAAAAGGCGCAGCTGTCGATGTGGAAAAATTACTTCAACTGGGGCTTCCACTTTTTGTAAAACCCAACGACCACGGTTCCAGTTTCGGTGTCACCAAGGTAAAAACGCAGGAAGCGCTACTGCCTGCCATTGTGGAGGCATTCGAGTACAGCAATGAAGTGATGGTAGAAGCATTTATGCCGGGCCGCGAATTTTCAAACGGGGTATTGCGGGTCAACGGCGAAATCGTTGTGCTGCCGGTCACGGAAATCATTCCAGAGACCGAATTTTTTGATTTTGCCGCCAAATATGAAGGCAAATCAAAGGAAGTGACACCTGCCGATTTATCAGACACCCTTACGCAGCAATGCAGGCAACTGACCGGCAAAATTTATGAATTACTCAAATGCAAAGGAGTGGTTCGGATCGATTATATTCTCGTGGGCGATACTTTTCACCTGCTCGAACCCAATACCATTCCCGGTATTTCTCCGGCCAGCATCGTGCCACAGCAGGCACAGGCGTATGGCTGGTCATTGGGGCATTTTTTTTCATTGCTGATAGAAGAATCACTAACATGAAAATATTCTGCATCGGCCGCAATTACATCGACCACGCAAAAGAACTCAATAATCCGGTGCCTTCGGAGCCGCTTATTTTTATGAAGCCGCCGACGGCGCTGCTGGTGAATAACCGGCACTTTTTTCACCCCGATTTTAGTAAAAACATCCATTACGAGGGAGAAATCGTGCTGCGTATTGCAAAAAATGGCCGCTCGGTACAGCCGGAATTTGCGGGCCGCTACTACGACGCAGTGGCTTTCGGGATCGACTTTACCGCACGCGATCTGCAGGATCAATTAAAAAGCAAAGGACATCCCTGGGAAATTGCCAAAGGATTCGACCGCTCGGCGCCGCTGAGCCGGTTCATCCCGCTGGAGGAGTTGAACAACGCCACCGATATTCATTTTCAGTTGAAAAAAAACGGCGAATTGGTGCAGGACGGTCACACCCGCGACCTGATTTTCAGTTTTGATACTTTGATCTGCCATATTTCCCGTTATTTCACGCTTCACAAAGGCGATTACGTGTTTACGGGCACCCCGGCCGGCGTCGGCCCCGTCCAAATCGGCGATGTGCTGGAAGGTTTTATAGAAGGCGAGCGTTTGCTGCTGTGTAATGTCAAGTAGTTATCCGTTATTAGTTATTGGTTATCAGTGTTGATAATCAAACAAAAGCGGAGTACCCTAATATTGTGTCTTCTAAATTTTTGAATATTCGAGGATGCGAGTATTTGAGTATAAATGATTCGTTATCAGTCAGATATTAGAATACTCAAATCTTCAGATACTCAAAAAAATTAGGCGACTCTGTACTAAACACCAAAAACTAAACACGAAATACTTGATTATCACCACTGATAACGAATAACTAATAACAGATAACGACTACTGATGAAGTCATTTCTCCTCTTATCCCTGAGCATCCTCTCCCTGGCAACCCTGTCCGCCCAGCAGCCCGCCCCGGCGCCGGCACAAAAATCGCCTATCCTGATTTTCGGGGCAGTAGCGCACTTAGGCGATGGAACGGTCATTGAGAACAGCGCCATCGCATTTGAAAACGGCAAACTGACCATGGTGGCAGATGCGACCGTAATTCGGATAGACAGAACGAGGTTTTCCAAAATATTCGACGCCTCGGGAAAACACGTTTATCCCGGTTTTATAGCCCCCAACGCACAATTGGGTTTGATCGAAATCGACGCCGCCCGACCCACCTTGGACGCTGGTGATATTGGCGCTTTCAACCCACAACTGCGTTCCATCGTTGCCTATAATACAGATTCCGAAGTGCTGCCCACTATTCGCTCCAACGGCGTTTTGCTGGCGCAGATCGTACCTACCGGCGGCACACTTTCGGGGGCCTCCTCCATCGTACAACTCGACGCCTGGAACTGGGAAGACGCTGCATACAGCATCGACGAGGGCCTGCACCTCCGGTGGCCTGCACCCCGCGCTTTCAGCGGTCTTCAGACCCTGACGCCCGAACAACAGCGCAGCGACATCTACGAAAAGTCGGTACGGGAAATGCACGCTTTTTTTGAAGAAGCCCGGGCATACGCACAACAGTCGGCGCAGGACGTAAAAAACCTGAAATTTGAAGCCATGCGCGGTTTGTTTGATCAAAAGAAACCGCTTTATATCCATACCAATAATGCTAAAACCATACAGGAATCGGTGCTTTTTGCCGAAAAGTATGGCTTGAAGGCCGTGTTGGTCGGAGCAACAGACGCCTGGATGGTCACCGATTTTTTAAAGAGCCACAATATCCCGGTCATTCTTTCCAGCACACACAGCCTGCCTACCCGCGATGACGATGATGTGGACCAGGCTTATAAAACAGCCGTACAACTGCACGAAAAAGGAATTTTGTTTGCTTTTTCGCACAAATCGGCGTGGCAACAACGCAACCTCGCTTTTCAGGCCGGTCAAGCCGTTGGTTTCGGTCTGCCCAAAGAAGCCGCCGTACAGGCACTGACCCTCCATACCGCACAGATCATGGGTATTGCGGATCGCTGCGGCTCCCTCACGGTTGGGAAAGATGCCACCCTTTTCATCAGCGAAGGCGACGCCCTCGATATGCGCAGCAGTCAGGTGACGGCAGCCTTTATTCAAGGCCGGGAAATCAACCTGGATAACAAGCACAAGCAACTTTCCCGACGTTTTGATGCGAAATACAAACAATGAACTGTCAATTATCGGGAACTTTAATACAGAGGATGTGTAACTTTGCAGCCCTTTTTATTAGCCAGTAACCCGAAATATATGGACTCGATTGGTATTCTTGGCGCCGGCGCCATGGGCAGTGGAATTGCGCAGGTGGCTGCGGCAGCCGGACACAATGTTGTAGTTTGCGATAACCTCACCATTGCGCTTTCCAAAGCAGGTAAAAATATCCAGGCGACCCTTAAAATGCTGGTGGAACGCGGCAAAATAACGGATGCGGAAGCCTACTCGCTTTTTAGCCGGATCAAATTTACCGACCACATGAGTGAATTCCGCAATTGCTCTCTTGTGATCGAGGCCATCCAGGAAGATATTGAGCAAAAACAGATCGCTTTCAAAAGTATGGAAGCCATTGTGGAAGAGTCGGCCATCATCGCCAGCAACACCTCTTCCCTGTCTATTTCTGCCATGGGTGCACATTTGCGTCACCCCGAGCGTATCCTGGGCGTACACTTTTTCAACCCGGCGCCTATGATGCGACTGGTCGAAATTATCCCCGCGTTGCAAACCAAACCGGAAATTGTGGAACGTGGCAAAGAACTGATCAGCAGTTGGGGGAAAGTAACCGTTTTAGCCAAAGACACACCCGGATTTATCGTCAACCGTGTCGCCCGGCCCTATTATGGCGAAGCGCTGCGCATACTCGATGAAGGTATTGCCGATATTGCTACCATCGACTGGGCCATGCGCGACCTGGCAGGTTTTCGCATGGGGCCGTTTGAACTCATGGATTTTATCGGAAACGATATCAACTATGCCGTGACGGAGGTGGTATTTCAAAATTATTACTTCGACCCGCGCTACAAGCCCTCGTTCACCCAAAAACGTTTGGTGGATGCACATTTTTTCGGTCGCAAATCGTCCCGCGGATTTTATGATTACCGGGAAGGCGCCTTCTGGCCCGAACCCGTCAAAGATGCAACCCTGGGCGCTGAAAT
>JALHMA010000336.1 GCA_022844265.1 Saprospiraceae bacterium | reverse complement strand
TGTTTGAATTCGACAGCCTGCTTATCCAGCGCAAAGACCCGAGTTTCGACCAGGTACACGGCGGTAAAACGCGCAGTTGCCCCACCCAGATCAATACGTACGGCGAACCGATTGCCAACCTGCGCGTCGGCATAGACATCATCGACATCAACGACATCGATGTGCGCAAGAATACTTTTGACTGCAACCTGCTGTACTGGGTGATTGCCGATTCGCAGTACATCAACAAGGAAGGATATATCGATTTCAGCAATATCAGTTCCGAAGAGGCCAACCGCTATCTCATTGCGGAAGAAAGGGACAGCAATTATGTGGTGCGGATATACCGGATCAGCGGAAAATTTCTGGGCGATTTCAAGTCATTCAAGTTCCCGTTCGACCGGCACGAACTGAAAATCCCCATTGCGGCCCTGAGTTCGAGCAACAAAATCAGGATCAGTTTCGACCACAGTCGCCTGCAGATCAACGATAAAATCAAGGATTTCGAGTTCAACGACTGGGATACCGATGAATACTTTGTCACCTTAGACAACCAGTTGTCTAATTCACTGGGCTCCCCGGACAAAGTGACTTTTGATCCTGCCAACAAAGCCAGGTACCTGGAAAACTATAAAAGTCTCAACGTTCACCTCGGTGTGAGCCGCCAGCCCTGGGGCGCTATCATTCTCATCATCATGCCGTTTCTGATGTTCAGCGCCCTGCCTATTTTTATGCTGTTTTTCCATAAGGCCAGTTTTGAAGAGGTGGGCGAACTGATTATTACGTCTTTCCTGGCCACGGTGGCGTACTCCATCAACCTGGTGCAGATTTCCCCGGCCACCGACTCCATGAACCTGGCCTACATCTTCCTGATGCTCACCTTAGGCATCAACTTCTTCTGTTTCATTTACGTGACCATCATCGACCGGCAGAAAAAGCCTGCTTTTGCAGCGGGGGCCTTGGAGGAAGGAGGGCAGCCCCAGCGCCGGTTCAGCCTGTTGAAGGTCTGGATGCCGGTGTTGCTGGTGCTCGTGTTTTTGATGTTGTTGTATATGGTGTTTGGGTGAGATTACGGCCTGCCTCAGAATGTACACAGCATCGGTTTGGTCGATCAGGTTTTAGATATGAATGATCGGGTGCATTTCAAATTGTCGCATGGCAAAGCGCCAAGATTATTGACGGGGTGACTTCAAGTCACCCCGTCAATATACCGCAACGACAATTTGAAATGTACCCGAATGATTTGTTTTGAGGCAACACACTTTTTTTCGCAATTCTATTATATGACATTTCCGTGAATATCCCTGTTCCCCGCCTGGATACTTTTGCACCGGATTTTGGACAACCTGCCACTTTTGGAAAAAACCACCTGTCCAACGGATTTAAATATTTTCACGTCATGTCTATCTTGAATACAAAAAAAGCATTCTATTTCTTCACCGTCTCGGCACTCGCGGTACTTGTTACGCTCGGCTCCTGTAAAAAGGAAGAAGACAAAACCACCAAGGTGTACGGCACCATTACCATCGACAACCCTGATGTCTGGGCTACCTGGAAGGACAGCGGGGAAGTGCAACTGACCCTGTTTCCCAAGTTTACCCTCGATCCGCTGGCCGGCTGGGGAGCAGTACCGGATAATTTCTTCGGCCCCAACGTACTCGGCGGGACTTATGCCGTAGGCGCACCCTACAATTCCCAAAATCCGCTCATCCTGAAGTATGAGGCTGGCAAAACCAAATACGACTATGAAATCGAATTGGAACCCGGCACCTACTCGGCACTGGCGCTCGGCTTCCGTCACAACCTGGTAAACGACCCAAGCAAAAAAACGGCCACATTGGGCGTTCACTGGGGCGATGCCGGCCAGACGAGCCACGGCATTGTCATCCGCATCCGCGCAGGCGGTATGATTATTCCTGTATTTAACTACCCGGCGCCACTCACATTCGAGGTTGCCGAAGGCGAACAAAAAGAGATTAATTTCAAAGCAGACTTCGATTTCGTCAATCAATGGTACTAATACCCGCGACCGGTCGCAGCCTGTCGCCCGCGATGTTGTCTGGTTTCCGTCAGGCGGTGTGGATATGGCTTGTGTGTTTTCTGTGCTTATCTGCGCAGGGACAGCAAGCCATGTCCAACGCCGTAGCGGCTGCTACACAAAGTCCGGGCTGCGTGGAAGGCTCGATCCGGGACGCTGAAAATGGTACTGCCTTGCCCCTGGCATCCATCCGCCTGCTGCATACCCCGTTTGGAGGTATGGCCGACGCGAACGGCGATTTCCGCCTGGGCGATGTATCCGCAGGCCGGTATACGCTGGTGGCTTCCTACCTCGGTTATGAAGATTTGGTGCTGGAAAATATAGAACTGGCCGCCGGTCAACACCAGCGGGTAGCGCTGCAACTACAACCCGTATCGCTGCCCATCGGCGAAGTGGTCGTAACGGCCAGTATGCGCTCCCAGGCCATCAAATTAGCGCCGGCCAGCATCGGCGTCGTCACCGGCAAACAACTCCAGGAACGCCAGGTCACTACGTTTGATCAGGCTTTCGATGATATGCCGGGTGTGGTCGTCACACGTTCCAGCGGCGCCAATGTGCAGGCGTTTTCCATCCGCGGCGCCTCGGAAGTAGCGGGTGGCGGCATCGGCAACCGCGTTTTGCTGCTCATAGACGGGCGCCCGGCACTCAGCCCGGAATCCGGCGGCGCGCTCTGGAACCTGGTGCCGCTCAGCTCCATCGAACGTATCGAGGTCGTACGGGGCGCCTATTCCTCGTTGTATGGCTCCAGCGCCATGGGCGGCGTGGTGAATGTTATCACCCGCAAACCCGGCGTCCAACCGCTCACGCGGCTCCACCTCAATTACGGCGCTTACGGCCAGGCTCCGGCATCTACCGGGTACCGCCGCTACAACGATTTTCACGCGCTGGATTTCAGCCACAGCCGCCAAAAAGGCAAGTTCTCTTATCTCGTAGACGGCAGTTGGAAATCGGACGACGGCCACAAGGAAAAAACAGGTTTCGACCTGTATAATTTTTTCGGAAAAGCCGGCTGGACGTTCAGGCCCGGGCGCCAGATACAGTTTTCGCTCAATGCCAACCGTATGTACAGCGATGCGCCCGCTACCTGGCTCAGCAAAAAACAGGCGTACAGCGCAGCGGAATATAAACAGGACGACTTCCAGGATCGGCGGGAATTCAACGCGGACATGTACTATGCCGCGACGCCCAATGACCGGGTCAAATACAGCACGCGCCTGTACCACTACCGGAATGCCTCGCTGTTTTCTTTCGACAGCCAACCCGGCAACGACAGCACCAATATTAATTTCGGCAAACAGATCGTCGAAGCGTACAGCGTGTACACCCGGCGCCTCGGCAACGTCACGCAGGTCGAACTTTTTGCCGGAGAAAAACACTACCTCATTGCCGGATGGGATGTAAAGGGAGATTACGTGCTGGGTATGCCCGACACTTTTCTCTACGGTGAACACCGCGCACTCGGCGCAGGTGTGTATGTGCAGGACGAGGTATCGCTGAACAAACGCCTGACACTCACCGCCGGCCTGCGCTACGACCACTACCGCATCTTTGGTCAGGTGCAGGAATCGAATGTAAGCCCGAAAGTGGCGCTGCTGTACCAGGCCAGGCCCAATTTTTCCCTGCGGATGCTGCTCGCGCAGGCGTTCCGCGATCCGCCCATTGCGGAGCGGTTCATCAAGTTTGAGCAGGGTGGGGGATTGCGCTTCCTGCCCAATCCCGGTCTAAGCCCGGAACGACTAACCCTTTCAGCGGAAATCGGCGCTAAAATGACACCCGTTCCCGGCGGCACGTTCGACGTATCCTTTTTTTACAACCGGTACAACAACCTGATTTCCTTCCAGCAACTTTCCAGCCCGCTGGAACCCTTGCTTTACCAGGTTGTGAACCTGAAAGAGGCGCTGATGCAGGGTGTAGAACTCTCGTACCGACACCAATGGAAAGAACTGCTGAGCCTGCAACTGTCATACACCTTTCTGGATGCCCGCGATATTTCCGCCGGTCGCCTCAACGATGCGCTTGCCTATAAAGTGCGACATACCATCGGTGCATCGGCTACTGCCCGCCACAAGGGCTTCGTCTTGAACCTCAATGCCCGCTACCGCAGCCGCATCGAGGAGGTGTTTATCTATCCTGGCAGCGAACCCGACGCGGTGTTTATCGCCAATTCCAAATTGGCCTACACCTTCGCCGGTGGCTATACCGGCTATTTTGCCGTGAACAACCTGAACAATGCGCAATACGAAGAACTGGAGCGCTACCGGATGCCGGGTAGGAGTTTTACGGCGGGTGTGGAGATGCGGTTTTGAGTACCGCCGAACCCCGTTCGGCGACCTTCGCCGAACAGGGTTCGGCGGTACACTATTTTTTCAATTTAATTCTCAAAACCTTGTCCGCATTGGTGACAAAAAGCGTTTTTCCATCTTCGCCAAATGCACAATTGGACACCCTTCCTTCCAGGTTTATTTTTCCAAGCACTTTTCCGGACTGATTAAAAATCCAGATGCCTCCGGGGCCGGTTGCAAAAACGTTTCCGTTTTTATCCACTTTTAAACCGTCCGGTCCGCCGCCGACTTTGTCGAATTCCACTTTGGCATTGTAAAAAATCCTGGCATTAAAAACCGAGTCGCGGTCGTCCACGTCAAAAGCATACCAGATGGGTTTGGCGCCATCGGAATTGGCAACAATAAACGTTTTATCGCCGGGTAAGAAGGCGATGCCGTTAGGTTTGGTCAGGGTATCGACCAGCAGGGTGACTTTTCCTTTTGAAATGCGGTATACGCCATTAAAAGGTATTTCTTTTGTTGTGTCGCTGTCCAGGCCCCGTAAGCCATAAGGCGGATCGGTAAAATACAGATCGCCGTTGCTGCGCACAGCAACATCATTGGGGCTGCTGAATTTTTTACCCTCGAAATCGCCGGCCAGGGTAGTATAATCCGGACGCGGGTCGGTCAGCGCCGCATTCATAACAACGACTTTTCGATCGCCATGCTGGCAGAGCAGCAACTTGTTGTCGTTGCTTAAAGCCAATCCATTTGAACCCATTTCGCCACCCCTTGGCACGGAACCGGTATAGCCCGATGGTTCGAGGTATTTTTTGAGTCCGCCTGCTTCCGACCACGAATGGATCACATTATTGGGAACATCCGAAAAGATGAGCGTTTTGGATTCGGGCAGCCAGAGCGGACCTTCGCTCCACTTGTAACCCGTGCCAATAACTTCTATTTCGAGTTTTTCGTCCAGGATGTTTTTTGCGGCAGCATCCAGTATTTCTACCTGGACAATTTTGCCGGTTTGCGGACGGGCGCATGCTTGTAACAACATTAAAACGCAGAAAAAGCCGGTGATTTTCATAACATGAATATTATAGGAAGTGTCTGAAATGCTTGCAAAAAGAATTATACCGGCAAACGTACAACAGAATGCCTCGTCTTATGCTTGCTTGCCATAAAAGGCCGCAGCGCAAGGGTTTGGCTTTTTTGTTAAAAGCGTTTACTTTTGTAAAGATTAATAAAAATGCACGACTATGATAGCGCCTGAAAATACGGGATTGACCCTGGAAGTTTCTTTTGAACAGTTGCTTCAAGCACTACTCCAACTGCCCTTGGAAGAAAAAATTCGTATGGCAGAGCGGCTAAAAGCAGCGGCAGCAGATGAAGGATCGCCTGAAAAGCCTCACAAGAAGGTATCCTTTACGGTATTAAAAACCAACGGCAAGTCGTTCAAGTTCAATCGTGAAGAAGCCAATGAGCGATAAGTGTTTTTTGGATACCAATATCCTTATTTACGCCCATACCGACCTCAATTTGCGGAAACAAGCGGCCGCCCAACAGACTATTGCATCTGAAGATACCTGCCTCAGCACACAAGTATTACAGGAAGCTGCCAACATTCTTTTTAAGAAATTTCAGTTTGCCTGGCCCGACATTCAAGCAGTTTTGATGGAGGCTATCGGCAATAATAATCTCCACATCAATACAGCTTTCACAATCTCTGAAGCCTGTCGTATCGCTGGGCGCTATGGTTTCTCATTCTATGATAGCCTTATCATCGCTGCAGCGCTTGAAAGTGACAGTCTAATACTCTTATCAGAAGATATGCAACACGGCATGGTCATAGATCAGAAGTTGACCATTAAAAATCCTTTTTTGGTTTAAAATTTACAGTGCACACAGGTTAAATTCTTTGCAAATGCTTGATTATCAACACTGATAACTATTAACAGACAACTGTTCATCATCTGGCTTTTACACCCTTACATATTTTATAAAGGACATCTAAAACCTTTAGATTAAATCCGTGTGCCGTTTCAGGCAGCAAAATATACTTCTTTTCAGGCGCTTTTAATTTTTTGAAATATTTTTTAGTTGATTCTTTTGGCGTCAGCAAATCTTCCTTTCCCTGAATGAAATATACCGGAACTTTAAATTCCAGATGGTCTTTCATAAAGTCAATGTTTGCGCGCATGGACGGCACGCC
>JALHMA010000335.1 GCA_022844265.1 Saprospiraceae bacterium | reverse complement strand
CATGCCACCACTAAAAACGGGAGATGACTGAAAATTTTACTGACAATCTTTTAGTCTGCCGCATCTAATTTCAATTTTTGATTGACATTTACCCTGAGAAACCGTACAAACCATAATATCACCAACCATTCCGGCATGAGCTTTATCCTCTCGATCGATCAGGGCACCACCTCCACCCGCGCTATTGTTTTTGACAAACAGGGCAATACCATTGCTGTTGCGCAACAGGAAATCACCCAGTATTTCCCGAAACCCGGCTGGGTGGAACACAACCCCCTGGAAATATGGGAAACGGTGCAGGAAACCGTGCGCACCGTGGTCAAAAAAGTAGGCGCAAAAAATATCGCCGCCATCGGCATCACCAACCAGCGCGAAACCACCGTCGTGTGGGATAAACGTACGGGCCGACCGGTTTACAATGCCATCGTCTGGCAAAGCCGGCAGACCGTCGATATTTGTGAAGCATTGAAGGCCAGGGGATTAGACCCTGAAGTGCGGTACAAAACCGGCCTGCTCATAGATGCCTATTTTTCCGGCACTAAAATCAAATGGATACTCGACAATGTGCCGGGCGCACAGGCCGACGCCTTTGCAGGCAACCTGATTTTTGGCACCATCGACACCTGGCTGCTCTGGAACCTGACCGAAGAACGCGTCCACGCCACCGATTTCACCAATGCCTCGCGGACCATGCTGTACAACATCCGCGACCTGACCTGGGACGATGAATTGCTCGCGGCATTTGATATCCCGAAATCCATGCTGCCAACGGTGATGGACTCTTCCGGCGTATTTGGCAACGCGCGGGCGGATATTCTGGGCGTGGAAGGTGTGCCGGTGGCGGGTATTGCCGGCGACCAACAGGCTGCGCTGTTCGGGCAGGGTTGTTTTACCGCCGGAATGGCCAAAAACACGTATGGAACCGGCTGTTTTATGTTGATGAATACAGGTGAAGTGGCCGTCGCTTCCCAAAATGGTTTGCTGACAACCATCGCCTGGGGCCTGGACGGAAAAGTGGAATACGCTCTCGAAGGCTCCATTTTTGTAGCCGGTTCGGCGGTCAAATGGATGCGCGATACGGTAGAGTTATTTAATGACGCCGCCGAAACGGAAAGCCATGCGCGCAGCCTCGACTCTTCGGAAGGTGTGTATTTTGTTCCGGCATTCGTCGGCCTGGGTACGCCGTACTGGGACTCCGAAGTGCGGGGTTCTATTTTCGGACTGACCCGCGGCAGCAGCCGTTCGCACCTGATCCGGGCGACCCTGGAAAGTGTGGCCTACCAAACCAAAGACGTGCTGGATGTGATGGAACGCGACTCGGGTATTGAATTAAAAACCCTTCGGGTGGACGGCGGTATGGTGCGCAACAACTTCCTCATGCAGTTCCAGAGCGATATTTTGGGTGTGGAGGTGGAGCGGCCGCTGGTGCAGGAAACCACTGCCCTCGGAGCGGCCTACCTCGCGGGCCTGGCTGTCGGATACTGGAAAGACAAGGAAGACATCAGCCAATACTGGCAACTGGACCGGGCGTTTAAGCCGGAAATGCCAGAGGCTGATGCTGCAAAGTATTATGCAGGTTGGCAAAAAGCGGTGGAAGCGGCGCGGGTTTTTAAGATTTAAGATTTTAGATTACATGATTTAAGATTTAAGATTGGATGAGATGCCCTCCATCTAAAATCTTAAATCATGTAATCTTAAATCTAAAATCTTACGCCTGAATAACCCCCACATTAAACTTTTCCACCGGCGCATTATTCGCTGCTTCGATGCCCATGCTGATCCATTTTCGGGTGTCGCGCGGATCAATGATGGCATCTACCCAAAGCCGGGCAGCTGCGTAATACGGCGAAGTTTGCGCCAGGTAGCGGGCTTTAATCTGTTCAAACAAAGCGCGTTCGCTCTCGGGGTCGGGCGCGTCGCCCTTGTTTTTGAGCGTTTCCACCTGGATTTGTGTCAATACTTTGGCGGCCTGTTCGCCGCCCATCACGGCAATTTTGGCAGTAGGCCAGGCAGCGATCAAGCGCGGATCATAGGCTTTACCGCACATAGCGTAGTTACCTGCGCCGTAGGAGTTTCCAATGACGATCGTGAATTTCGGCACGGTGGAATTGGCGACGGCGTTCACCATTTTTGCGCCGTCTTTGATGATGCCGCCGTGTTCTGAACGAGTGCCGACCATGAATCCGGTCACATCGTGCAGGAATACCAGCGGGATTTTTTTCTGGTTGCAGTTCAGGATAAAACGGGTGGCTTTATCGGCGGAGTCAGAATAAATGACCCCGCCAAACTGGATTTCCCCTTTTGCGTTTTTGACCACCTGGCGGTTGTTGACCACGATACCCACCGCCCAGCCGTCGATGCGGGCATAGGCCGTAATAATCGTTTTGCCGTAGTGTTCCTTGTATTGTGTGAGTTTGCCCTCGTCCACAATGCGGCGCAGGACTTCGATGGTTGCATAAGGTTTGGCGCCGTTTTCGGGAAATATTTCAAATAAATCATCGGAAGAGCCCAGCGGCAGTTGCGCAGTTACCCTATCGAAACCGGCCTTGTCAAAATGTCCGAATTTATCCACCAGGTCTTTGATCGTATCGAGACAGGTGGGGTCGTCGGGCATTTTGTAATCCGTCACCCCGGAGATTTCAGAATGTGTGGCCGCGCCGCCGAGCGTTTCCTTGTCGGCTTCTTCCCCGATGGCCGCTTTGACTAAATAAGGTCCTGCCAGAAAAACGGAACCTGTTTTTTCTACAATCAGGGCTTCGTCGGACATAATAGGCAGGTAGGCCCCGCCTGCCACACAACTGCCCATGATCGCGGCGATTTGAGGAATACCCGCCGATGAAAGCCGCGCATTATTGCGGAAAATGCGGCCAAAATGTTCTTTATCGGGAAAAATTTCATCCTGCATGGGCAGGTACACGCCGGCGCTGTCGACCAGGTAAATAATCGGCAGGCGGTTTTCCATAGCGATTTCCTGCGCGCGCAGGTTCTTTTTACCGGTAATAGGAAACCAGGCGCCCGCTTTCACCGTCGCGTCATTGGCAACAACAATACATTGCCGTCCCCGGATGTACCCGATCACCACCACTACCCCACCCGCCGGGCAACCGCCATGCTCGGCATACATCTCATAACCCGCAAATGCGCCCACTTCGATACGCGCAGCGCCGGGATCCAGCAGGTAGTCGATGCGCTCCCGGGCGGTCATTTTCCCTTCCTTGTGGAGTTTTTCGATGCGCTTTTCCCCACCACCTTCCAGGATTTTATCGAGGCGGCGCTGCATACCGGAAAGCGCCAGTTTCATGGCATCTTTGTTTTTTTCGGTTTCGAGGTTGATGGTTGCGGACATATCCAGAGGTGAGAGGTGAGATGGTGAGAAGTGAGAGGGCTGTGCAAAGGTAAGGCGGAAGGTGTCTATTTACCACAACGTTTAAAAGAGGGTTTTACAACACAGCGATTGAATTTTTGAACGCACTGTTTTATTTTTACCACAATGGACACAAAGCGGTTTCACAAAGAACACAAGGCGTAGAGTTGACAGGGTGCATTTCAAAGTGATCCTTGGCAAAGCGCGAAGCTTATTGACGGGGTGACTTGAAGTCACCCCGTCAATATACCGCAACGACAATTTGAAATGAACCTAAGTTAACCACATTTTTTTTAATCCTTTACGATCTTTATGCCCGGGTTACTGTAAATACCAAACGGGATAGGTCAACGCTACGCATTGTGTTCTTTGTGAAACCACTTCGTGTACTTTGTGGTAAAATAATCTCTGGTTGCTGTTGCCTCGTCAACAACGACTAAGCCTATCAACCATAAACCCATCAACAATAAACTTATAAACCCATCAACCCATAACCTTCTTCAACATGCCACTCAAATACCGGTCCAACCCGGCAAATTACCACGAAAAAGAGCAACTCTACCTCCAAATCCGCCGCCGCGAAGGGCGCGTACCAACCGATGAGGCGCTGCTGCAATTGCCCCATGTCAAAACGCCTGCCGCACAGGCGAAAGAATGGCGCTGGCGAAAACGTTCTTTGGAGCGCTTAAATACCTACCTGAAAAAACAATACGGAAATCAGCCCATTCGCCTGCTCGACCTCGGTTGCGGCAACGGCTGGATGTCGAATCAACTGGCCTTGCGGCCCGGACGGGAAGTGTGGGCAGTGGATATAAACGAGGCAGAACTCCTGCAAGGCAGCAGGGTTTTTCAACGGGAAAACCTCCGTTTTGTATACGCCGATGTGTTGAAAGGGGAACTGCCGGACCGCTTTTTCGATGTCATCGTGCTGGCGGCCTCCGTGCAATATTTTCCTGATCTAAAGGAACTGGTGGCAGTGTTGCGCAGGTTATTGTCGGAAAAAGGGGAGATACATTTGCTGGATTCACATTTTTATGAAAACGAAGCAGCCAGAGTAAATGCCCGGCAACGTTCTTTCTCGTATTATCAACAAATGGGTGTGCCTGAAATGAGTGTTTTCTATCACCACCACCTATGGGAAGAGGCCAAAGCGCTGGGTGCAACGAATCTGAACAGCCGGGCAGACATTTACCTGCTCCAGCGTTTGGGATATCTGTCGCCATTTCCCTGGCTGAAATTGGTTTGAACAGGATTTAAAGAAATAAAAAAGGATTGCCAGAATCCATGACCTGTGGCGATCAATCCTGGCAATCCTTTTTTAATCTTTTAAATCCTGTTCAAAACGATTATTCTTCGTTTTTCTGCAACTCCCGTTCGATTTCTTCCATCATCACAAAATCAATGGCCTCGCTGGTCGTTGGTATAATGGCAAGGATGGTTTCGAGGCGGGAAATTTCGATCAACTTCTTGACCATGGGCTGCAATTCTCCTGCAATGACAAATGAACCCGTGTCTTTCCAAAGCCGGTGGGCTGTCAAAATGGCGCTCAAGCCGCTGGAATCCACAAATTTAACATTCGACATATCGAGGATTAAATTGCGCACACCTTCGTTGTTAAAAAAGATAAAATCGCTCTTGAGATTGGGCGCTATGGTCGAATTCAGGTTTTCTTCATCGAGTGCAAGTATCGAATATTGATCTTGCTTGTCAATCCTGTATTTCATAAAAGACTGATTTTCAGTTATGTTTACGAATTTAAGTTCCACCTGTATCCCAGATGGGACGACAAATGTATCTAATGCGCGGGAGTTTTCGGTAAAAATTCGTGCGGCTTTTTTTAACATTATCACGAACCTGCCAATGCGTCAGGCACTTTACAGGCTGGCACTGTTTTTTCAGGGTGTATCAAAATAAATGTATCTTTTTACCACATAGTTCACAGTAGGGTTTTCAAATAGCGCACATGCAGGAAAAGGTGTTCAAAACGAACTATGTGATCTATATTTTTTTCTATGTATCTATGTGGTAAATAGATAGAAATAATCAACTCAAAAAACCGAATAAAGAAATTTTTGTTAAATGTCTCACTTCAGGGGTACGTTATTTGATGATTTAGCCTAAAATTGTAGCTGGAAAACACAATGTGCCACCCCCCCGAACTGTATCCTGATTTTCACTCCTTTCATTGCTATACGAATGAATAAAAAATTCTCTCCGGTTGTCAAGCAGATTATCAATCAGAGCGGACTGGAAGCCCAGCGGTTGGGGCACGATTACATCGGCGCCGAACATCTTTTGCTGGGTATTATCACGGAGCGCGACAGCCTTCCCGTGCGGGTACTCGACGCACTACTTGTAGATATACACGACCTAAAAAAACGCCTCGAACGCAGCATTCCGCGTTTCAGCGCTTACCCGCCTGCCGACAATCTTTTTGTGGGCCAGATGCAGGTAACCACGCAGGTGCAACGGGTGCTGAAAGTCACTTTTGTGGAAGCAAAATTGATGAAAAGTGAGGAAGTGTTGCCCGAACATTTAATGCTTGCACTGCTGAAGCACAGCGATACTTTCGCGACTAAACTTTTAAACGAATACGACGTGGACTACGAAACCTTCAAAAAAGAACTCGAATACGTGCGTTCGGAACAAGACCTGACGCACCCCAACCTGCTTTCCCAGGCTTCTCAGGAAGGCTCCGGCGAATACGACGAAGATGACGAACGCCGCGGCTACCAGTCGTCACAAAAACGCCAGGAAAAAAGCCGCACGCCTGTGCTGGATAATTTTGGCCGCGACGTGACCAAATTAGCCGAAGAAGGCAAACTCGACCCGATCATCGGACGCGAAAAAGAAATCGAACGTGTCAGCCAGATATTGAGCCGCCGCAAGAAAAACAACCCGATCCTGATCGGCGAACCGGGCGTTGGTAAAACGGCTATTGTGGAAGGACTCGCGCTGCGCATCATGCAGAAAAAAGTGAGCCGCACCCTGTTCAACAAACGCATCGTGATGCTCGACCTGGCTGCCCTGGTGGCCGGCACGAAATACCGCGGTCAGTTTGAAGAGCGGATCAAGGCAATTATGAACGAACTGGAAAAAACCCGCGACGTCATCCTGTTTATCGACGAGATTCACAC
>JALHMA010000334.1 GCA_022844265.1 Saprospiraceae bacterium | reverse complement strand
GTGATTGGAACACGGATGAAACGGATTTTTGCGGATTAAAACGGATTTTGCCGACTAAGAGTACACCGTTATTTTTACGTAAGATGAGAAGAACCCCTGAAAATCCACCCTACCGTCTTATCTGTGTCTCCTTCTACTCTACGAGGGAAAAAATCCGTTTTAATCCGCAAAAATCCGTTTCATCCGTGTTCCAATCACTCTACGTCGGGCAAAAATCCAGCGCGTAAGCGCCTTTCAGCCCATCCTGCTCAATATCATCTCTGAAAGATCAAAAACGGGAATTTGTTCATTTTTTTCCTTGGCTTTCAGTCCGTCCTGCAACATCGTGATACAAAACGGGCAATTGGCCACCACAGCAGTCGGGTTGGTTTCCAGCGCTTCTTCGATGCGTTCGATATTGATGCGTTTATTGCCGGGTTCGTCTTCTTTCCACATTTGCGCGCCGCCTGCGCCGCAGCAAAGGCCGTTTTTACGGGAGCGTTTCATTTCCACCAGGTCTACATCGAGGGCTTCCAACAGTGCGCGGGGGGCCTCGTACACGTCGTTAGCTCTGCCCAGGTAACAGGAGTCGTGGTAGGTAATACGCTGCCCTTTGAAGTCGCCGCCTTCCTTGATTTTGATTTTGCCGGCAACGATGAGTTCGTTGAGCAACTGGGTGTGGTGTACCACTTCATAGTGGCCACCCAGTTCCGGGTACTCATTTTTCAGGGTATTAAAACAGTGTGGACAGGCAGCAACGATCTTTTTCACCCCGTACATATTCAGGGTTTCGATATTCATGGCAGCGGTCATCTGGAACAGGAATTCGTTGCCGGCGCGCCGGGCCGGATCGCCGGTGCAGCGTTCTTCATTTCCCAAAATGGCAAATTCCACCCCGGCGTGGTTCAGTATTTCGCACAAGGCACGTGTCACCTTTTGGGCGCGGGTATCGAAACTGCCGGCGCACCCGACCCAAAAAAGGATTTCCGGTGCGCGGCCTTCGGACTGGTATTCGGCAAGTGTTTTGGCTAACATGGTTGAGTGTGTGGTGTTTAGTGTATGGTGTTTAGGGGAGCTTCGTCTTTGGCATTTTTTTGGTGTTTAGTATTTGGTGGTTAGTGTTTGGGGCACTTCGCCTGAGCTACTCACAGTTGCCAAAGGCGAAGCGCCCTAAACACTATACACCAAACACGAAACACTCAATCGTTCCACGCATCCCGTTCCGCGCTCATGGCCCAGGCGGCGCCCGCATTTTCAATGGCATTAAACATAGGCAGCCATTCTCCGGGACCGGCAGACTGGGTCAGAATTTCGTGGCGGCGCATTTTCAAAATGATCTCCAATGGATCGATAAGAACCGGACAGGCTTCCACGCAGGCATTACAGGTAGTGCAGGCATGGATTTCTTCCGGCGTGATGCGGTCGAACAGGCTTTTACCGTCATCATATTGCTCCTTCGTCGCTTTCCCGGCGGCAATGGCAGCGCCCACTTCATCCGCCCGGTCGCGCACATCCATCATCACTTTGCGGGGCGACAGCACTTTGCCGGTGATATTGGCTGGGCAGGCGGCGGTGCAGCGGCCGCATTCCGTACAGGTGTAGGCATCCATGATGTTTTTCCAGGAAAGTGACATGACGTCATTGGCGCCGAATTCCGGCAATTCGCCTGCAGCACCCGGGTCGGGTTGTTCCAGGCCCATCATTATACGCACCTCTTTCTGAATCTCCGGCATATTTTCCATTTTGCCTTTGGCGCTCAATTTGGCGTACCAGGTATTGGGAAATGCCAGCAGGATATGCAGGTGTTTGGAATAGGGCAGGTACACCAAAAAGCCGAATACGGTCAGGATATGAAGCCACCAGCCGAAACGCTCCACGCCGATCAGCGCGGTATTGTCCAGGCCGCCAAACAGAGCCGGACCCAGCCAGCTGCTCACAGCAAATGCGCCGGTCACAGGATAATGCTCCAGGCCCCTGGTTTGCAAGGCTTTATCGCCACCGTTCATACAAAAAACGCCGACGATCAGGATAATTTCCAGCAACAATATGGTATTGGCGTCGCGGGCCGGGAAACCTTTTAGTTCGGGCTTTTGAAAACGCGCGACACCCAGCACATTACGGCGCATCAAAAAAGCGATGGTCGCCACAAAGGCCAGCACGGAAAGTATTTCAATAAAACTAATGACGAACGTGTAAAACCCGCCCAGCATCGGCGCAAAAAAGCGGTGGGTTCCAAAAATCCCGTCCACAAATATTTCTATCAGTTCTACCTGTGTCACTAAAAAAGCCACATAGATAAACAGGTGCAGCACTGCGGGCGTCCAGTTTTTGAACATTTTTTGCTGGCCGAATGCCACCAGCAACACATTGCGCCAGCGTTCTGCGGCGTTGCCTTTGATAGGCTCGGCTTTTCCTAAATGGATGTTGCGCCCAATACGGCTGAATCCTTTATAGGCTATTCCTGCTGCAAGGCCGGCTACCAGGACAAAGAGGATGGATTGAATCATATTGTGAGTGGTGAGTGGTGAGTAGTGAGTGGTGAGTAGTGAGTAGTGAGTAGTGAGTGGGATTTGGTTGGAAGTAAGAACTTAACATTATTCTAACGAGATGCCACTCACTACTCACCACTCACTACTCACTATTCACCACTCACATTTTTACAATTTTCAAAGGTGCAACCATTTCATCAGCAGCGCACTGGCATTGCAAAATATAAACGCCGGGCGCAAGTGCCGACATATCCAGTCGGGCGGTTTTGTTCACAAAAGTCAAAGTCTGGCTGATCCATGTTTTGCCATCCATACTTACGATATTAAATGTTTTAACGCCCTGATAATCAAGCATTAATGTAAGTGCATCATACGTTGGATTCGGATAGCCCGTCAGGCGCTGCGCTGTTCCGCCGGGCGAAACGGTTTTGACCACATCATCAACCAATCCATTGCAGTCGTTGTCGATACCGTCAATAACTTCGGAAGCGTCGGGGTTTGCCGAAGCCGCGTTGTCATTACAATCCAGGTTATTGACTACAAAACCGTCCGGCGCAGCAATCAGACAGGTATCCAGGGGCACAGCCATCGGATCGCCAAATCCATCGCCGTCCGCATCAAGGAAATAAGTAAACTGGTCTATACCATCATCTGCCAGGCCATTGCAGTTGTTGTCGATGCCGTCGCAGATTTCTACCGCTTCCGGGTTGGAGGCCGCGTTGTTGTCGTCGCAATCCATATTATTAATGACATACCCGGCAGGCGCGGTATTCAAACAAGTATCCAGGGGCGTCGAAAGGAAATCGCCGAAAAAGTCGCCGTCCGCATCGGGATAATACGTGTACAATGCGATAGCGTCGTCAATCAGGTTATTACAGTCATTATCGATGCCGTCGCATTGCTCTTCAGCGCCCGGATACATGGATACATTTGTGTCGTTGCAATCGAGACCATTCATCACATAGCCGAGCGGTATTTCTGCCAGACAGGTATCCAGTTGGCCCGCCAGGTCGCCAAATCCGTCACCATCGGTATCGGGGAAATAGGCATAAATGGTAATATTGTCATCTGTCAGGCCATTGCAATTATTGTCAATGCCGTCACAAAGTTCTGCGGCTTCCGGGTGAATGGCCGCATTGTTATCATCACAATCTTCATAAGAGAAAAAGCCGTCCTGATCCTGATCCACGTAAAAATAGGTTCGCGCTTTATAAAAGGCATCGATGCCTACCTCTGCGCCGATCAGCCGGCCCGGAATATCATCGAACGGCGGGTGAATACCACCCCAGATACGGGACAAACTGGTTTGATCGGAGGCGTCGCGGTAGGTGGCCCATTGCAATTTCATGTTGACCGAAGGCCCTTGTTCAAAAGCGAGGAACTCATTGGCGGCAATGTCAAATTCACCCAGACCGCCTGGAAAATATTCATCTCCTGTCAGTAAAGTAAGGGTTTCGGCAGCAGCCCTGGAATACGTGGAATGCCCGGAGATATACCCTGCAAAAGGCGGCGTGACGAAGGTCGGGCGCTGATAGGGCCACCACCTTTCTGCCAGAATCCAGCCGACACCTGCAATATCCGTATCCGGGTTGCTGATATAGGCCGGTCCGCGCCAGGTGTACAATTTGATTTTACCGACATTAATGCCATCCGTACCAGCCAGCGTATCGCCTTCCTCTACCAATTCGATATAACCCGGAATCAGTTTTAGTCCGGCAGGATGGTAATGAGGCAGGTCCGGATCCGAACTTTGTCCTTTCCCAGCCATATAACGAAGGGCTGTAATCGGACGTCCGGCATCGTACCAGCCTTTGATGCCCCAGGCCGTAACGGCTGCGTCGTGCAAGGCGCCGCCCAGGGTAAAATAGGCTTTTACATCCCATTCGAGCGGGTCCAGCAGAGGCCCTTGTCCGTTGTAGCGACGCTCGAAAGCGGGATGATCCATCACTTTATTGAATATGGAAAACCAGTGCCCCGGCGGCGTTTCCGATGATGGGCCATCTGCCCAGTATTCTGCCAGTGCTCTTGTGTAGTCGGCCCTGGGCACCATCTGCGGGGCGTAAGGCTCACCGGTTCGAGGATTAATTTCCCGGCCGGTGCCGGCGTCGCCGCCTTCTTCCAGTTTATAGAAATTGCGCAGTTCTTCAACCGTCTGCGGGTAAGACTGTACATTTCCGATAGATCTGGGTGAAATATCCCACATCACACTATCCGCAGGATCGAGGTGCGATTGCCAGATGCTGACTAAGGAGTAACTCCACTTCACTTCATCGGACAAGCCGCCTGTTGTAGTCGTATCCAGCAGCGGTGGCGGCCCGGGATCGTGGTAAACCCAGTAGGGCACGCCGTTTCGCGCATTTATTGTCAGGTCATCCTGCGTCAAGGCAAAAGGCTGGACCCTGCCCCATTCCGGGCTTTGAAACAACTGGGTAGAAGGAATCGGGTTGCCGTTTTGGTCAATCGCCACACTCAGCGAGAGCGGCTGCCAGCGATTGGGATCGAGGATGTTCGGATTGCCCGGATTGGCCGGTTGCAAAATGGGGTTGACAGGCGCATAGTTAAAAGAGGCGTAATTGTATTGCTCATTGGCGCCATCCTGCAGGCCCATAAAAATAATGGAGTAGCCAAGGTAATTGCCCAATGCTGCCGGAAGATTGGTATTGGCGTAATCTACCGAGGTGAAATTAGGGTCGTAACCCAATTCAATCATCAGGTTTCTCAGCCTGTTGAGCGTGATGGCTGCATTGGGGGAAAACTGAAAACGCTGCACCAGCACCCTGTAAACGGCATAACTCAAGGCTTCTTCCTGCGCAGCCTTCACATCAGCAGGTATTGTAATGCCTTCAAAAGTGCAGGTATAAGACCCAACGGTCTTGCCCAGAAAATAGGTTTCGGCAGTGGAATCGTAGGCCGCCCATGCGTCATACATGGCCAATGAGGTATGAAATAAATTGCGGGCGTGAACCGGCGGCCGCGCAAAATCCTCCCGCACAGATTGTAACAATGCTTGATTCCATATCCGTGCAACGGACGGCTGGGCGGACAGCGATGGCAGAATAATAAGAATGACTAATGCAGAGAGTAAATTTTTTAGCATAAAATTTTTCCTTAGAAGGCGAAAAATACAGCGATGGTGGTGGACTTTTGCACATTGATAATAATTTGGAATCATTCATTTTGCGCTACCCCCTGTACAATGGCCGCTCCAGCAGTGGCAGTTTGGATACAGAACAACTACCCTGACGTATGCAAATACTTGAAGATCAAAAGATAAGACAAAAAATAAAGCGCATTGCCATTGAAATTATCGAACATAATTTCGAGGAGCCGGAAGTGATTCTGGCCGGCTTGAATAACAATGGATTGGGTTTTGCACAGCTCTTGCTGGCTGAATTGCTGCCGCTGGCGCCGGAAGGTATGGAGTTGACGCTCACCCGTATCCGGCTGAATCCGGCCAATCCGATCGACTATGACCCCTATATCGAGATGCCTGCCGAATCGCTCCGGGGAAAGGCCATCATTATTGTGGACGATGTGGCCAATACCGGGCGCACTATTTTTTATGCCGTGCAACCATTGCTGAAAGTCCTGCCCAAAAAAGTGGAAGTAGCCGTTTTTATCGACCGTAAGCACAAGTCATTCCCCGTCAAGGCCGACTATGTGGGCCTGTCGCTTGCCACTACCCTCCTGGAAAATATTGAGGTGAAAATCAGGGATGTGGAGGAGATGGCGGTGCATTTGAATTAGAGGTGAGAGGGTGAGAGGAGTGAGAGGGTGAGAGAGTGAGAAGTGAGAGACATCCCGCTTGGCATTTTTCCTGATATTGACATTGGTTTTTCAGGCCTGTAAATGTGCGAAGTCCGAAGTCATCAGTCCGAAGTCCGTAGAGTACGCCGTTTCAAATTTGGGTTTCCAAAACTTGAAACGGCGTACTCTACGGACTTCGGACTGATGACTTCGGACTTCGCACATTTACAGGCCTGAAAAACAAAAAACAAAGCCATCAGAGTGGCCAAACGGGATGTCTCTCACTCTCTCACTCTCTCACTTCTCTCACTCCTCTCACCCTCTCACTCTCTTGT
>JALHMA010000333.1 GCA_022844265.1 Saprospiraceae bacterium | reverse complement strand
GGCAAATAATACCTTGCCGAGTGATACTCCAACCCCGTCTCCTCATCCCGCTCCATACCTGTATAGCGATACCGCTTGGCAGCAGCCTGTATATCCCGATGATGCGCCTGATACGATGTCGTGCCAAACGGGTGGTACTCTTCATAAGAAATCACCGCAGCGGCGGGCGAGTTATCCAATTCCAAGCAGGCAGACCCGAGATGGTTGTGCAGTTGATAACGCACTAAATGCGGCGCAGTCCCGTCATTCACGGCATTGCGGGTATCGATCATCACAAAGCGGTGGCCTTCCTCCATCAGGCTGAGGCTGCGGCGTTCCAGGCCCACATTCGGCCCGCTGTATTCCCGGAACAGTTCGTACCCGGCAATATAGATGCGTTCGTCCTTGCGGGTGGGGACATTGCCCGGCGCGGCATCGTTTTCGGTGATTTTACGCAGGCGTTGGCCTTGGGCGTCGTATTGGTAATACGTTGTTTCCGGCGTACCACCGTCGGTTCGGCGTTGGCGGACGCTGCGCACGAGCGTTTCTTTGAAGTCCCAGCCGATGTCGTCCAAGTGTGGCAGGGCCGTCATGTAACCGTGCTCCGGATGATGGTCATATGCATAATTTCGGGCGCCTATATGCGTACTTTCCAGGCGGTTGTTGGTTGCTGTGTAGTTATAGTTACGTGTCCAGGTGTTACCCGGTGCGGCGTGGTGCATTTGCCGGATATTACCCACCTCGTCGTATTGATAGGTCTGGGTGTAGGGGCGCACGGCCATTGGATCGCCGGGAGTCAGGGCGTGGCGGTAAGGCGCGTCGTTCCAGTTGTCGCGGGCATCGAAAGTGAGCGGGGTATTGTTTTCGCGCCCTGTGGCTTCTGCTAAACGATACAGGGCGTCGTAGGTATATTCGGAAAGCCCGTCGGTGCGGAAATTATCAAAAAACGTTGTCGGGATGGCTAAGTCTTCTATGTGCGTGATATTGCCCGTCGGGTCGTAGGTATAACGCAGGTCTTGCAACAAATCGCCGATTTGCCGGCGGCTGGTCAGGCGCACCAATCGGAAGGTTTCACGGTCGTAGTAAAAACGCGTCGTCACGTTGTTGCCGTAACGGATGCGCTCGCGTTGGCCTTTTTCATTGTAGTCTATATTGCGGATATAAGTCGTCGTCAGAGCGGGCGAAAGATGGGTTACGGATTCGGCCTCAAGCAGCCCACCTGCGTTGTACGAGGGCACAATCACGCTCCCGTCCGGCGCAACCTGCCGCGAAATCCGCCCCAGTGCGTCGGTTTCGGTCTGAAATACAAAATTGCCCGCCTCCAGATCGTTGGTCAGGTTGGCGCCAACCCAATTGGCTACTTCCTTGTATCTTGAAAACAAGCGCCGGGAAGTCGAGTTTGGTTGGCCCTTAAAATCGTAATCCGGCATTTCCAAACGCCCGCCTGTGTCGTAGTACTGGAAAACCTGCCTGCGCAGGTTGCGCGCCTGGTCGTTGGTCTGCCCTTCGCCATAAACGATTTTTTCAAAAACGTGGTCAAGCGCAGTTGCTCCATCGCCGCCTAGCACCCGGCTTTCGGTGGGTCGGTGCAGCACGTCGTAGGCGTATCGGAACTCGTGTCCGCGCTCGTCCCAGGTGCGCAGGGGTTTACCCATCAGGTTGGTCAGCAACCAGCGTTGGCCTGCATCCATGCTGTTTTGATAAACCCGGTGGCCGAGCATATCGTATTCATAGCGCATAACGGCCACCGGATCGGGTAGACCTAGGGCGATTTGCCGGGCTTTTTGCCGCGCATCCACTACCGCCAGCGCGTTGCCCTCAATGTCTAAGTGGATGATGGTCGGGTAAAATTCATCCGCCCCGGAAGTCAGGTTTTTGTTGTGCTCGATGGATAACACCGGCCGCCCCAGCGTATCGAAATGCTGCACGGTGGACGTATTGGCGTGCAGGGCGGCTTTGTCGGCGGCGATTTTTTCCCGCGCAGGGTCTTTTAAGGACGCCAGCAGGGCCGCGTCTATCAGTCGGTTGGTGCGAAGCCGGTACCACTCGCTTTCTAGTACCGTGTCGTTTTGGTCATAAATCGCCTGTTTCCAGGAATCAAATTCTGTCCTGGAAAAAGTGGCGTCGGGCATTTCCATGCGCATTAAACGCCCCGGCGCATCGTAGTAGAGCAGGGGCGTTACGCCCGTTTCCACCAATTCTTTCAGGTCTTCGTATTGGTGCGTCACGGAAAAATAAGGCTCGTACTGCTTCACCGCGTTGCCCTTGTTGTTCAGCACTGTGCGTCCATTACCGATCCAACGCAGTTGCGGGGGTACAAGGGTGGATGTGTCTACGTCTGTGATAGTATATGTGTCGTCTGCCGGATTTACAGTCACTCTTTTGGCGCTGCCCGGCTCAGCCTGCACTTTTTTCATCACCACCTGTCCGAGGCCGGTGCTGTACTCAAAACTGAGTTGTACGGGAGCATTGTTGTTCTTTTGGAAATGCTCCTCGCGCATAATGGCTGCGACTACTGCGGGTTTGCGGGTGTTGCGATAGACGTCGAAATCATAGACAAATCGCGCTGTGGCATGTTGAAGCAGGTTATTGCCACGCGCTGTCAAGGTAACAGAGTCAGGTGATGCAAAAAAATCCTGAACAGCAGTTCGCTCTGCCGCTTCGGTGGCCTCGTCGAGGCCGATCAGGTCGTCGGCTTCATTGCCTTTGCCGAAAAGGGCCATTGCTTTCACCAAACCTAATTCGTCAGTCAGCACTTCGGAAATATTGAGGTTGGGGTCGAGCATGCGCTGCGGCGATAGGGTACGGAAGTTGAATTGTTCCACTCGCGCAATGTTGCCGAGCTCGTCTTCCGTTTCCTCAACAAACAGGAAATAAGTCCCGTAATAGCGTACCAGTGTCACGGATCCATAAGGGTCGGTGTATGAAATCGGCGTAAAAAAGCGATTTTGGGCAGCCGCGATGCTTTCCAAAGTAGTTTTGTACTGAGTGGCGCCCGAACGAATCCACCAGTTGTCGTCGCCTTCGCTGTGCGAGAAGCGGCCTTCGGACATCAGCGCATCGTTAACCCTCGTACCAAAAATATGGTTGAGCAGCGCGGGCGTGTAAGCTAATTGATAGTTTTCAAAAGGAATAGCCCGCGATTCTAAGGTATGGAGCGGCAAAGCCTCCGCCAGGTCATTCCGGTAAAAAGTACTGCGGATATGTTCTATTTTTCGCCTTTGGATGATACCGGCAGCGGGCGGCGTATTGAGTTCGTGGTAGGCTACCTCAGTGGCCTCTGAGGAGTCGCTTGATAGAACGCTATCGAAATCGCTCAGGGCGAAGAAACCCCCTGTCTTTGTTACGCCTTTCAGGGCGAAGGTTTCGACTTCCGAGAGTAGTCGCAGTCGCCATTCGTCGCCGCTTTCCACGTCGTTGGTGTATTGATTTTTAGTAAAAATGATGTGCGTTTCAGCCTGCGCCTGTTGCGTTTCAGTGGGTAAGGACGGGTCGGGCAAACGACGGGGATACACTACCGCAGCCGATTCGAGCATATTACCAAACGCATCCATTTTAAGGTTCAGGTTGTGGGCAATGCGCGGATCGGCGGGGTCGCGCTCGTAATTGTAAGTAATGGCTTCGCTTTCTTTTACTACAAAAACGGGGTATTGGTTTTGGCCGCGCGGTTGCACCATTTCGATGAAGCAGTTGTGTGTGCCGACCGTAAACGGGGTCATTTCAAGCAATCGTTCTGCGTCGGTTGGGTCATTCTGCGGCGCATCTAAAGCAAAAGTCTCCGCCCGCAGGGCCATGCCTTTGCAGGTACGCAGAGCCTGTTGCCAATCGAGGGCATCCATGTTGTCCACAAAGCCGACAGGCAATCCCTCTGCTGTTGTGATGCGGGCGTCGGGCAGCGGAACTTCAGGGTGCGATATTGACGGGAAACCTGCCCGTTCCAATTCCCGGTGCCAATGTTCGTGGTCGAATTGGTTCAGGATTTTGTCTTTGCGCAGGAAGGCGCCTGTATGGAACCAGGTTTTGGTGAGCACGGGCGCCTGATGCAGCGCCCTTTCGACCACATTGCTCGAATCGCCCGCCACGAAATGGTCGAACACCTCCGCGTCGCGCTGCTCCACGCGCCCAAATCCACGAAATTCGCGTTCGGGGTGGTCATAATAACCGTGGTGGTAGCTGTATTCGCTGGCAAAGCGATACCCGGAAACCCGGTCGCGGGTCTCCGTTTTGGACACACACTGCACGGGGAAATGCAGTTTGGTGATCCAGGGTTTGCCCGCCAATTTGTCGGCTACATAAAATTTGGTAGAAGGCGTGTATTCCAAACGGACTTCTTTTCCCAGATTGTTTTGGTAAAAAACCATCATGTGCGGTTTTTTACTGTTCATCAGGTCAATGTAACGCAGGGGCGAAGGCGCGTCTTTGGACAAAGGGCTGGACCATACGATACACGGCAAACCATTGCCCAACAGGTCCGTCACGGTGATTTTGGCCTCGCCATGTATTTCCGGGAAGGCATTTATGTTAAAAGACTCGGAAGCAAAGTGATTTCCACTCAGGTTGAGCCAGCAGGTAAATTTGTTTTTCCCCAAATAAACAATATCCGTGGTACCGGAACCGTCGAGGTCGGCCAATTGCAGATAAGCCGGATTGAAAGCATCGGAGTGATCGAATACCGGGGCATTGTCCATGCCGACTTTGGCCCCAAATTTACCATAGCCCAAATTGGGCCAATAGCACACCTCTCCATTTCGGATGCGCACAATGTCGGTCAACCCGTCACCCGACATATCGGCGAGAAAAACGGTCTGTTTCGCATCGGCAAAAACAACTGCCGGCCCCACTTCTTCATCAAAAGATTTGACGCTTCGGTGCGCCCGGTCAAAACCTTTTCGTCCGCGCGATTCGTACCATGTAAATACCTGATCTTCTGTAATCAATACTTCCGGTTTCCCATCGCCGTTCAAATCCAGCATCCGGGTATTGGGGTCGCTGAAATTAATATTGGGCAAAGTATTGAATGGTCGGAAGGGCTGCCAGTTCTCTTCGGGACAAGTGTCGTCGAGTTCAAAGTAACCCGGCATGATTCCGCCGAACCCCGATAATTGTTTGCCGCCATCTGCATCCAGATCGGCCAATTGCAAGGCGCCCCCCAATCCGGCAAAAGAGGGCTTGGGCGATACCAGCCTGGCGGGCGCAAACCGCCCTTCACCGAGGTTGTGTTTGTAATACCAGCCGTTGGCCTGTTCGGTCAGGATGCCCGACAGCCCCTCATTGAACAGGTCGGTGAACTGATATTGTCCACTTAGTCCTGCCGGCGCATGCGCAAGGTGTTCTTGTGCTATTTGTTTAACCTTGTTGTTCCACTCGTGCCGCTGGTATTCAAACTCCATCGGAGGCATACTCTTATGCGTGTAACTACCGGTCGCCTTTTTGATATAGCCTGTGGAAGTAATCGCTATGAGAAAAGTAAAACCCTGCTCGGCGCTGGTATCGTAACGCATATCGAGCGACTTCACCAAAGCCGAACCGCCCGGCAACTCCGCAAACCGATGGAATAATAATACGTGTCGGCACAAACGGGTGGTGCGGATTTCAAAACCTGCCTTATAATCGGAAAAAGCATCGGGACGAAAGCCCCAGTCGGCTACGGGCTGAACAGGAACGCCTGTGCCATATTCGCCGTAATCGAGCACCATCTGGAAAAAGTAATCTGAAGTGGGCGGGAAGGCTTCGCCGAAATGGCTGTAAGGTGTACGGTTGCCGTACAAAACTTCCGACAGGTACAGATTGGTATAAGTAAGTTGACCGCTTTTACGCCGGTTTCGGTGGCGTAAAAGGTTTGGGTCGAACCTCAAGTCGTCTTCCTTTTTATAGATGTACTGCGCGCAGTTGCCTTTGTCGTCGAACGCAAACTCCGGAAGCCATTCAAATGTCCTTCGCTCATCAGTTGGGTCGGACAGGCGCGACACTGCAGACCAGCCGAATAGCGTTGTCACATTTTCTTTGGTAATGACTCGCCAGCGCACTATACCGCTGGTTTTTTCCATCCAGCGCTCCATTCGCGCAAACAAACCTTCCGTGCGGGGGCGGTAAAAACGAATCACCCACAAGTTATCGGGAGAATCCTGTTCTTTAATGGTATAACCGCCCTGACCATCCGGGATAAAACTGCCGTCTTCCGTTTTGCGAAATTCAGGTACTAAATCCTCCGCTTCAGAAAACAAAAAGGTGTCAGATTCGACGCCGTCCAAATACTTTGGCAAACCCTTGTCGGTCTTTCGCCGGATAGAAGGATGGCGCAGGTTCCAACCTAATCCAAATATGCTGTTGCCACTACCCGAATTATAGGAAAGCGCCAATTGAGGCATAACGCCTCTTGCGGCAGATACAGGCAACGGTATCGAAAACGAAGCCGTGCCGTTGCTTGGGTTCACCTGAAACTTCTCATCAATACCTTTAATGGCGCCGCCACCTTTAGGCAAAGCAATGGAAGGAATGTCAATCGCATTCGATTTGGTGGTGCGCTCCTCTGTAAGCCTGTTTACAGCTGCGTTGCTTTTGTCGGTATTTGTATCATTGTTTTGCATTGGTTATTTTGTCTTTTTGCTTACAAC
>JALHMA010000332.1 GCA_022844265.1 Saprospiraceae bacterium | reverse complement strand
TGGAATGGGTAATATAAAGGACAAAGCATTTCCCCATTCCAGCCTGAAACACCAATAACTCATAACTCATCCCTCATAACTCATAACTCATCCCTCATAACTCATTCCTGTAAAGCCTTTCATCCGCACTTTTTTCCCCCGTTCCGTACTGACCACATCTTCCCAAATCAGTTCAATACCGTCTAATTTTTCCAGTTCCGGGCGTTTGTGCGGCGTGATGACCACCAAAAGCGGCGCGGCTTGCAGCAGTTGCCAGCTCAGGGAAAACAAATCTTTGACCGGGCAAAGATGGAGTGCAAACGAACTGATAATAGTGGAATAACGCGCCGGGAGGCCGTTTTTAATGACATCCATAAACGACAAACGCAGGCAGGGGCAAGCGGTATTTTTTTCAAATAAGGCAAAGGTGAATGGGTCGCAGCCAGTGATGTCCTGTACGCCCATACCCTGCAAAACCTGCGTCACTTCTCCGCCTCCTGCTCCAAAATCGAGCACTGCCGAGCAGTCGAACCTGTGCAAATTGCGCTCCAGCAGCGCTTTTATCTCCGGGAAATGCGGATTTTCATACGTGTCGGCAAATGCGCGGTAGTAACCTTCCGCTCCGTGCTGGTCGTATAAAGGGCGGATTTTTTTCATGGAGTCAAGTGGTAGAGGAATGAGGAATGAGGATTGAGGGATGATTATGGCCGCTCAATGAACCAGATTCTATTTACAGAGCGGCTGTAATCATCCCTCATCCCTCATCCCTCATTTCTGTTTGATCCGCTGTTCGTAATCCCGCTCTAAACTATCCAGTAAAATCTGATAGGCCGGGTCGTCGATGGGATTGGCGTAGCCTTTGGTTTTGTTTTTGCCGAATATTTTGAGTTTGACGGTGGTGTAGCGCTTCGGATTGAGGCGCAGGTCCTGCATCAGCAGGTTCATGTGCCGGGTCGTTCTGACTAAGTTGTCGTAGAGCGCCTCGTCAGTGAGTGATTTCCCCACAAGTCCTTCGCCGTTGATGAGGTTTTGAGCCAGCGTATCGACCCGCGAAATCGTGCGTTCGGTGGTGGACAAAGTGCCGCGCAGAGCCGTCAGCGACAGGGTTACGGAGTCGAGGGTCGCCACGGCTTTCTGGGTGCTTTTTGTCAGATCGGCGTTTTTCAACTGAGCGCTGACTTCGGACAAGTTGGCGATCATCGCTGAAATATCCTTGTTGCTGTCGCGCAGTCCGCGGGTGATTTCGGCGGCATTGTTGGCGGTAGCGCTGATACCGGCACTGCTGGAAGCCAGCAGTTGGTTGATCCGGTTGGTCATCACTTCGAGGTTGCGTAGGGAGTGATCGAGGGATTCGATGGAAGCAGCGGGGCTGTTCGGGTTTGCTTTTGCCAAAGAATCCAGGTTGATACTCAATCCTTTGCGCAGGCGATCGGTATAAGCGTCAATTTGTCCGGGTTCGCCGACGATGCTTTGCAGGAAGGATTTGAACGCGCCTTGCAGGTAGGCGCCGCTTTCAGCGCAGTCGTCGCCTTCGCAGGGTCGGGTAATAAAAATATCCACGGCTTTGCCGCCCATCAGGCTTTGCCCGACAATGGTCGCAATGGCGTCTTTCGGAATATCCACATCCGGTTGAATATCCAGCACCGCAATGATGGTTTTATCGTCCGCTTTGTCAATATACAAATCCCTGACCGTTCCTACCTGCAAACCCCTGATAAAAACCGGGCTGGAAGCGGTGAGTTGATCAACATTATCGTAACGGACATAAAAAGTCTGGGATGCGGAAAAAACGTCGATTCCTTTTAGAAATTTAAAACCCCAGATAGCGAGGCCGACAGCAACTATGGCAAGGAGGGCAATTCTTGTTTCGTTATTAATTTTCATTTCTACGCTTATACTGAAGGTTGAGAGGTTGAGAACGTTGATAGTTGAGAAAACATTGATAACCAGTGAGTTAATACACCTTCTCGTTCAAAACCACTTTATGTTGACTATCACTGAATTTCAAATTTCATCGAGAGGGTGCTAGGAATGCAGTTCTAAATCCCAGATTTTTAATTTCCGACAACATCTTATCCGCTTCATTGCGGGCGGCAAAGTTACCCAGAAAATAATGGTATTGTCCGCCAATTATTTCTTCCTGCACTTCCGTGAGCAGCCCGAGTTGTCCGGTGTTTTTATCGAGTCGTTTGGGCCAGGACAGCAGGAGAATGCGAACCGGGCCTTTGTAATCGTTGCCGACCGGTTGCGGCGCTACCGTGGAGACGGTTTGTGCAGGAGATTTTGCTGCAACGGGTTGTGTTTTGGTCCCTGCTGTCATTGTAGCGGGCACGGTATTGGCTTTGGCCGGCGTGTTTGTTTTGGGGGTGTTCTTTGCCGGTACTTCCGTATTTTTTACGGCAACGGTCTTCGCAATTTGGACAGTAGGAGTATACCGTGATTTTGCAAGCGGGTTGCCTTCCATCTGTTGTTTGTAGTCTTCAAATCCGAAAAAAATGGACAGCGCCATTTGGTCGCGGCCTTCTTCGGACAACAAAAAATCTTCTTCGAGTGCATTGGTCATGTAACCGCTTTCGACCAGGATAGCGGGCATGGCTGTTTCTTTCAACACGATAAATCCGGCTTGTTTCACGCCCCGGTCCTCGCGTTTAGCCGTGTTTTTGGCATGTTTTTGCACCAGACCGGCCAGCAGAATACTTTGTTCGAGGTAAGCGCTTTGCCACACGCTGCCGAAAATATGCGCTTCCGCACTGTTGGGATCGTAGCCGTCATAGTTTTTCTGATAACCTTCTTCCAGCAAAATGGAGGCGTTTTCGCGTTTGGCCACTTCGAGGTTGTGTCCGGCAGTGTGCAGCCCCATCACGTAGGTTTCGGCGCCTTTGGCCCTGGATACCGACATCGAATTGCAGTGTACGCTGATAAAAAGATCGGCGTGGTTGCGGTTGGCGATGGCCGCGCGTTCTTTCAGTTCAACAAAAACGTCTTCCTTGCGGGTGTAAATAACTTTTACTTCCGGGTACAGTTGTTCGATCAATCCGCCCAATTTCAGGATGATCGCCAGCGCATTGTGTTTTTCATACGTGCCTGCCACACCGATACAGCCGGGGTCTTTACCGCCGTGGCCAGCGTCGAGTACCACGGTTTTGATATGATAAGCGCGGTTGTCAAAAAAGGAAGACAGGTGTGACGGGAGATTTGCGGGTTCCGACGCAAAAGAATCCATACTTTTGCCGCCGCCTGTAAGCAAACGGGTGTGCCCGGCAGGGTGTGCGGTACAGATGTCGACCGCAGCATCTGCCGGCAGTACGTTAAAATTTTGTGAAACGAGCCACATCCCAGAGAGGAGCAGCGTTCGGATAATGAAATTTGATTTCATACTACGTTTCCGGGAAAGGATAGAAAGATGTAGGCTGGACAATTTCAGCATGATGTGTACTGTTTATGACCAATCCCGAAGTGCAATCCCTTGATTATTTATTAATTGTGAAAATTTTACCCCGCAAATATCGACTTTTCTGGCAAATTGGCTGCCTTCTTCTGGCAATGCAGGTTTCGGCACAAACGCCGATTGATACCTTGCCATTGCCCGTCCGCGATACAATTGCTCCAATTGTACAGGATTCGGCAGTGGTCAACCTGAATCGGGTTAAAATTTCCAACGACGCACTGGATGATAAAGTGGATTACAATTCCAGGGATTCCATGTGGTTTGATGTAAAAAACAAACAAGTTCACCTCTACGGAGAAGCGACAGTCAAATATACGACCCTGACCATCAAAGCCGGATACATTTTGCTGGATTATGGTCGCAATGAATTATCTGCCCAGCAATTTCCCGATTCTACCGGCCAGTTGACGGGACTTCCCGATTTTAAAGACGCGGAACAGGCCTTTACAGCGACACGGCTGCGGTATAATTTTAAAACGAAAAAAGGCATCATCTATGAAGCCCGCACCAAACAGGAGGATTTGTTTGTGTTGGGAGAACGGGCCAAATTCGTCGGGTCCACTTCGGTCGATACCACGCTGAAAGCACAGAATACGATTTACAATTCCAATGCCGTGCTGACCACCTGTGACCATGTGATTCCACACTACGGTATTCGCACAAAAAAACTAAAGGTCATTCCCAACAAACTGGTGGTAACGGGGCTTTCCAACCTCGAAATCGGGGGGATTCCAACCCCTTTTATTTTGCCCTTCGGTTTTTTTCCAATCACACAAACCCGGAAAGCGGGCGTCATTATTCCCCGCGACTTTGAATTTGCCGATCAGGAAGGTTTTGGTATCAAGGACTTTGGCTGGTACCAGCCCATTTCGGAACACATGGACGTGACGACCATTTTTAACCTCTACACCAGCGGCTCCTGGGGGGTGACGGGAACCGCCCGATACAACGAACGCTATAAATACAACGGCGATTTTCAATTGCGTTTCAACAACCGTATCCGGGAAGACAACCAGGCGAAAAAAATATCGAACAAGTCATTCGGCATACGCTGGACGCATACGCAGGACCCGAAAGCCCACCCGACGCGGCGCTTCGGCGGCTCGATGAACATCGAAACCAACCGCGACCAAAACCGTAACCGCAACGACTACGCCAGCGTTTACCAGAATACGTTGAGTTCCAATATTAATTTTTCCAAAACGTTCCCGGGCAAACCATACCAGTTCAACGCAGGCCTGCGCCACTCGCAAAATACCCAAACCCGCGTCATGGACATCAGCCTGCCGAGCGCGACCTTCACCATGCAGCGTATTTTTCCCTTCAAACAGAAGGAGCGCGTTGGCAATGAAAGGTGGTATGAAAAAATATCGCTGACCTATTCTTCCCGCCTGGAAAATCAGTTCCGCACGGTGGATACCCTGCTGTTTACGCGTAAAACCCTGGAAACGGCCCGCATGGGCATTCAGCACCAGGCCAGCACGGATTTTAACTTCAAGTTTTTGAAGTATATCAATATCGCGCCGCGCCTCGATTTTAAGGAAACCTGGTATCCGTACAGCGTTGAAAAACAATTGCTCAATGAGAGCCGCCTGAAATACGATACGACGTTCGAGGGTAACACCATCGTGGATATTAAGGTCGATAGCCTCAAGTCGCAGTTCGGTATCGACACCACTTTCCGCCGCTGGGGTTTTAATGCCGCACACGAATACAACGCGGGGATTTCTGTCAACACCACGCCCCTGTTTTTTACCAAACAATTCAAAAAAGGCTGGTTCCGGGGTATTCGCCACACGGTAAAACCTTCCGTGAGCGTGGGTTACGGCCCCGATTTTACCAATTCTCGTTATTTCCGAACCGTGGAAACCGACCTGCGCCCGGCGTTCAACGATACCTTGCGATACAGTATTTTTGAAGACGCTGTTTTTGGAGGCCCCACGGGAGGCGCGCGCGATGTGGCGCTCAACTACACCATTATCAATGTATTGGAAATAAAGCATCGAACGCGCAACGACTCTTTGCCCGTCAAAAAACTGCGTATTTTCGACAACCTCGGGTTCAGCGGCAACTACAGCCTGACCCGCGATACCCTGAAGTGGAGCACCATCAGCACGGGCGGTCTGTTCCGTTTGTTTAAAGGGGTGGTCAACCTTACCTGGAGCGCTACGTTCGATCCCTATATCGCCAACGAGAAAGGGCAGCGGGTGAATCGGTATATGGTGCGCGAAAATGGCAAACTGTTGCGCACCACTTCACTCGGATTTCAGGTCAATACCGGCTTCACCGTCAATCAGTTGCGCGGCATTTTTGCCAAAAAAGATGAAGACGGCAACACCGGTCCGCGCAACAATACAAACGTCGCCAAAGACGATCTGCTGGGCTGGTTCGACAACTGGCGGGTCAATCACCGCATTTCCTTCGACCGCCGCCTGATACCCACCGGTTTCGGCACGGCAAGGGATACAATCCTGATCGGCACCAACAACGTCAGCGTTGCGGGCAGTATTCCACTTACGTCCAAATGGTCGCTGGACCTGAACAATATCAGTTACGACTTCCCGAGTAAAAGTCTGGTGTATCCCGATATCGGCATCACCCGCGACCTGCACTGCTGGCAACTCAGCCTGAGCTGGCAGCCGACACGCGGCACGTATTCTTTCTTTATCGCGGTGAAACCGGGTACGCTCGACTTTATCAAGGTGCCCTACCGGAAGAATAACTTTGATGCGTCGTTCTAGGTTTTTTTACCACATAGGCACATAGATTTTACACATAGAACACATAGTTTTTAGAGTACTCTACGGCTATGTGATCTATGTGTGAAATCTATGTGCCTATGTGGTAAAAACTACTCTATGTGGTAAACCCTAAAACCGCAGCCGAATCCCCGCATACCAGTTCAGCCCCGCCGCCGGTTCGTAGTACCGCGCGCCAAAGGCATTGATCCGAATATTGCCGAAATAGCGGGTGTCTGCCAGGTTGTTTAGCCCAAAAGAAGGTTCCAGAAGCACTTTACCCCAGTTAACAGGCCAGCCGCCACGCAGGTTGAGCAGCCAAAATGCCGGTACCCGGGCGATATTGGCGTCATCGGCAAACATAGCGCCGACATAGCGGGTGTTGATCAATGCAAAAGGTCCTTTCCGATGGGTGTAGCGCAGTTCTACGGCCCCGGTTTGTTCGGGTAGCCCCGGAATG
>JALHMA010000331.1 GCA_022844265.1 Saprospiraceae bacterium | reverse complement strand
TAGATGTGCTGACCATCAATGATGAAGAAGCGCGGCAGCTTTCCGGTGAGCACTCCCTGGTAAAAGCGGCTAAAGTGATCCATAAAATGGGGCCGAAATTCCTGATTATTAAAAAAGGAGAACACGGCGCCTTGCTTTTTCACCGTGGAGAAGTGTTTTTTGCGCCCGCGCTGCCATTATTAGAGGTGATAGACCCCACCGGTGCGGGCGATACCTTCGCCGGCGGTTTTATCGGCTGGCTGGCAAAAACAGATGATATTTCCTTTCAAAATATGAAACGCGCCATCATTTATGGTTCGGCAATGGCCTCCTTTTGTGTAGAAAAATTCAGTATCGAGCGTTTGCGCGGACTGACTCCTGCCATGATTGAAAAGCGGGTGGCACAATTTTCGGCATTGGTGCATTTTTAAGAGTATTTGAAGATTTGAGTATTCGAGTATCTGGCTGATAACGAATCATTTATACTCAAATCTTCGCATACTCAAATACTCAAATAACTTATGTGACATTGTACTAATAACCAACAACTACTCATGTTTGAAGATCTTTTAGGTAACCTGCAGAAACAACAGGAAGAACTACAGCAAAAATTAGCCGAAATTTTTGTGGAGGCAGAGGCCGGCGATGGCGCGGTCACGGTAAAAGCCGGCGCCGATCTGCACATCGAAAACATCAAATTCGATGCTGCCAAAATGGACTTCAGCGACCAGGAGCAAGTAGAGGATTTGCTGGTGGTGGCCCTCAACCGTGCGCTTGAACTGGCTCGCCAGAAAGCTGCTGCCGAAAGCAGTAAACTGCTGGGTAATATGTTGCCGGGTGGTATGGATCAATTTCTAAAACCGTAAATAAGCGACAGAAAGTAATTTCAACCGGCTCCCGCTTATACTTTGACTGGTGCAGGCGCGTTTATTATTCCAAAATTCGATTGTTCAGCATGCGTATATCTTTCCTTGTTACTTTTTTACTTGCTATGGGCAGCCTGTCGGCCCAAACGGTTTCAGACAAACTGGAAGCCTATTTTTCATTTGACGATTGCAAGGCGATCGACGACAGCGGCAACGGTTCCAGCGGCGCACTTATTGGAGATATTGCCTGTGCCTGCGGCCTGCGCGATTCCTCTATGCGATTTGCCGATACCAGCGATGCGATTTTTCTGGTAGGCCCTTTTGCCGACATCTTCTCGACCAGCGATTTTTCGGTGAGTTTTTATATGCGCCCTCCCGATGGGCAATTAACCGGCAACTCCCAGATTATTATGGCCAAGCAGGAAAATTGTAACACTGACCGGGCTTTTTGGGTGCGTTATCGCCCTAAAACAAGGATCATTTCTTCCGGCATCAGTGAAAACGACTCCTTGGTTACGATTGTTCAGGCAAAATTGGACGACGCGCCCTGCTGGCAGTATATCACACTGACCAGAAGTAATACAGCCTACTCCCTTTATATTAATGGCACGCGACGCGATCAGAAAACGGCTGTCGCGCGTATTGACCTGGAATCCAACGCAGTGTTGAAAATAGGGGAGCAGGTATGCCCGCTCGATGAGGTGTATAAAGGCGATTTTGATGAATTGCGATTTCATAGTAAAGCGCTTTCCCTGGAAGAAATTAACCGGTATAATTTAAAAGCCGATCAGATTCTGAATCGGGATACGCTGATCTACCTCGGCAATTCCTTCCAGCTCAACACCATGTATAATTGTGCTATCGGATTCGATTGGGAGCCTTCTACGGGCATCTCCGACCCCTCTTTGTCCAACCCGGTCGTAACGCCCATCGGCCCTACCGTTTATACGGTTTCCATCGTGCATGACAACAATTGTATTGCTTTCGACAGCATTTTTGTAGATGTCATAGATCCTGATACTTTGGATTGCAATAAAATTTTTATCCCCAATGCTTTCACTCCCGGGGCTTCCTCCGGGCGAAATGATGTATTCGGCGTGAGCAACAAATTTGCCATCGATGAATTTATCTCTTTCGATATTTTTGACCGCTGGGGTGGACGCGTTTTTTCAGCAACGGATGTATCTGAGGACTGGGACGGTCGTTTTAACGGACAAGCGGTCAACCCGGGTGTGTTTCTCTACAGGCTCCGGTATAAATGTAAGGGAGAGGAAAAAGTAAAAGCGGGCAACCTGACCTTGCTTCGATAGGTCACGGAACGGCTTTCGTCAAAAAAAATAAGCCCGGGGCACGTTTGCTCCGGGCTTTTTTTACTAAACCGTTTCTAATTGTATGAAGTACGGTTAAAGTGCGAAACACGTGCCAAAAAATAAGTGTTTCTCAGGCATATCGTTTTTTGTCCGGTGTTTGTCAAATTTAAAAAAGCCCTGCTAAATATTTGCTACTTAAGCAGGGACAAAACAAAAAACAAACACTATGAACAAATATTAGTCTGACTACAGGTTTTTCGGGTAAAAGAAACCATGTGATTTATTCGTCAAGCCGAACAATCGTTTTCAAAATTGGAGTTACAAAAAATGCTAAAAGGGATATTGTTGCAGCAAAATTACGCTGCTTTTTTTATAGGTCATATAGATTTATGAACAAAAAAGATAAAAAACTTTGCTCCCGGCATTTTTTAATCAAATTTAAATTTTATTCAATTTGAAATATTATTTAACTATTTAGTGTAAATGTCGGTTTTTTATTCCGAATATTCTTAAATTTTAAATAATAATTTTAAATTTTAAAATTGTATCCCGTGTTTCAAAAATTTAACACAGCGCTTTTCGTGCTATTTTTAGGAGTCGGATCATGCGAATCCGCAGAAGAAAAAACAAGTCAGCAGGAAATGGCGGCAAATAATGTGCCTTCTTCCGCTGGAAAGCCGGATGGAATGACTCTTTTCAGACAACATTGCGTTATCTGTCACGGCAGCGACGGGAACCTCGGACTGAACGGCGCCAAGCACCTTTCCGAAAGTGTGCTTCCGCTGGAAGAGCGGATAAATATTATCACGAATGGGAAAAATCTCATGACGCCTTTCCGTTCGCAGCTCAACCCGGAAGAAATCCAGGCAGTGGCTGCATATACCTTAACACTTAAAAAGTAGCATAATGCAAGAAGGTTCACTTCTGTTGGTGACTGGTGGTACTGGTTTTCTGGGGTCTTACCTCATCCGCTTATTAATTCAAAAAGGGTATCGGGTTCGTGCCTTACGGCGACACAACAGTCCGATGGACCTGGTGGCAGACGTTGCGGCCCGGGTAGAATGGGTGGAGGCAGACATCACAGATATTATTGCGCTGGAAGACGCGATGAAAGATGTGACCGCTGTGCTGCACTGCGCCGCGATGGTCTCGTTTCACCCGCGCGATATTGCCCGAATGATGCAGATCAATGTGGAGGGCACCGCCAACTTAGTCAACCTCTCGCTCGAAATGGGCGTAAAACGGTTTATTCACGTGAGTAGTATCGCTGCTATCGGCCGTACCAAAGAGCGGCCACAATTGGACGAAAACGCCAAATGGGTGCAAAGCAGCGGGAATAGCCAATACGCGATCAGCAAATATATGAGCGAGCAGGAAGCATGGCGCGGACATGCCGAAGGGCTTTCCGTTGCAATTGTAAACCCGGCCATTGTACTTGGAAGCGGCTTTTGGAACCAGGGATCCGCCAAGTTTTTTAAACAAATCAGCGATGGCCTCAAATTTTCACCCGTAGGCCGTTCGGGTTTTGTGGATGTGCGCGACGTGGCGCAGTTTATGGTGCACCTGCTGGAAAGCGACGTTTCGGGCGAACGGTTTATTTTAAACGCGCAAAACACCTTGTACCGCGATTTTTTCAAAATGATTGCCGATGCTTTGGGCGCCAAAGTTCCTCCGATTGCTGTTACTCCTTTTTTAGCCGAAGTGGCCTGGCGTGTGGAATGGCTGAAAGAAAAGCTGCTCGGCATCGACCCGCTTGTTACCAAAGAAACGGCGCGCAGCAGTGTGTCTTCTTTTTATTACAGCAACGAAAAGTCGCGCGCAGCCTTCGGTTTTGAATACCGCCCGCTGGAACAAACAATTCGGGAAACCGGCGCTCAGTTTCTGGAGGCCCGGCAAGATGGGCTGGGACCACGGACCTTGCCTTTGTGATTCCTGCTTGGCATTTAGTTGTATTTTGGCATGGGTTTTTCAGGCCTGTAATTGTGAATCGTGTTTGGTGTTTGGTGTTTAGTGTTTCGGGCGCTTCGCCCTTGGCATTTGGGAAAATTCGACTAAAATATAAACTCCTGCCAAGGGCGAAGCGCCCGAAACACCAAACACCAAACACGATTCACGATTACAGGCCTGAAAAACCCATGCCAAAATAAGACTAAATGCCACGCGGGACGTCGCTCGCTTCTATCTAAGGAAGCTATACTCTTTTCCGAAGCGGAGCATTTGCTGCACGAAGTCGGTTTCCCGCTCCACTTTAATATCCGTGATGTTGCCGGAAGCATCTTTGACCGCCACTAATTTAGGTTGTACAAAACCCGAGTAGGCTTTGGTGGGCAGGCTGGCATAACGCGTTTTTACCTGCTTGCCTGTTTCCGCATCCGTTTTGACGCCGTAGTTTTCCACCAAATCGCGGGCCGCCTGGAAGTCGCCTTCCGATTTGATGCGCTGCATTTCAGCCAGCAACTGTCCGAACAGGACGCGCAGTTTGGCGTAATCGCGGATGTCGTAGTAAATTTTGCCGTTGCGGACTTCTTTTGCAATCACATTGTCCGGCTTTCCTTTTTCAAAAGCCCAGGCAGCTACCAACTGGCGGTTGCGCATGTGGTCTTCCTCGATGTCGTGACCGGGCTGGAGCCGGCGGAGTTGCATCAGCAGGCCATTGCGGATGTAGCTGTCGTATTCTGCTTTGTATGCATTGGCGTCGGGCAGCAGGCCCCATTCGACTAATTTTGGATCGGGCATAAAATACAGCGCCACCAGGTCGGCGCGGCCTTCTTCGAGCGTGCTGGAGTATTGTTTCAGGGTGATATTCGGTTCGGGCATACCGGGTTTCATTTGGCCGCTGGCATGACCGATCACCTCGTGCAGGGCGGTGTGCATTTTGCCGCAGGCTTCGCCGTATTTTTTGGCGTTTTCGATTTCTTCATGGTCATTGGCAAATTCGGCGATAGCCAGCGCGCCACCGGCCTTGGCGTAGGCGTTTTCGATGTTGTTCAGGCTGATGGATTTGGAGCCCAGTTCCCGTATCCAGTTGGAATTGGGCAGGTTGACGCCGATCGGGGTGCTGGGCGCGCAGTCGCCGCCTTCCATCGCCACATTGATAACGCGGTAGGAAACACCTGTCACACGCTTCTTTTTGTATGCTGCCGGTATCGTGCTGTTGTCTTCAAAATACTGGGCATTTTTGCTCACGATGGCCATTTTTTCGGTGGCTTCCGGGTCGTTGTACTGCACGATGGCTTCAAAGTCGCCTTTGTAACCTTTCGGGTCGTGGTATACTTCGATGAAGCCGTTGATGAAGTCGATGGTGCTGGCGGTATCCTTCACCCAGGCGATGTTATATTCGTCGAATTTTTTCAGATCGCCGGTCTGGAAGTACTCGATGAGCAAACGCATGGCTTTTTTCTGTTGGTCATTTTCGGCAAAAGGCAAGGCTTTTTGCAGGTTTTCCACCACTTTATCGAGGGCGGCGCCATACATATTGCCTTTGCCGGCGCGCCAGACGATCTCTTTGAGCACACCGTCTTTATCTGCGACCAGTTTGCTGTTGAGGCCGAACAGCGGCGGGTTTTCCCCGGCGGCGTCCAGCATTTTTTTATAAAAAGCGTCGACCTGCGCCGCGCTGACGTTTTCATAAAAATTGACCGCCGATTCTTTTACTACATCAACCGATTCGTCTTTGTTGGTGCGTTTGGCAAATAATTTAGGGTCGAACATGACCGGCAGCAGTTTGGCCATAAATGCATTGACATCCTCGCCGGGCGACAAAGGCAATGCAGCAGCATCGAGGCCTTGAACCAGGGAACTGAAATATTCCTGAGAACAGCCGGGAAGTATCTTGGTTTCGTTGTAATGGTGGTGAATACCGTTGCTGAACCAGACCCGTTTTGCATAGGTCTCGAAGGCTTTCCAGTTGGCGGAAGAGCGCTCGCCTTTGTAGTTGTTAAAAATGGCTTCCAGCGTTTTCCGAACAGCGAGGTTGTGCTTGCAGTGTTGATCGTAAATCATATCGCGACCAACCAGCGCTGCTTCCGAGAGGTAGTAAATAAAGGTTTTTTGCCGAAGATCGAGTTTTTCCCAGCCTGGCAGTTCGTATTGAAGGATTTGCAGGTCGGCAAAAGTGTCGAGCAATACCTTTTCGGCGCTGACAGGATTGGTTTGTGTGGTGGTTTTTTTCAGGTTCTGACAGCTGGCAACGATCAGGAAAAGAGCTGTGATCCACAGCAGGGATACATTTTTCATGAACATTTGAATGGTTTTAAAATTGGAAAGGAACATTTGATTGTTATTTCTTGATCAGTTCATTAAGATCCCGGTACAGTTTTTCAACAGCCTCACCCACCGGATGGTTTTTGTCGCCCCATACTACGCGTTTGCCGGACTGGCCGATAAACATATACGTATTGGAAGGGTGTTTAAAATCAAGCGTTGTGATGCCGGCGGCATCGGCTGCTTTGAACATCGACTTGGCAACGCGGCGTTTTA
>JALHMA010000330.1 GCA_022844265.1 Saprospiraceae bacterium | reverse complement strand
CGGGTCAAACCAATATCGTAAGACAGACACATAAACAGATTTTCAGTAGCCTGAAGGCCCAGCAAAGCATCAACGCTTTCTCCGGCCCCGTTGGTATCGCCGCCGACCCGGTATGTTGCACCGACATAAAATTTTCTTTTCAACATCAGACTTACATTGATGTCTGCATCAAACGGAGCGTTGAAAACATAGCGCAAAAGCGCCTGTGGCGTCAGATCGATGTCTTCAGTCAAATGAAAAGTAATGCCGCCCATCGCATTGATGTGCTGTACTTCCCGCGATATTTCCGATCCGAACTCGGAAAAGTCGATATTATTGGCCACCAGGCGCGGAATAGCCACGCCTGCATACCATTTGTGACCGGTATAAAAAGCGCCGAAGCCCACATTGGGCAGGTATTTGTTGCTCGGTTCGATTGGTATGGACAAGTCGTTTTGATCGATAGCTCTCAGGCGCCGATCCGCCCAGTTTTGCCTGAAATAGCGCACGCTGGGTTGCAAACCGATGCTCAGCGTCCCCCTTTTAAACGGAATACGGTAGGCATAAGTCACATCCAGGGTTAGGCTGCTGGTAATGCCGATGCTGCTCCGGCTCAGGTTGCCGCCCAGCCCCACGCGGTTGTTGAGGATGCGCTGGTTGTACGACAGTATCTGGGCATTGGGCGCACCTTCGAGTCCCATCCATTGGTTGCGATACACTGCCACCAAAGTCGGCGACTCGAAACTGCCTGCATAACCGGGATTGTGCGCCAGTTTATTGAACATGAACTGCGTGTACAAAATATCCTGCTGCGCCCAAAGGCCCGTAGAACACATACACAAAAGAACAATGGCGTATATTTTTTTCATATTATCAGCGGTAAAGCGGGGAGCCGCTATGAGGAAAAGCAAAATTGCAAAAGGCAAACGGTCGCGTCTGTTCATTGCTGAATAATCATAAAGCCCTTTTTCGGTTCGTCATTCGTGCTAAACTCCACTACGTAGAAATAAGTACCGGGGGGCAATGGGTTGCCATTGTAAGTACCCTCCCAATCGTTCAGGTAAGGCACAGCATGGAAAACCTGGTCGCCCCACTGGTTGAAAACAGTCAGTTCCACGATCACGCCGCCTTCTCCTACCAAACAGGTTTCGGGAACAATAAATGCATCGTTCAGATCGTCGCCGTTCGGTGTGATGATATTCGGAAGGAAACACTCACCCGGTCCGGTAACATTAAACACCACCGTGGTGTAACTGCAAGCGTCCGGGCAGCGCAGGTTACATATCCCGTATTCCATTTGATCCGAACCGGAAAAGTTGGAGTTTGGCTGATAAACATAGGTACCCACACCGGTTGTATCCACGATGCGGCCGTGAACGGGTGGAACCGTAATTTCTACACTAAACTGATTGGGAACGATATCATTTCCCAACACATTCACAGTAGCCGACGCGCCAAACAGCACTTCGACAGCATCCGCATTTGCCGTTGGAAATAATTCAAAATTGACAACCACAGTATCGCGGGAATCGGCTCCACAAAATCCGTTATTGGTTGCCCAAATCATGGTATTCGAGCCGGGTTGAAGCCCGCAGATGGTCGTTTGATCGCTGCTGGGTGTGGTAAAAGTGATTTGTGGATTCAAACTGGTCCAGAATCCAAACTCGAATGCCTGTAAGTTGGAGGCATCGAGCAGCGTACAATCCTGGTTGTTACAAATAAACTGATCCGGGCCGGCATTGGGTTTTTGGCTAAAAATATGCACTGCCATCGTATCCGTTGCGGTTCCGCAACCGGGATTGCTAAAGGTCCAGTAGAAATAGTAAATATTCCCGGGCGTTAAAGCATTGCCTGTGATAAGCGTCTGTGGATTCAAAGGTTCTGAAATGACAACTCCCAGGTTGGCCTGAGAAGGCAACTGGCTCCATACGCCGCTCACCATTTGCCCCTGCGTAGCGTTGAGGCGGATATCCTTAATGGTACATACAAACGTATCCAACCCGGCATTCGGCTTCTCGAAGGCCTGGGCCTGAAGTGTCACCGTATCGCGGCTGTAATTCATACAGCCCCCGCTGGAGAGCGACCACATAAACTGATAGGTATTGCCTGCCGTCGCTCCTGTTATCGTTGAATTGGGGTTTCCCGGACTAACGATTGTCACTGGTGGCGCGCCCAATTGGCTCCATACTCCAGTAGAACCAACACTGGGTATGGAAGCCCCCAGCAAAATCGGTTGGGCAGTACAGACAGGGCCGTCCACCCCTGCAAAAGCGGTATTATTGGGAATAGTGTCAAAAGACACCGTGACCGGATTGGAAATTTCCGAATCGCATCCATTTCTCCAGGCAATAGCTCTAAAAGTGTGTATGCCCGGGGTAAATAACGTACCCAGGTTGTTTAAAGTAGTATTCAGGCTGCTCAAAGGCCCTGCAATCGTATCATTGGTCTGGTTGATCCAGACATATTGAGCGCCCGGTGTGGCTGAGGTTGCGCTGATCGTAAGTGTAAGCGTCGTTCCGGCCTGATCCAGACAAATCGAAGACGGGAATGGCGGAATGATCACCGGTTTTTTCGGCCTGGGGGTCACTTCAACAGCTATTACAGATGCAGGGGAAACGCAGCCGTTGAGGGTTATAATGGACGAATAATTACCTGCAAAACTCAGTGTAACAGGCTGGCGCGTCGGGTTTTGTATGGCAGCGCTAAAACCGGAAGGCCCCGTCCACATGTAGGATGCTCCGGGAATATTATTGCTGTTGAGTTCCAGTACATCTCCTTCACAAACAGGTGTATTGGCAGATAGTACCGGCGCAGCAGGAATAGCATTAATCGAAATATTGACAGGCGCGGAAGTGTCCGACTTACAAATACCATCATTGACAAAAACGGAATATATCCCCGATTGCGCTACCTGAGAATTGGCAAAATTGAGGAAAGACTGTGTCGTCAGGGTATCGCCGGAAGGGCGTATCCACATAAATTTGGCGCTGGGATTGTACTGCCCGGCATTGGTAACGGAAATCGTGACAGGCGTCCCGACACATACGGCAGCCGGCTGGCTCAATATCGGGATCACCAATGGCGGGCCGACATTGACCGTAGTGGTTTTGGGTACGGACGGACAACCGAATGCATCCGTGACCAGCAAAGTATAAGGCCCATTATTCACCGTGGAAACATCGGGGATAATCAGCGTGGGGTCGACGGAAATAGGCCCGCCCGGCCCGGTCCACTGATACATGAGCGGTCCGTTCGGACTTGAAACATTGGCGGATAAAATAGCATCCGTCGAGCCGTCCGAACAAATAGGCGATACGTTCCAGATGGAATCGATCACCGGAGGTTGAATCACGTTTACATTGACAAAAGCGGAATCGGAGCAACCGAAACTCGTTCTACCTACTACTTTGTACATTCCCGACACAGGCGGCTGTACCGTGACGAATTGCTGGTAATTGATAAAATTGTTAGGGCCTGTCCAGAACCAACTGAGGTTGTTGATGTTGGCCGTTGCCGCCAGGTTTAGTCCGGAGCCCGCACAAAGCGGACTATTGGAAGCAGCTGTTACGTCAGGATATTGCTGGATACGAATGACGATGGAGTCAGACCAGTCGGACAAACAACCCTGCTGTACGACCCGCACTTTCCAGGCGCCCGAATCGGGAACCATAATGCCGGGCAATGTTAACGAGTTGGTCGTTGTATTAATAATATTGGAGCCCGGGCCTTCCCAGATATACTGCGCTGCCGTCGGAGTATTCGCTAACAGAATCACCGTGGCGCCTTCACATACCTGGTTGGAACCGCTCAGTTGCGGTTTGGGTGGTTTGGGCCGCACAATTACGGCCACATTGGCGGGCTTGGAAGTACATCCGTTCTGACTGACAATCAGCGTATAAATACCTGCATTTAATGAAGTGGCACTTAAAATAGTTGGAGGGTATTGTAACATACTTGAGTACCCGGCAGGCCCAACCCAACTATAGGTCATTCCTGTACCCTGGGAAGGTGTGCCCAGTACAATCGGCTGCCCTTCACAGATATTAATGACCTCCTGATCCAATTGCGCTACAGGGCGAATAGCCACTGTTACGTTGAGCACTTCGGAGTTCAGGGATGTGCATCCGTCGGCCAGCACTTTTACAAAAAACTGATAGCTGCCCGAGTCTGCTTCCGTTAAGGTAAAATTGGGTTGTCCGGTCGAACCGAGTAAAACCGCATTGCCCGGAACGCCCAGAAACCACTGATAGGTGACGTTGCTACCGCCGTAAGTCGGCGTATTGAGATTTATATCATCTCCGCCACAAAGATTGGTATTGACCAACTGGAGTACCGGTTGTGTGGGCAGGTTGACCAGATCGACTGTCACAACACCCGTGGCGGTACAACCAGTCAGGCCGGTAATGGTGACGGAGTAAACCCCTTCAAAAGACAATTGAGCATTCGCCCTGATCGGATTTTGTAAGGTATTTCCAAAACCGGGGCCGGTCCATAAATAAGTAAAGGTATTCGGCGGCGCCGCAGGCGGGTTGGCAAATAATTGCAGGTTGCCGCCCTCACAAACAGGGGTATAGGTCGGATTTAAGGTAACTGTTTCCACCCGGACGATGGTTGTGCAGGCAGATGAGTTGCCGGAACTGTCTGTTACAGTGAGGGTTACATTGAAGTTATTACCCGCATTGGCACAAGTGAAGACACTTTGTGACAGCTGGAAATTCAGTGCGCCCGGACAATTATCCGTACTGCCATTGTCGATTTCGGAAGGTATCAGGGTATAACCGGAACCAACTGCCCCGGAGGGATTGACAAAAATGGTGGTTGATTCACAAATTGCTACCGGCTTGATCGTGTCCAGCACATTTATCTGAAAGGTAGTCATACCCTCGAGACCGTATATGTCATCCGTCAGGTAGTTCACCGAATAAGTACCGGGGGAAAGAATCAGGGTAGTTTCATTGCCGTTCAGGCCGCCGGTCTGTATCAATTGGTTGGCGCTGTTCCTGATTTCATAGGTTACGACCGCAAAACTATATTCCAGGATAGCCTGCACACGGCTGATTCCATCCGTCTGGTCGGCTTGCAGGGGGCCGCAAGGTTCGATAAACTCGAAGAAGGTGCCCGCCTCGTCATTTGCCACCAATTTGAATGTAGTGTTTCCATTGGCTGCCCATGTATTGATCTGTGCTGCGGAAACAGGAATAATCGTCTCGTGAAATTCGTTGCAGTTGCCCGGCGCCGTACCATTGGTGGTAATACCCAGGTTGGCATTGCTTTCATCAAAAATGTTGAAAAACTCACCGGTTTCGTCATTGTCCCCTTTGTGGCGGATTTTAAGGAACCCTCCGCTGACTGCATTGGGGATCAACCCTGCAATATTCAGGGTAATCATACCCGGAATCAGGCCTGCATTCGGGTCATTTACAAATTGAAGCGGCAGAATAGCCGAAGCCTGTGTAAGGCTACCTGAAACATCACAGTTGTCTGTAATAACCGGGAACGGCAAATTTACCAGCGCTTCGCAATCATTGGGAAACACATACGCCGTCTGTGTGGGTGGCGGTGTTATAACAGGCAATTCCTGGTCGCTCACCGTTACAGTGGTGGAAGCCGTAGATTTATTACCCGCGCAATCAGTAGCAGCGTAAACAATGATATGCGTACCAGGCGTTAGGAAAAAGGGGGTTGCCGAAGGAAAAGGAATTTCCGGATTACCATCCAGCTGGAAAGACAGGGCTATCGGCACCTGCGGATTGGCAAACTGGTAATCGAGCTGCGCCCTCGAACGGCCACCTAAACAAACAGCATTGGCCGCATTGGCGCCTACACCATTTGGCGCCAGCCGCAGCGTCAGGATGCCATCGTCGAGCCAGTTATTCAGCAATGTTTCCGAAATACTCACATCGGTAAATCCGGAGCCGCATTGGCCAGGTGTAACAGGGCTGGTAATGCCGAGTACAACATTATTTTCCCCCAGAATGGTAAAACTTTCAGAGGGTTGTTCGGAGTCTGCATTGTCCAAAAAGATGCGCAAGGCGGCATTACCGGTTACCGGAGCGGCAGGCGATACATTTGGAGTGCTCCACTGAAAAACGACGGTATCCACCGGTGAAGTGTTATTCGGGCCGCCCGATGAGTTTACCAGTATAGAAGTATCTCTCAGGGTAATACTGACGGGAAGGGACGTGCAAATATCAAATACCGAAACGGGTGGAGGAACAATAAAATCGGCGCCGCATTCCCCCGGATCATTGGCTAATGTCAGCGCAGCAGGCGGAACCAGATTGGGCGGCGTATTATCCTGAATAAGAATATTCTGGGTGTATCTGCTGGTTTTCCCGCAATTGTCGGTAGCCGTCCATTCGCGGCGAATAATATAGTTGGTCCAATGGTCGCAGTTATTTAAGTCGGGATTTCGCAACTCCGATTGGACAAGCGCCACATCAACAGTATCATCGCAATTGTCGCTTGCATTAAAAGTGGCCGGATCGGGGGGGGCAGGAATAGCATCGCAGGAGACCGTAACATTGGGTGGAATATTGGTCAGCACCGGCCGCACCGTATCGAAAATGGCAATGTCCTGGGCGAAAGTACTGGTATTGCCACATACATCACTGGCAACCCAGGTAATGGTCAGCGTGTAAGCATCTGCGCAAGCGCCAGG
>JALHMA010000329.1:1585-6656 GCA_022844265.1 Saprospiraceae bacterium | reverse complement strand
GGTAACATCTTTCGTCCGCTGCGATATGCTTTCAGAAATGCTTTAATGCACCTCCATTCTGATAGTCATTAACCCACACAACAATGCGGACAACAACCCTCCTTCTCTCTGCTTTATTCGCCTTGGTCGCTGTTTCCGGCGTTTCGGCCCAGGACCTCGCTGAAGCGAAGCGATTGGCAGAAGCCGGCCAACACTTCGAGGCCCAAAAAATGTACAATACCATCCTGCTCAATAATCCCGACCAGTTGGATGCCCTGATTGGGGCGGGCTACAACCTTTCCTGGGCAGGCAGGCATGAAGAAGCGCGGAAGAAATTTGAATCGGCCCTGAAAATTGATCCTAAAAACGCCAATGCGCTGATAGGGCACGGCTACAACCTTGCATGGAACAAGCAGTATGCCGCCGCAAAATCGCCTTTTCAAATGCTGAATCGCTATAATCCGGGCAATGTAGAAGCGCGAAAAGGGCTGGGTTATGTGTATTTGTGGCAGGGAAACGGTCAGGTGGCCATCCGGTACTTTGAGGATTTGCTTCTGGAAAACCCGGAAAACGTAGAGTATCACGTCGCTTTGGCGCAGGCCTTTATGCTGGAAAACAAGATAAAAAAGGCGCGCACTACTTTACAGGCGGCATTGGCGATTGAACCCTCCCACCGGGTAGCCAATGACCTGCTTCAAAACACCAATGCCGTTGCCGCTCCGGTCGAACTGGATATCTGGACGGGTTACTCGGAGACAGACGACATGGGGACATTTAACCTCCGTACCGTGCAACTTACGGCTCAGGTAACCAAAAAAATGCGGATGTACCTCAAGTACGACAATTCCCTGTCGCTCGATTTGGCTTCTTTGGTGCGCACCAACCAGGAAGCGCAGGCCTTTTCGATCGGCGCAGTTATTCCTTCCGCCCCTAAATTGATGTCCCGTGTTGAATACGGCGCGCGTTTTCTGCCGGATAATGCTACACAACAGGTTTTCAGCACAGAGCAGGTTTACTTCCTGTCCGATAAAATTTCGCTCAAAGGCGGCGGGTTTGTAGGTTTGAGCAGTACAATCAACAACGAATGGTTAGCGTATTGCAGCGTAAGGGTTCCCGTTTCTACGGTGTACGCCATCGAGCCGTACTATTTTTTCGCGCGGGTAGAAGGAGCGCCGAGGTCGGAGAACCGATTTATGCTCAACAACCAGTTTCGGAGTAAAAAGGGATACGAACTCAACATCGGCGCTTTGTACGGCATTGCAGGGTTGCCCCGCGATGCCGCAGAGGATAAAATTTATGGCAGTTACATCACAACAATCCTCCCTTTCAGCCGAACGGTTTGGGGACAGGCGTCGGTGCGCTGGGAAAAATTTCCAACCGGCGACCTGCTGGCATTCGGTTTTGGTGTAAAACTCCGCCTGGAGCGATAAGTCAAGCCCCGTCTAACATTTTCATTTTCAATTGATTGGTTTCATAAATGCCGGCGCTTTGCCGTCGGGCAGTATCCCCCTGTATCCCTATGCAATTTCAACAAACAAATCAGCAACCACTTCCACAAGTGACAGCGCTCACTGTATTGGCTTCCAAACCGGTTGCCCCGACTAAAAACATTGTTTCCATGCGCCCAATGGCTGCTGCTCCGAGTCCGGTGATGTATATCGCCATTTTTTCCTTTTGGATAGCGTCTTTGATCTGGTTTCAACCGCGCCTGCTGATGCTGCTCGATATGGCGTACAACATCCCGAGCCGTATTACCCTGTGGCTGTTTATCGGATTTATAGACTTTGCCTGGCTGTACGGGATGTATAATATCGGCGTCGTGGTATTTGCCTCGCTCTATGGCTTATTTGGTAAAAAAAGTCCCCTCGCCAAGGCGCCCGAACATCCGCTCGCGGCAGCGCCCAAACAGCCCCCGGTAGCACTTTTATACACTACGTGCAATGATTTTGTGGAAGAAAGTGTCGAGTCCTGCGTGCGACAGGAATATCCCAATTATACGGTGTACATACTCGATGATTCGTCGCGGGCGGAATACAAAGACCGCGTCGATGCCTTTGCGGCAAAATATCCGGGTCTGGTCAAAGTGGTGCGACGCCCCGACCGTGTGGCCTTTAAAGCCGGCAACATGAACTATGGGCTTACACATTACGCCAAAAACGAGCCCTATTTCGCCATCGCCGATGCCGATGAGATACTTCCAACAGATTTTTTGACCAAAACAGTGGCCGTTCTGGAAACCGATCAGACCTGCGGCTTTGTACAAGCCAACCACCGTGCTAATCCGAATGACCCCAGCGAACTCGCCAAATCGCTGGGGGTAGGCATCGATATTCACTGGAAATGGTACCAACCCTTGCGCAATGATTATGGCTTCGTCATGTTTTTAGGTCATGGAGCGCTGCTGCGCCGGGACGTATGGGAAAAAATCGGCGGATTTCCGGATATCGTGAGCGAGGACCTCGGCTTTGCTATCCATGCCCGCGAACTGGGTTACCGGGGCAGGTTCCTGGAAGATATCATTTGTTATGAAAATTTTCCAGACTCCGTGCGCTCTTTTCGCATCCGGCACATGAAATGGACGCGCGGCACGTCGGAGTTTTTGAAGAAAAAAATGGGCTTCCTGTTGCGCGCAAAAAACATCTCCTGGACAGAGAAATTTGATATACTATTTCCAACCCTCAACCTGCCGCTTACCTTGTTGTATTTCCTGTTTATGCTGAATGCAAATTTGGCCCTGCCTTATTTTTTCGGCGTGCAGCGGGATATCACCTTCGTGCTGGGCGGTTCGGAATATCAGGCGCCCCTCATTTCCCTTGCGCCCGGTTTTCAGGTTATTTACGGCTGGGATTTTTACCTCATTACACTGATGACCTTTTTTGCCCCCGTACTGTCGTTTATTGTGTCGCTGGCGGCACAACCGCTCAAATTGTTCCGGTTTCTCAGCCAAAGCACGGCCCTGTATGCAGCGTTGACGCCGCTCTCCAGCATTGGGGTGCTCGCCTATTTTGTTTCCGGAAAAGCATTTTTTTTGGTGACCGGCGATTCAAACCAAACGGAGCATGTAAGTACTTCTAAATCAAAAGGTTGGCTTGGTAAAATACCTGAAAGTTGGCATGGGTTTTTAGCGAAAAGCCACCCAGATACCCGCATTGTTCAGGGATTTGAAATACTGACTGGTATCGGATTCGGCATCGCCGCCCTGATGATGTTCCAGGTGTCTTTTTTGGGCTTGTGTCTGGCATTCCTGCTTTTACCACTTATGCACCATTTGAAGTGGGAAAACCGCTGGGTACGCAAAGTGGTATACCTGCCTTTTATACTCATCCTCACAGGCCTGCTGTTGTCCGGTTTTAGTGTTTTTGGCATGCCGGCGCTGTTTTTTGGATATGGGTTTCACTTTTGATTTACGATTTACGATTACATGATTTACGATTGCCGATTTGATGGAAGATTGCAGATTTGGTAAAAAGGCAAAATCTGTTGATAATCAATGTCCTGTAAATTATGAATTTAAATTGCTTCCCCAGGTACGAACGCGCCAAGTGGGTGGAAATCGGAAATCGTAAGTCATGTAATCGGCAATCGTAAATAAAAATTCACCTCATCGTATCACCAATTTTTTCAACACAGACCTCCCCTCACTGGTTTGCAGCTGCACAAAATAGGCGCCGGGTACAAACCGCGCGGCATCCACAAAGTAGTTGGACTGTCCGGCAGGGAATTCGCCGTTGAAGATCGTGGCCATCTGCTGCCCCAGGGTATTGTAAATGTGGATGCTGCCTTTTGTTTTGCTGTCTGCCGATACCGGGATAAGCGTGATAGCGCGTGCCGGATTGGGATAAATGTCGAGCAAGCGGGCTTCCGGCGCTTCGTCGGTAGCCGATACATCCAGGATAACCGGGAAATCCCAGGGGCCGTCGGGGCCGGGGAGTGGGCGGGACAGGGATTTTCCGTTATTGGCAAATGCTTCGATGTAGTAGAACATTTTGCCGTAATAAGCCGGCTGGTTGGGAATTTCTGCTTTCCAGAAATGAACGGAATCGGTGTTGTTCACCGGATTGAGCTGCAAAGTTTGCCAAACCGGCTCCGTTTCGCGTCGGTATTTCACCACCACTTGAGCGATGCCACTGCGGTGTTGAACATCAGCCACGATGGGGCATTTCCAGGGGTCATTCGGACCGACAAAAACCAACTCCACGGGTTTGTGAACAATACGCAGCGGATCGTCGACGCCGATTTCCTTGGTGATGCAGTGGATGGCGCCGAGCGAGGGAATGATTGAGTTGCAGTTGATTCCAACGATATTGTAACCCGGCAGAGCCTCTTCCCATATCCGCTGCGCCGTAGTGTCGTATTGTTGTTGGTAAAAAGGCACCAGTACGGTTTTATTGACAAAAACGGCATTGGCGTAGGTGCGGTAGTCGCCGCCGTTATCCGGGTATTGCCCGCCGTCCGGGGGCATAGGGATGCGAATCACTTTGTAAGGCGTGCCGAAAGAACTCTGGAAATTACTGAGGACATACTGTATGTTGGCTTCTATCTGCGGTCCGTCGGCTACACCTTCGGGGTACTGCCCGACCAGCAAGGTCTCCTCATCCAGCAGTTTCATGTGCATATCGATATGGTGAATGCCGTCGTAAGGCAGTTTTTCCATTTTGATATAGCGGTTGATGCCCATGTAATCCAACAGGATATTATCGATATCTGATTCCGTTTTGGCGGTTACATTGTATTCGTTGCCCGGTTCGTTTTCACTCAGAATCAGATCGGAAGCGAAGGCGGTACCCATGCCGTCGGACATAAAATTTCCGCCGGTATTCACCAGGTCGTCGGGCGCCAGGGTGGTGGTATACAAGGGCACACCCAGGTGTTCGGCTATGCCGTTGGGCAGGGTATCGTCTTTGGGGCGCGTGAGGCGGTTGTATTTCCAGTCAACGAAGTACAAGGAATCCACCCCGTTGGCATACACGCAATTGGGGCCGTAGTCGCGCACCCAGATGGAGTTATTGGGAACCACCAGAAAGGTCACGTTGGAACTGATGTCGACGCCTGCGCCGGTCAGTGTGCTTTGTGCCAGGGAGACGGTGGCCTG
>JALHMA010000329.1:0-1485 GCA_022844265.1 Saprospiraceae bacterium | reverse complement strand
AGGTTAATTATCAACTGCGAAAATCCCGCTTTTTACTCAAACCACAACATTAAAAATATCATTCCGCCACAATAATGCCAGAACTGGCGCAATTCTTATTGAAGTTTTTAAATATAATGGTATTATACCCTTAAGTGTTACAATGGGGTTAAAACCCCTTCAGTTCATTGGTTGACTTTCCACCGGCTGAAGCCGGCGGTTATTGATATCAGCCACTCGATATTTGTCAGGAAAAAGCACTGTTTCAATAACTCCCGGCTTCAGCCGGGAGCACGTACTAATGCCCTACCACGGGGTTTTAACCCCATTTAATGCCGTGTTATTTAAAAACTTCAATAATAATTTATCATCAACTTAATCGGGTCAGCATCAGGGGCAAAAAAAGCGGCGTGCCTTTGCACACCGCCTGAACAAAACCCATTCTATCGTATGAAGTTAAACTGTTAACCGGAATTAGTGGGTAATACTGGTTAGGCTTTTATGTAATGTGGTGGATCAAACGGCCATGGAAAGTGTACTCAGGTCGCGGAAAAGAATTTTTTTCCGGTTGAAATACAGCACATTGGAACGTTTGAGTTGATTGAGTACGGCAGTCACCATCTGGCGGCTGGTACCTGTCAGGTCTGCAATATCCTGATGGGTCATATTGTGTTTGACCAGCGTTTCAAAACCTACGCGGCGGCCCTGTTCGATACCCATCTGGTGCAAAAATTCCATAATTCTGCTCTTCGAATCCTTCAAAACCACGTTCTCCAATTGGTTTTCCGTGTAACGAAGGCGTTCTCCGAGGAAGTGCAGCAGCGACTGTGCAAAAGCAAAATTATTGCGCATGACGGTCAAAACCACCGTTGCATCCATTTCCAGTACCTGGACGAATTCATCCATGGCATAAGCAAAATCACGTCGGTGCGCATCTCCCGTCAGGCAGGACTCCCCGAAAAAATTTCCTTCGCGCACCACATATTTTATAATGTCTTTTTTCTCGGCATGCACCGCTATTTTCACGATACCTTTCAGTAAAAAGTAGACCCTGTTGGCGGCCTGACCGGGCTTGTACAGCACCTGGTGTTTGGAGTAAGCGTTGATAACGGCGTTTTCCTGTAGCAAAATGCGCTCTTCCGTACTCAAAACGGCAAATAAGGGGCTGGTTTCCAAGGTAGAGAGTACAATTTTTGTGTCCATAATTCAGTACAAGTTCAGTAGTTGTGTTTATTGTCAGTCGCTTTTCCAAATACATGACATGGAGACCCTTAAAATCCCCTATTTTGTGGGCAAAATTTATTTGCCTGCAAGCAGATTGCAGGTACTTCTTGCAGCCCTTTCTGGTGCTTTTGAAGAATCTTGTATCTTGAAAGGTTTTCAAGTGCAGGAAAGGTTCTGAATAGCAGTAAAAATATCAACCTTTGCAGAATAAAAATTTTTTCACAATAATAAATCCTGCTGACCCAGGAACTTGTGCAGATCCGTTCAGATGATGTCTTCCGG
>JALHMA010000328.1 GCA_022844265.1 Saprospiraceae bacterium | reverse complement strand
GAACTTGCCCTTTTACTTAACTTCGCCCATTCAATTCAAAAAGAGGTAAACTTGAAAAAAAACTTCATGTTGTGGTTATGTCTGGGACTATATTGTCATGTCTATGCCCAGATGGTAACCGTAAAAGACCTCGAAACCGGCCAGCCGATAGAGGCGGCCAGCCTGTCGAGCGAAAGCCCGCGCGAATTCGTCGCCACGAATGCCAAAGGGCAGGCCGATATTTCAAATTTTAAAGGTGCTGAAAACATCGAAATCCGGGCGCTCGGTTACAAAAAAGAAACCATGGGTTATGCGGCATTGGAGGCTGTTTCCTTCGAGGTACGGCTGACGGCGTCGGATATCCGCATGGATGAAGTGGTGATCTCCGCGACGCGCTGGAACCAGGTATCCAGGAATGTTTCCACCAAAATCATCAGCATTTCTCCCCTGGCCATTGCTTTGCAAAACCCGCAAACTGCTGCCGACCTGTTGGGCATTTCCGGGGCCGTATTTATTCAGAAAAGCCAGCAGGGCGGCGGCAGCCCGATGATCCGGGGTTTTGCCACCAACAGGCTGATTTATACCATCGACGGGGTGCGGATGAATACCGCCATTTTCAGGGGTGGCAACATTCAAAACGTTATTTCGCTCGATCCTTTTGCAACGGAAAAGGCGGAAGTAGCCTTTGGCCCGGGTTCCGTTATTTACGGAAGCGACGCCATCGGTGGCGTGATGAGTTTTCAAACCCTGACGCCCCGGTTTTCGCTGGCAGAAAAGCCCCTGATTACCGGGAAAGCCGTTATGCGGTATGCTTCCGCCAACCAGGAAAATACCGGCCATTTCGACGTTCATGTGGGCTGGAAAAAATGGGCGATGGTGAGCAGCGTCAGTTCCAACGATTTTGGCGATCTGCGTATGGGCAGCGACGGCCCCGTCGAATACCTGCGCCCTTTTTATGTGCAACGGCAGAACGGGGTGGATGTCACGGTAACCAACGACGACCCGCGCATCCAGCGGCCTTCCGGTTATTCCCAGATCAACATGATGCAAAAACTGCGGTTTCAGCCCCATAAAAACTGGGATTTCCAGTACGGTTTTCATTTTTCCGAAACCTCGCAGTATGCCCGCTACGACCGGCATATCAGGTATCGCAATGGCCTGCCCCGCTACGGCGAATGGGCCTACGGACCGCAAAAATGGATGATGAACAACCTGAACGTCACCCATACGGGCAACAACGGTTTATACGATCAGATGGCCGTTCGACTGGCGCGGCAGGATTTTGAGGAAAGCCGCATCGACCGCGATATCAACAAAAACGAACGCCATATCCGGATCGAGGCGGTGGTCGCCAATTCCGTTAACCTGGATTTCACCAAATCCCTCGGCAACAGGCACAAACTGTTTTACGGCGCGGAACTGGTCCACAACGATGTGGCTTCCAGCGGTATCGACGAGGATATTTCGCTCGGCGAAGCGGCGCCCGGCCCGGCCCGGTATCCGCAGTCGACCTGGGCTTCTTACGGCCTGTATGCCACGGATCAGTTCCAGGTTTCAGAAAAGTGGACGGCACAGGCAGGGATGCGGTACAACCAGTACGACCTGGACGCCACATTCGACACCACTTTCTACCCCTTTCCTTTCGTTACGGCCAACCTGAACAGCGGCGCCCTGACGGGCAGCCTGGGATTGGTGTACCGGCCTTCGAAAGACTGGGTGATTTCCGCCAACGCTGCCACCGCCTTCCGCTCACCGAACGTGGATGACGTGGGAAAAGTGTTCGATTCGGAACCCGGCTCTGTGGTCATCCCCAATCCTGAGCTGAAGGCGGAATACGCCTGGAGCGGCGACCTCGGCATCGCCAAAGTATTCGGCGACGTGCTGAAGATCGACCTTACTGCTTATTACACCCAGCTCAACAATGCACTGGTACGACGCGATTTTACCCTGAACGGACTTGATAGCATTCTGTACGGCGGCGAATTGAGCCAGGTGCAGGCCATACAAAACGCCGCCGTTGCCCGTGTATACGGCCTTCAGGCAGGCGTCAAGGTGAAACTGCCGGCAGGTTTCGAGTTTGCTACCGACATTAACTTCCAGAACGGGGAAGAAGAACTGGACAACGGCGCCACCAGTCCGTCGCGCCATGCGGCGCCCTGGTTCGGCGTTTCCAAACTGACGTATTCTTCCCAAAATGTGCAAATATTGCTATCCACGGCGTACAGTGGTGACAAACAATTTGACGATTTACCCGAAGAAGAACAGGGCAAAACGGAAATATATGCGACCGATGCCAATGGAAATCCTTATTCTCCGGGCTGGTATACGCTGAATTTTCATGCCCTGTACCGCATGACCGATCACCTGACCCTGAGCGCGGGGCTGGAAAACCTGACGGATCAGCGGTACCGGCCTTACAGTTCGGGCATTGCCGGGGCGGGCAGGAATTTTGTGTTGTCGGTAAGGGCGGGGTTTTGAAATATTTTCCCTCCCTACCCAACCTTCTCCCGATATTGCCCGTTAGTAAATATAGAAGCGTCAAAACTCAATGTCCATGCATCGCAATTTCGCCTGTTTGTTGTCCTGTTGTGCGTTACTCCTCAGCCTGGGAAGTTGTGTTAAAGAGGAGCAGACTTTTTACGACGGTTTTGGGAAAAAGCCGGTGTATATCTCGCTTGCGGAACTGCGGGACATCCGCAATGAAGCGCCCAGGCCGATCCAGTTGTCCGGCACGATTTTCCTGAAAGATACGCTGTTGTTTATCCTGGAACAGCGCAAGGGTATCCACGTTTTTAACCTGAAAGACACGTTGAATACGGTCAACCTCGCGTTTCTGAAAATACCGGCGGTCACCGATTTTGTCGTTTCGGGCAACTTGATTTATGCCGACAGTTGGAAAGACCTTGTCGTGATCGACATCAGCAACCTGCAGCAGATTTCGGAAACAGCCAGGATACAAAACGTCATCACACCCGCGCTTTATCCGCTGCTGTACAATGGCCCTTTTGAGTGCGTCGACGAATCGAAAGGTGCAATTATTGATTGGGAGGATGCGACGCTGGAGAATGCCAAGTGCATTACAGTAAATTAGTGGAAGATTTAATGGAACACAGATAGAACGGATGAGACACGGTTTTTTAAAACTTGTTCGAATAATGGTTGAAAAATCCGTGTCTCATCCTTTTCATCCGTGTTCCGTTTTTAAAATCTAAAAATCTGTGTCTCATCCTTTTCATCCGTGTTCTAAATCAACAAAAATCTAAAAAATGAAAAACGTACTTCTTATCACCACCCTGGCTCTTTTGCTGGTCGCTTGCAGCAAAGACGCGGCATTCGATTCGAATCCCGGAAAATCAGGCTCTATTACCCGTTTTGCGGTGTTTCAGAACAATATCTATGTGCTCAACCTCAATGAGGTGCAGACCTACGATATTACGCAAAAAGACAACCCTGTGCTGGTACACCGCCTGCCGACTGATTACGGACTGGAAACCATCACGATTTACGACAACACCATTTTCCTGGGGTCCACTACGGCACTCTATATTCTGGACATCAGCAATCCGGCAGCGCCTGTTATTCAATCAAAATCAGACCGGCTTTCCGATATTGGTTTTAGCGGTTGCGACCCGGTGGTGGTGAAAGGCAATTACGCATATTCGACCATCAAAGTGATCCAGAATATTTGTGGTAATGCTTCTGCGCTGAGTGCCCTGGTGGTATACGACATCACCAATAAATCGGCGCCCGTGGTGCTGGGCACCTACCCTTTAGATATTCCCAATGGCCTGGGTTACAAGGACAACTACCTTTTTATCTGCGACGAAGGCATCGACCGGCTGCGCATATTTGATATTACTGATCCGGCTGTGGTGACGGAGTTGCCCCAAACGGTGAGCATCACAGACCCCTATGACCTGATCATCGACGGGGAAAGGATGATCGTGTCGTCGAAAACAAATTTCCAGATATTCGACATCAGCGATATTGTTCAGATCAAAAAACTCGGCCAAATTGCCAAATAAATGCGGATGAGTAAAATTGCAAAAGGCCAAAAGCAATGTAAATCAATGCGTTATAGAAGATTTAGAACGAACTAATTTTGCAAACCTACTTACAAATATTTGGGCTGTTGCTACTGTCCTTGCATGGCTTTTCTCAGGAAAATACGCCTGTTCCAGCGCAGGAACGCCCTCCTTTTACCCTGGGGATTTTGCCGCTGGCACTCATCAATCCCGTTCAGCAATCGGTCTCTGTGCAAGCAGACATCCCTCTTTCTTCGCGCTGGGGTGTTCAGGCGGGTCTCGGCTGGGTGTTCAACTCCTCCTCTTTTGCGATGCATAAAGGAGAGACGTACACGGGTCTGAAACTAAAGCCCGCCTTAAAATACTATATGAAACGATCGGCGTCGGGGAACAGTTATATCAGCCTGGTATACAAATACAATGATCTGTACAATAAAAACTATATTAATATCCTCCGCCAGGGCGGGCAGTACAGCGAGTGGTCGCTGCAGCGTAAACATATTGTCACCCATGGATTATCCATGCAATTGGGCGCACAGGATTACTTCGGCAAGAACAACAAATGGATGATCGAACCTTTTCTGGGTTTTGGTTTGCGCCAAATACGGGTGGCATACGACAATCTGCCGCCCGACGCCGAATTGCTGGAGGTAGAACGATTTTTTAGTATAGAACGCACAGAGGGCTTGTACAAACTCCCCGATCTGATGATTGGTGTTTCGCTGGGGTTGCGCCTGTGAAGGGTTGATGAGGTTGATAAGGGTTGATAAGGGTTGATAAGGTTGATATACATCCACTCGAAAAAGGAGCCGAGACTTTTTGAGTGGATGTATATCAACCTTATCAACCCTCATCAACCTTTCGCATTCGTTCACAATTTGCTAAAACCGACAGATTCAACCTGTTGTCCGTTGCGCAATACCGCCCGGTAAATGCCCGCGGCAAGTGCAGGCGTGATAGCCAATTGATGCCGCCCAGGCTCCAGTGAAAGTATACGGGTGTGAACAATCCTTCCATCGGGACTTACAATATCCAGCGCGCCTTCAAACAGTGTGGAACAGTTGATTTCAATAGTACCCGCGTTATCCCGGGCGATGGGGTTGGGCAAAATACGGATGGAAGCAGGTATATCAAACTGCACGCTTCGAATGCCCAGGTTGCTCAGGTTTCCATCCAGGTCCGTTTGAGACAGCCGGTAGTAGTTCAGGCCGGGGAAAACCTGTTTGTCTGTCCATTCGTAATATCCACCTGTGTTAACATTGGCCGCATCCACCTGCGAAAGGGGTGTAAAAGCCCTGCCATCCGTGGCATGCTCCAGCGTAAAATAATCGTTGTTGATTTCAGATGCTGTCTTCCAGGACAACAGCGCCTGCCGTTCTCCCTTGCGTTGTGCCGTGAAACTGTTCAACTCGACCGGCAGCGCACTTCCGTAGGCATAATTCATACAATTCAAATCCAGGGTATTGACCGGATTGCAACAGACAGGATTCATATTCTGCAAGGGTGCCCCCGGCGCCGTAGTACTGATATGATCCATTCGGTACACATGCGTCATCTCGTGGATCATTAAGGTAATAAACGGAACGCCAGTAAAACATTCGGGTACGCCGTTATTGACAATCAGGTAGCCATAGCCGCTGTTTTTCCAGGCTTCGTCCTTAAAAGTATGCGTCGCTGAAAAGCTATAACTGCCGCCAATAGCCAGAATTCCTGAACAGCCTACGGGACCGGATATTTCACCGCAGGGGTCTTCAAACATAATGAGAACAGACTGAGAAGCATTCAGGAAAACATCATTGAAAGAGATGAAATTACTGGCAAACGAAACAGCGGAGCCCCCCGCACAAGTAGGCACATACGATACCGGCCCTGCATTTACCGGAGCAATCCCCGTATAAGCCGTTGACATAGTAGTTAAAATAGTCGTCAATGTGGCGTTGAAACCTGCCGGCACACTGGTATCATCATAATACACACTCGGCGCCGAATTTTGCCAGCGGGCCAGATCAACAGATGATCCCAGTTTGAAATCGCAATATTCAGGAGCTACCCGTTCCGTAGCAAGGTGATTGGGTAAATCATACGTTTGCAACAATTCGGCCTGCCAGCCAGCAGGATCGCCGGTTGCATAAGACCGGAGCGTCGAGAGGAGTGCATGTTTTTGATAAACGGCTAAGGGTTCGGGCAATACCCCGTCCGGGCGCTCCATGGCTTCAATACCTGCTCCTGATAAGGGCGCCAACAAGGTTTGTCCGCCACTGCTCATTTCTTCAAAAACATAATACGTGAGCATTTGGGCGCGCCACACCGTACCGTGTGGTGTCAGAAATAAAAGGTAGGTTTTACCAACGACAGGGTCAAAGTCGCCCGCAATATCGATGGCGCAGGCTTCATTAAACTTGGAATACGGGCGCAGGCCAAATTCCTGTCCCGGTTCCAGGCTTCCCTTCACCACTTCTTTAACCTGAAACTGCATGTCCCGGTAAATCATGCCATTCTGGGGACTTTCTACCTCGTAGATCGCAACAGCCAGCACAACGGCGCTGCTTTGCAGTGTGGCTTCACCTAGATGTGCGAAGGGTATGATGGTGGTAGCAAAAAGTGGGGTACAGGCATAGGTTGCCCATACCAAAAACGCCAAATAGAAGTTTT
>JALHMA010000327.1 GCA_022844265.1 Saprospiraceae bacterium | reverse complement strand
TCAATGCCTTTTTGCGCGTGGAAGCGCCGGAAATCGGCCCTGTTTTGAGGGTGGAGCGTTTTCCCGGCGGTTTTTCTAACCTGACCTATTGCCTGCAAACGGCGAAAAAGGAGTACGTGCTGCGCCGTCCGCCCCTGGGCGCGGCTATACAGTCGGCGCACGACATGGGCAGGGAATACCGCGTGCTGCATTTGCTGAAACCGCATTACACAAAAATTCCCACGCCGGTGGCTTTTTGCGATAATGCCGACCTGATCGGCGCGCCTTTTTACATCATGGAACGGATGGAAGGCGTCATTTTGCGGGCGCACAATACGCCCGGGATGCAATTGGAACCCGATCTGCTGCGCCGTATTTCCGAAGCGCTCATCGACAACCTGGCGGCTTTACATGCCATCGATATTGAAAAAACCGGCCTGGCACAATTGGGCAAACCGGAGGGTTACGTGCAGCGGCAGGTGGAAGGCTGGATCAAACGGTATTTCAATGCCGAAACAGACCACATCCCGGCCATGCATGCGCTCGCCGAATGGATGCCCGCGCACCTGCCTGCCGGGCAAAGCCCAACTTTGCTGCACAACGATTACAAACACGACAATGTGCTGCTCGACCCCAATGACCTGACGCAAATACGCGGCGTGCTCGACTGGGAAATGGCGACCGTCGGCGATCCGCTGATGGACTTGGGCGCTACCCTCGCCTACTGGATCGAAGCAGGAGACCCGGAGATGATGCGTTCGTACAACTTAACCTGGCTGCCCGGCAACCTGACGCGCCGGGAACTGACCGAGCGCTACGCTGAAAAAAGCGGGCGGGATGTAAAAGACATCCGGTTTTACTACGTGTTCGGTATGTTCAAAAACGCCGTGATCGGGCAGCAGATTTATGCACGCTGGAAAAAAGGACAGGCGCAGGACCCGCGTTTTGGGAAGTTGATTGAGATGGTGAAGGGGCTGGGGGAAATGGCGTGGAAGGGTTTATAGTGTTTGGTGTATGGTGTTTGGTGTTTGGGGCGCTCCGCCCTTGGCATTTGCCCCCGACCCTTAAACATGAGTCATCCCGGATTTTTGTTGCGACTCTTAGTACGCGTCGGCACAATTTTTATTGATGATTGCTTATTGACAATTGATGATTTTTGATGCAAGGTGGCATCTTCGCACATCAAAAATCATCAATTATCAATAAGCAATCATCAATAAATACGAGTTTGACCTTTTTGTGGTCGTTTTAGGCAAAATCCGGGATGACTCATGTTAAGGGTCGGGGGCAAATGCCAAGGGCGGAGCGCCCCAAACACCAAACACCATACACCATACACGAAATACAACACTCAATCCAGCCACCCATCCTCCTCGATCCTCGTCAATTGTCCGGGTTCCAGCAGCACCTTCGCGCAGGCAGCTGCATGGGGCAATTCGTAGCGGAAAAAGAATTTCATCGTGTGTACTTTTCCTTCGTAGAACGACTTGCTTTGGGCGCTGAAATCGCCGGCATCCAGCGCTTTTTGCGCTGCGACCGCCATTTTGAGCCATTGCCAGGCAATGACGACATAGCCCGCCATTTCCATAAAAATCGTGGCGTCTGCGAGGTAGCGTTCCATATCGCCGGCCTGGGCGTGTTTGCCTAATTGCTGCAAGGTTTTGCCCATTCGATCCAGTTCGGTTTGCAGGATGGCCGCGTGTTCATGTAACGCCGGACTGGCAGCGGCAGCAGTGGTGGTAATGCCCATATATTGGGCCAGTTGTATCAACGCTTCGCCGTTTTCCAGGGTCATTTTGCGGCCCAGCAGGTCGAGCGATTGGATACCCGTGGTGCCTTCATAAATGGCCATAATGCGCAGGTCGCGGTAATACTGCTGCACCGGAAAATCCATCGTGTAGCCGTAACCGCCCAGCACCTGGATAGCCAGCGAAGTGGAGCGGTTGCCCTGTTCTGCGGAGTAGGTTTTAACGATGGGCGTCAGGATTTCGAGCAGCAGCCAGTTGCGGTGTTGCTCGGCGCCTTCTGCCACATGCGCCAGGTCGGCCAGCCGGTTGCATTCCATGGCCAGCGACAAAGCGCCTTCCACGATGGCTTTTTGCGTCAGCAACATGCGCTGCACATCAGGGTGTTGAATGATGGGGATTGGCGGTTTCAGCGGGTCTTTTTCACCCACTTTCCGGCCCTGGCTGCGCTCGCGGGCATATTGCAAGGAAGCCTGGTAAGCCGCCATAGAGACGGAAGCCGCCGTTTGTCCCACACCGATGCGGGCCTCGTTCATCAGTTGAAACATATAGGAAAGCCCCTTATTCGGTTCGCCGACCATCCAGCCGCGGCAATCGTCCTGCTCGCCAAAAACGAGGTGGGTGGTAGCGTAGGCGCGTTGTCCCAGTTTCTGGTAGTCGCCGGCGCAAAAAACGTCGTTGTATTCGAGTTCGCCTCCCGTTACCGGGCGGTGTTTGGGAATGATAAACAGCGACACGCCTTTGAGTCCCGGCGGCGCGCCGGCGATACGCGCCAGCGTGAGGTGTACAAAATTGTCGCAGGCGCCGTGTTCACCCGCCGAGATAAATATCTTTTGTCCTTTGATCTGGTAATAACCGGCATCGGTCGGAGTCGCCACGGTGGTAATATCCGTCAGCGAACTACCCGCCTGCGGCTCCGTGAGCGCCATGGTGCCTTGCCAGCGGCCCTCGAACATGGGCGGCACATAGGTGCTGATCTGTTCCGGGCTGCCGTAGTTCTGAATCAAGCGCGCCGCGCCTGTGGTCAGGCTGATGTAACCCTGTGTGCCGTTGTTGGCGGCCTGGAAAATATGGTGCGCGGCATTGTACACCATTTGCGGGAGTTGCAGTCCGCCCAGATCGAAGGAGGATTCGCCACCGATCCAGCTTTGTTCGGCAGCATTGAGTATGATGGTGCGCAATTGTGGATGCGACCAAACCACACCTTTTCCCGCATAATGCACCGGTTGATCGTCCATTTCCTTAAAAAACGGGTACATATCCCGATCGGCCAGCGCCTTGGCGGCGTCGATCATCATGGCCACCTGTTCATTGTCCAAATGGGAAAAATAGTCGTAAGCAAACAAGTCCTGCAACCCGTGTATTTCAAAAAGGAGAAAACGCAGGTGCTCCATGCTGGTGTAGCGGCTCATGAGTAGTTATTGGTTATTAGTTATTAGTTATTGGTTATCAGTTATCAGTTATCAGCGTTGAAACGTTTAAACAACGGATTGAATAAGCAAAGTTATCATTACTTTTGGGCGAATAACCTCCATCCTCTGAAAATGAAAAATTTCGTTTAAAACAATCAATTTTCGAGGCTTACGGACTACTTAATGCAAGACATTTACGGGAGGCTTCGTACTGGAACCGGCTAACAAAAGGGGCAGCGCCCCGGTGATATTTGTAGAATGAAGGGATGAATATGGTTGGAGGGGCAGCGCCCCGGTAATATGAACGGGGCGCTGCCCCTTTGCCAACTAGCCCCGAACATCTGATTTTACGCAATTGTCTTACATTAGAAACTGCTTTTGTTCTGCCTAAATCATTCGCAAATGCTTGATTATCAACACGAATAACGAATAACGGATAACTATTGTAAAATGAAAAACCTATTCACAGCCATTACGCTCCTGGCGCTCTTCGCCTGCAGCGGAGCCAAAAAGACCGTTTCCAATATGTCAGTCGCAGGAAAAAAAGTGGAGGTGTACACCACCGCCGAAAAAAGCACCAACCGGCTCGCCCGGGTTGCCGACCTGGAATTCAAAAAAATGGGCCAGCCGCTGGAAACGCAGATATGTGTGTTTGTTGATCCAGCCAGAACGTTCCAGACCTTTTTCGGCATCGGCGCGGCCATGACGGATGCATCCGCCGAAACCTTTTACAAATTGCCGCTCAACAAGCAGCAGGAGTTTATGGAAGCGCATTTTGACAAGGTAAAGGGCATTGGTTACACCGTTGCGCGCACCAACATCAACAGTTGCGATTTCAGCAGCGATATGTACACGTACGTAAAAGATGGTGATAAAGACCTGAATTCGTTCGACATTGCACATGACCGGAAATATAAAATTCCTTTTATCAAACAGGCTATCGCTGCCGCCGGCGGAAAATTAGACCTGTTTGCCAGCCCCTGGAGTCCGCCGGCCTGGATGAAAGACAACAACAACATGTTGCAGGGCGGAAAACTGAAACCCGCATTTTACAACAGCTGGGCGCGCTACTACACCAAATTTATCCGCGAATACGAGAAAGAAGGTATCCCCATCTGGGGCATTTCCATTCAAAACGAACCGATGGCCACCCAGCGCTGGGAAAGCTGCATTTACACGGCGGAAGAAGAACGCGATTTTTTGAAAAACCACCTCGGACCGGTCATGCACAAGGAAGGCCTGGGCGATAAAAAAATCATCGTCTGGGACCACAACCGCGACCTGATTTACCAGCGGGCGCAAACGTATTTCAGCGACCCGGAAGCATCGAAGTATGCCTGGGGTATCGGTTTTCACTGGTACGAGGACTGGAGCGGCGGCCTGCCGATGTACGACAATATCCGGCGCGTTCAGGAGGCTTTCCCGGATAAAAACATCTTTTTTACCGAAGGTTGTGCCGAAAGTTTTGACCCCAAACGATACAACGCCTGGGCTTTGGGCGAGGAATACGGCCGCTCCATGATCAACGATTTTAACAACGGCATGGTCGGATTTACGGACTGGAATATCCTGCTCGACGAAACGGGCGGCCCCAACCACGTGCAGAATTTCTGCTTCGCACCGGTACACGGCGACCTGCGGACGGGCCAACTGATTTACACCAACGCCTACTACTACATCGGGCATTTTTCCAAATTTGTTCAGCCGGGCGCCAAACGCATCAGCAGCGCAGCCAGCCGCAGCCAGTTGCTGACAACGGCTTTTTTGAACCCCGACGGGAAAACGGTGGTCATCGTGATGAACCAGAGCGATAACGCCACACCGTTTAATGTCTGGGTGAATGGAGATGCCGCAGCGTGGACGATTGAGGGGCACGCGATAGCAACGCTCGTTTTTTAGAGGTGAGAAGTGAGAGGGTGAGAGAGGTGAGAGGGTGAGAGAAGTGAGAGGGTGAGAGGTGAGAGATGTCCCCTTTGGCTTTTGCGGTTCTTGGCGTAGGTTTTTCAGGCTGTGATTGATTTGATGTTGTTTGTTTGGTAACGCATTTTCATTTGCTTTTTGCCCTATAACGTATGGGATGGTTTGATTCATTTTCAACGGTATTTACCCCGTTTTTCATTGGCTTGCTGGTTTCGGCGGGCGTGGGGCTGATTATCGGGCTGGAGCGGGAATTCAACACCCACGACGAACCGGCGCATATCGGCGGTATCCGAACTTTTACATTGGTGGCGTTGCTGGGTTACTGTTCGGCCTGGATCGGAAAAACGAGTGATATGGCGGTGCTGGTTGCCATCGTTGCGGGTTTTTCACTGCTGGTTGGCGTGGCGTATTACATCCAGGTGCAGGCAGGCAAAACAGGACTGACCACTGAATTGGCGCTGATGATGACCCTGATGCTAGGTATATTTAACGCCTTCGGTCTGATGCGCGAATCTGTGGCAATTGTGGTACTGATGACCCTGGTGTTGTCGTTGAAAGAACAACTCCACAACTTTATCCGGAAGATTACAGAGGAAGAGTTGTTTGCGTTTATCAAGTTTATTGTGCTGGCCCTGCTTGTTTTGCCGATGTTGCCCAACCAGTCCTTCGGCCCGCAAAACCTGCTGAACCTGCGCGACATGGGCTGGATTGTGGTGCTGGTATTGTCGCTGAGTTTTTCCGGGTACCTCTTGCTGAAATTCGGCAGTCCGAATAAAGGCATATTACTCACCGCTATCATCGGGGGCTTGTTTTCTTCCACGATGATTGCCTGGGTTTTTTCGGCCAAAAGCCGGGAGCGAAAGGATTTGGCGCCCGCCTACGGCTCGGGCATTGTGCTGGCTTCTTCCATCATGTTTATCCGGGTGATGATCCTGTGCCTCATCTTTGCAACCCCGGTGGCGATGTCTTTGTTTTTCCCGCTGCTGCTGATGCTTTTAGTCAGTCTGGCGCCCGCCTGGCAGGTGTTGAAAAAAAATAAAGGCGCCACTGAAGGCCCGAAACTGTCTCCCGGCAACCCGCTGGATATTAAAAACGCCGTTTTTTTTGTCCTGCTGTACATTGCTGTTACGCTGTTTATGTACGCCTCGCGCCAATGGCTGGGCACTGCCTTGACCTATGTTTCCGGCGCTGTGGCAGGTATCGCCGATATTGATTCCATCACGATTGCCACCGCCAAATGGGCTTCTATCACGCCCGATTCGAACCGGCAAGCCAAAGTGATTATCCTGCTGGCCGTGATGTCCAATTCTATTTTCAAACTCCTGGTTAGTTTATTCACGGGCGCCGCCGAGCTGCGCAAACCGGTGCTGCTGGGCTTCGGGCTGGTGCTGGTGGCAGGGGCAGCGGTGCTTATTTTTATGTGAGAGAGTGAGAGGGTGAGAGAGTGAGAGGGTGAGAGGGTGAGAGAGTGAGAGGGTGAGAGGGTGAGAGGCGTCCCCCTTGGCATTTGGTTAGTTTATGGTTTGGGCTTTTCAGGCCTGTAATCGTGAGTCGTGGGTGGCCGATCCGGTATACCAGCCCCAGCGGGGCGATAATATTAACACAAACATTATCGCCCCGCTGGGGCT
>JALHMA010000326.1 GCA_022844265.1 Saprospiraceae bacterium | reverse complement strand
TCGCGGGCGCTCAGTTTTACATTGTTAGCGCTGAAAGTACCGTCACCGTTTTTCACAACACCTTCGCCGATCACACCGTTGCCTGCTACATTCAGGTCGTATCCGTCTGCTCGGCCTTCCAGGGTTTCGCTGATCTGGCCGCCTTCGCGACCGACCGTCTGGGTGTGGGAATACACTTCACCACCGCTGCGGATGTCGAACAAAACACCCAGGCTTACCCCTTTAAAAGTGAACGTATTGTTGATGCCGCCCAACCAATCGGGGTTGTAGTTGCCGAGTTTAACAAGGCTGGCAGTTGCAACCGGTTTGCCCTGGCTGTAAACGATCTGTCCTACGAACTGGCCGGTAGGGTCATAGTAAGCACTGGCAGTATCTGCGCTAACACGCTGGAAACCAATGCCGTACATGTCGCCCATTTGTTCGCCGACACGTGCTTCTACGTTTACGTAACGGTTAGCCATGACATAGTTGGTTACCTCTTGTCCGCTGACAGGATCTGTGTACAGTTCGATTACTTTACTGCGGTTGGCCGAGAAATTGAATGCTACATCCCAGTTGAAATTGCGGGTTTTAACCGGCGTAATGTTTAAGGTAACTTCCACACCCTGGTTGCGGATCAAACCGGCGTTGATAAAGCGGCTGGAATAACCCGTTGTGTTGCTTAGGGCAAGTGGCAGCAATTGGTTGCGGCTTTCCGTGTTGTAATACGTCAGGTCGAGGCCGAGGCGGTTGTTGAAGAAACGCAGATCCAGACCAGTTTCGATCGACGTACTGATTTCGGGTTTCAGGTTTGGATTTACCAGTGTGCTGGATTCGCTGTATGACGGCTGACCCTGAACGGCTGTTTGTGCATTGTAAACGGCAATCAACTGGTACGGATCGGTGTCGTTACCCACCTGGGCTACACCGAAACGGACTTTTGCAAAAGACAGTACATCACTTTTGATCTTGAACGCATCCGTCAACACTGCGCTGACGTTCGCAGCATAGTACAGATAACTGCGCGAATCGGAAGGCAAAGTGCTGGACCAGTCATTGCGTGCAGACAAATCGAGGTAGAGGAAGTTGTTGAAACCTACCTGAGCCGTAGCATACAAACTGTTGATTCTCTTTGAAGTATATGGTGAGTTTGTAAGATTTTGCAAGGCTACCCGAGAGTTTCCGAGTGTGTAGATGCCAGGTACGGCAAGTTCCGGAGCAATGACATCGGAAAAGCGACCGTTCTGGCGCATGGCATTGCCGCCGACACCGACATTCAGGTCGAGTTTTTCACTCAGGGCTTTTTTGTAATTCAACAGGAAATCGGTATTGATTTCCGTAAATCCTACCCGTTCTTCGCGGTAACTGCCGCGCTGAAAGCGCTGCGTGCTGTAGGCCCGGCGGCGTGTTCTCAATTCATTGCTGACATCCGTGCCGCTGCGCACCATCAGGCTCAGTTCGTTGGTAAAGTCATAGGTCAGCGCGATATTTCCGAAAATACGGTCGATGCTCTGGCCATTTGTATTTTCATACAAACCGAAATAAGGATTATCGTGGTAGTTGTAATTGAAACTGAACTGATTCAAATCCTCGCGACCAGCCATCCAGTAATCGCGCATGGCAGCAACATCGACGCTACGGCCCAGCCAGCAGTTGAAAAGGTACATGATGTTTTCAGTACCGTAACTCAGGTTCGGGCGGTTATCACTTTTGTTGTTCAGGTAGTTGATGGTGGTACGTACTTTGAGTTTGGGCGACAAGTTATAGCCACCGGCAAAGGCGATCGTATTGCGCTTCAGGTCGGTATTGGGTACAGTTCCCGTCTGGTCCAACCAGGTGTACGACAGGCGGAAGTCGCTTTTTTCATTGCTGCCGGCCAGTGCCACATTGTGTGTTTGTGTCACGCCGGTTTCAAAAAAATCGCGGATGTTGTCGGGCCGGGCAACGAAAGGCGTTGCAATAATATCTCCGCGGGCGGCCAGTTGTGCATTCAGATTGACCGGACCGATGGAAGTAAACAAGTTGCCCACATCGCCGCCACGGAAACCGTTGGTCGTTGGAGATTCGAACTGAGGAAGCAGTTGGCCTTCCATTTTAGGTCCCCAGCTTTCATCGACACCATCGGCAGCACCACCGCCGTTGCCGTCTTTAAATTGAAAAACGCCGCCCAGACCTTGTCCGTATACATTCTGGTAGTCGGGCAAGCGCAATACGTTTTCAAAAGAAACGGTGGAATTGATGCTGACACCAATACCTTTTGTGCTTTTGCCGGATTTGGTGGTGATGAGAATAACGCCGTTGTTGGCGCGGGAGCCGTACAAGGCAGCAGCGCTGGCGCCTTTCAGAACCGTCATGGATTCCACATCGTCGGGGTTCACAAAGCCGGCGCCGTTGCCGTAGTCGGCATCCTGGAAACTGCTGCCCGAAGATCCGCGGAATTCGTTGCTGATCGGCACGCCATCCACGACGAAGAGGGGTTGGTTGCGGTTGATATTAAGCGATCTTTCACCGCGAATGGTCACCCGGGCAGAAGATCCGATACCGGATGGGTTGCCAACGATGGTAACACCGGCTACTTTGCCTGACAATGCGCTCAGGATGTTTGTTTCGCGGGCCTTGTCGAGACTGGCGCCGCTGACTTCCTGTACCGCATATCCCAGCGATTTTTTTGCTTTGCTCAGGCCGAGCGCTGTCACGACTACTTCGTTGAGTTGATTTTGTACCGAAAGTTTGATATTGAGGGTGGTACCGGCGCCGATGGTGAGTTCCTGCGTCTGATAACCTACATAAGAAAAAACCAACTGGTCGCCTGTTTTTGCATCCAGTGCAAAAGCGCCGGTAGCATCGGAAACAGTACCGCGATTGGTATTTTTTACTGCAATAGAAACCCCGATGAGGGCTTCGTCTGTGTCTGCATCCAGTATGGTACCGGTCACGCGCTGGGCTTGTGCGGTAAGACTGAATAAAGTGCATACAAGGGCAATAAACAGGCCCTTGAAGGTGTAGCATTGTGCCTTCATTGATAGAAAAGATTGATGAAAAGGATGTTGGATTGAAAAATGAAAAGCGGGAAAATGATTCTAAAAGACTGTTTTTTGGATAAGCAAAAGTAGAACCGATGTTTGTTGGAAGTGGGGCTAACCGGGTTAAGTTTGCTTGAAGTAAATATTAACCGGCGGGTGTTTTTCGATGATTTTTTAGTAAATTCCGTGTGTATACCAGCGAAAGTAAACTCAGAAAAATTATAACGAGACTTCCCAAAAGGCATAAGTCGCCGAAAAAATGCACCCAGTTCAGATCGTTCTGGCCGAAGTTGCGCCATAACAAAACCAGCACACTGCCCAGATAACCGATAGCGTCTGCCAGATAGATCAGGAATCCAGCATTTCCTTTTTCGCGGAAGGCCGCCAGCAAACGATCGAAAATGACGCCGTTAAAAAGAATGTAGGATAAAAAAATACCGGCGCCGGACAAAACCATCCATGGAATCGGAGAAAGAAGCCCTTTTTGAAACAGGATCGTAGACGCAATGGTGAGCAATGCGCCGCCGATTAGTATCGCATGGTTGATCCACAGCGCTTTGAAGTTGTCCGAAACAAACGTCATGGCGCCGACGCAGAGAATAACTAATAATGCGATGGGTAATTCGGAGGTCGTCAGCAGTGCAGGTTGATTGCCCAGGCCCAGATCGGTCCAGATTTCAATGGCAAAATTGTCGCGTACGTCCCGGATAATCGTGAGTACCAGATAGACTCCGGTAAGTAGCGTTAATCCCGGCGCATATTTCTTAAAAAGCCGCTTCCGGTCTGTAGCACTCATTGCCTGCCGTTCGTTGCGCTGCGCTTTGTCCGCTTCGGAAGGAGCTGGTAAATGTTCCAATATCCACAGACAGACCAGCAAAACCGGCAAAAAAAGCATCCCCACTGTAAAAGGCATCCAGAATTCTGAAATTCCTTTTTCCAGTATCAGCCATTTCCCTACGGTTTTTACAAAACCGGAAGAGAGAATAAAATTGATACACAAGAGTGCGGCCAGTGCCTCCGTTACCCGCCGTCCCTCCAGGTAACTGAATACGACTCCCCAGGCCATGCCCAGTGGAAATCCATTCAAAAACATCCAGAAAATACCCCAGTTTGGGGGTGAAAGGGCAAAGCCCAACAAGGAAAGCGCCGCCATTCCTAAAATGAGCAGCAGCATGGTAGCGCGTTGGGTAGCGCCCAGTGCTGAAATGATCCGAATGCCCACAAACTTGGACAGCGCGTAACCGGCTACCTGGGCAATGACCAGGGCAATTTTGTACTGCACGCCCCAAATTTCCATTCCCGTGAAACTAGCGGCTGTAAATGGTTTTCGGAAAGCATATACACAGCCGTAGGCTGCAAAGGCTACCAGTCCTGCCACCAGTACAAAAACGACCGGACTGGCACGGCCTAAATACCGTTTCAACGCAGGTACATATATCATAGACTACAAAAAAGGAATCAGATCGACCAGTGCATGGAAAATATGCGTTGGATTCGCGGTTTGCAGCTGCTCCGTCGTTTGCGCGCCGGTAGTTATACCAGCCGCTATGCCGCATCCGGCATTTTTTCCTTCTTCAATATCTGCAATCGAGTCGCCGATTTTGGCCACTTCCAGGGCATCATCGATACCGAAGTGCTCCATGGCGTGAAAAATCATATCGGGATGCGGGCGGCTCTTTTCCACATCATCGGCCGTGAGCAACAAATCATATTCACTTCCCGCAGCCCAACCCATTTTATTCAACAAGCCCTCCGCTACTGGACGTTTGTAACCGGTATTCAAAACGATTTTAATACCGCGTTCCCGGAGCGTTTCAAACACCGCAGTCGCGCCGGGCATGGGAACCGGGTCGAGTTCGGCGTATGCGGTATCCAGCATAGCTTCAAAATTGTGGTGAATGTCGAGCGCAAGGGCCATATCCACAGGCCCCTCCTGCAAATACATCAGGACATCACAAATGGCCTGGAATTTTTCTTTGCCCGCAGCATACAGCAAAACGGTTTCGAGGGAAACATCAAAACCGGCGCGTAGTATGGCCTGATGTACGGTTTTATATACGATATTTTGTTCATTGACGGTGGTTCCCGCCATGTCAAACACGACTAATCGGATCATTTTTGTGCTTATTTTGATTGTTTTAAATGATATCCTGTACATGTGCAGCTGCATACCCTGCGCTGCCGGTCATTCCTTTACCTCCGATTCCGGTGAGCAGGTGAATCCGCCCATCAATCGTTTTTCGGAAAATATCGCTGTTTTTACACTGTGCATAGGTGCCGATCCAGGTTTCCCGAACGTTCCAGTTTTGTAATTCAAAAATTTTGGCTGCCTCGTCCAGCATAAAACGATTCATGTCTTCCCGTATCTGTATTCCCAGGCTTTCTGCATCGCTCGCATCGGCGTATTCGTGGGTGTCGCCGAGGATAACCGAGCCGTCAACAGCCTGTTTGAATAAAATATGGACGCTCCATTTTTTCGCAAGGCTGTCGGGCGCCTCTTTTGCCTTGATAGCAGGGTAGGAGGGGCACTCGCTGAAACTTTCGTAACGGCGAATACTGAGACCTGTCAGGATGGAGCCGGGGATAACTTGTGTGGGTTGTGGTTCCAGCAGTAGCATTTGCAGTTTGCAGGCTTGCAGGTCGCTATCTGCGTATGCTTGTGGGAAAAGGCTCTGGAATTCATATCCACTGCATATCAGTACCTGTGCGGCGTAAAACAAACGGCCATCGCTGGACACCACATGGCAGGCATCGCGGATAACTTCCACTTCAATCGCCAGGGTTTGTGGATAATAATCGAGTCCCTTTTGTTCTTCCAGATATTGCCGGATGCGATGCACGGCTGTGCGTGGTTCCAGGGTGATTTCCTCCGGGAAAAACAAACCGCCCCGGCAATAGTCGGCGCGCAAGCCCTCGTATCGCAGCAAACACTCCTGTGCGGTCAGCAATTGGGACGGATAATCCTGTTGTCGATTCAGCGCGGCAAGTTCTTCCAGGAGCGTCAGTTCGTCTTCGTCGGAAGCGATATAAATAGAACCGTTCTGGCGTACGGAGATGTCAAATTTGGCCTGAATAGCCGTATAAATTTCCAGGCTTTTGCGGCCGTATTGCTGCCATTCCGTATTCATGCCGGAAGGAACCACCTGTCCGAAATTCTGGACGGAAGAGCCGCGCGCTTGTTTGTTTTTATCGAGAACCGCTACACTCAATCCCCGTTCGAGGGCATGGTAAGCGTGGAAAATGCCCAGGACACCCCCGCCGATGATGAGCAAATCATAGTGTTGTTGCATGGTCTTTAATTAAAAGGACAAAATTGCAGAGGACAAAAGGCAGTGTAAATCAATGATTTACAGAAGATTTAGTGTTAACTGATTTTGCACGCCTGATTTAATGTTAATTAAAAATGCACCGCCAGCCGGATCCATATACTGCGCCCGATCCCGTCCACACCCGATCCGTGCGTGCGGTAAGCCTTGTTCAGTATGTTGTGGAATTCAGCGCTCAGGGTACAAAATCTGTATTGATAGGAAGCTGCCAGGTTGAAAATATACCAGCCCGGGGTGCCGTCGTCGGCGATTCTATTGTCTTCCACATCTCCTTTTGCCAGGCGGCGCTGATTGCTTGCAAACACCGTCTCTGCCCGTAATCCCAGCTGTGGGTGGAGCGCGTATTGTAGATATATCCGGCCGTTGAAAGGTGGAATCCGGCGTAAGGGT
>JALHMA010000325.1 GCA_022844265.1 Saprospiraceae bacterium | reverse complement strand
ACGGTGCGCATTGTGGATACCTTGTCGCTTTGGCTAGATCCCACCACGATTCGCGCCGGCGTGAGCAGCCACTCCTATCAGTTCAATTTTACAGGACAGGGTATCGCGGAGTTTTTATTTGAAAACATCCTGCTGCCCGACAGCAACGTGAACCAGGTTGCATCTAACGGTTTTGTCAAATTCAGCGTTTCCCCCCGCGCCGATGCGCCGCTGGAAACGCTGATCGAGAACAGTGCGGCGATTTATTTCGATTTTAACGAACCGGTCATCACCAATACCACCCGGCACCGACTGGGCGAAAACTTCCTGATGACCGTCGGCGCCTGGCAGCCGAAGCGCCCGGAATATGAGGTGCTGGTATCGCCCAATCCGTTCAGCGAAACGGCCCGGCTGGAAGTAAAGGGATTGGCTTCCTCGCAGCCAATACATTTGCAAATCATTGATTTACACGGAACAATCGTGCATGATGAAACTGCCCCCGGGCCGGTGCTGACCCTGAAAAAAAGCGGACTGCCGACGGGGATGTACCTGTTCCGGCTGGATCAGAAGGGCGTGCTGGTTGGGAGCGGGAAGTTGGTAATAAAGGAATAGGGGATTCATGCAACAAAGCCGCAACAAATCATATTTGCAGAATGTTATCGGTAAGCATAAATCAACACCCTATAACTATGAAAAGAAAATACAAAATCACTGCAATTGTTTTAGCACTATTAGGTTTGACCTACTTGTTTGTTTGCACATCATTCCCTTTTTTCCCAGACAAATCAAATTGTATGTCTGAAAGCGAATGTCTAACTACAACTCGTTGGAAACAAATGGGCGGCTTTGAAAAGTACACACCTGACTCTTTAAGGACTGGTTGTTGGAGTACCGCATTGGCACAGATTGTTTACTACCACAGACTCAAACCTTACGGTCACGTTGAATACACTTCAAGACAAAACTATAAGATCAACGAATCCCTTGACAGCTCCCAATTCGATTTTAGTTTATTTACACCGGCAATTGATACAACAACTTCGAAAGAAACGATTAATCAATTAGCAAAGTATAATTATTATGCCGCATTAGCCGTTCAGAAAGATTTTGGAACAGATAGATATATGAACAAGCTGGCATCTGCAAGTTTATTAGAACAACATTATAAAGTAAAGGTAGAACGTTATATAGCCTGGCACAAACTTGTGCCAAATACACTTGGAAAACTTGAAAAAATCATATACAATGAAATAAATGATAAGCGACCAGTTTTCCTGCATTTTGCTAACTTAAAAGACTTTGGACACTCTATCGTAGTTGACGGCTATTGCTACAAAGACGGCAATTTTATGATACATACAAATCAAGGACAAGGCGGCCCTGACGATGGCTGGTATGATTTTTATAAAGGGATTTTGCGTACAGACGACAATGCTTTACGAGTTGTTTATACATTCAAACCATATTGACTAAAATGCCTATCGCTAACAAAAACATTGCTGCTTTTGGGCCGTTCTAATACCCAGCCGTTACCTGCAAGCGCAAAAAAAAGCCTAACAAGAATAAAGACAAATGACAGAAGTTGAAGATTATATTTACAATTTTGACGACTCTCAAAGAGATATAATGTTGTATATTCATAATCTATTATCAGTTGAGTTAAACCTGACGGACAAACTTCGATTTAAAATACCTTTTTATTATCGAAAAAGTTGGATTTGCTATTTAAACCCACGTAAAAATAACAGCATTGAATTTGCTTTTGTAAGAGGAAATGAATTGTCAAATTCACAAGGACTTTTAGATAGCAAGGGACGAAAGCAAGTGTTTAGCGTGGAATTGACCGAACTTTCTAAAATACCTGTAAAGGAATTGACTGTGATTATTCAAGAAGCCATTTTACTTGATGAGACTGTGCCATATGCATCAAAAAGAAAAAAACGCTTTCCCCAATAGCATTGTACCCATTGCTACAGCGGCGCCCGCTTTTGTCGGATACACGGAAAAGGCTGTATGGAACAAGAAGTCCGTCAGCAACGTACCCGTCAAAATTTCGTCTTTGGCAGAATACCAGGCGTATTTCGGTAGCGGCCCAAAAACCTTGTTCCAACTGGAATCCGACTCTAAAACCGTGTTCAAATGCTCGGTATCAGGTATCCGGTTTTTCCTGTACAACTGCTTGCAACTCTATTTCGCCAACGGCGGCGCAGCCTGCTACATCGTTTCTGTCGGAAACTTCGCGGATGTGAGCAAGCCTGCTCCGACCGATTTTTTCGGAGGCATCGACGCGCTCAGAAAAGAACAGGAACCAACCCTGCTGATATGCCCGGACACCGTAGGCCTGCCCGACGCCAATGCATCTGCGGAAGTACACCAAAAAATGCTGGACCATTCATCCCAGGCACCAGAGATTTAGGGCGTATTTTGTTAAAATAATGGTTTTTTTGTTTGATTTTTGCGAAGAGGAAAGGTTCTTTTGATCTTTCCAATACATCCACGAAATCAAATGCATACCGATGGATATTTCCACGCTTCTTATCAGCATTCGCGATGCGCATCAATGGTTCGCAGGGCAAGCCGTCCGGCAAATCAACACCTCGCTCACCCTGCGCAATTGGCTCATCGGGATGTAACTGTTTGAGTACGAACAGAAAGGGCAGGACAGGGCGCAGTATAGCGAATACCTCTATACGGAAATCGCCAAACGTACTCAAAACCTTGGGTTGAAAGGTATGGGGAAACGCAATTTGTATTTGTTCAAATCCATGTACTTGGTTTACCCTGAAATTGTGCAGACAGCGTCTGCACAATTTCAGGGTGCTGATAATAAAATACTTTTGCCGGTCTCAACAAAAGAAGAGATTTTTCAGTCATTAACTGGAAAATCGTTTGAAGTAAGACCAAACGACATCAATCACTTACTCAGTCGACTCACGTTTTCTCACTTTATCGAATTTCTTCAATGCGATACTGAACTCAAAAGAATCTTTTATGAGACGCAGGCTTTGCTGAATAACTGGAATGTACGCGAACTGCGCCGCGCCATGGACAGTCTCCTTTTCGAGCGTACCGGACTGAGCACCGACAAAGCCGCCGTTCTCGAAAAACACCGCAGCGGGAGCGGATTGGATGCTTCTGATTTTCTTAAAAACCCAATGATTCTTGACTTTTTGGGACTCAGCGAAAAAGCCGAGTACACCGAAACGGATATCGAACAAGCCATCATCAGCCACTTACAACATTTCCTAATGGAAGCCGGTCGGGGCTTTTGTTTTGAGGCTCGGCAACGCCGCATTTCTTTTGATAATCGCTACTACCGGATCGATCTCGTTTTTTATCACCGTATCCTGAAATGCCATGTGTTACTTGATCTCAAGATCGGACAGTTTGACCATGCCGATGCCGGACAGATGAACCTTTACCTGAATTATTACCGCGAAAATGAAATGACTGAAGGCGATAACCTGCCCGTTGGTATCATCCTCTGCGCCGAAAAAAATCACGCGCTTGTCCACTACGCTACCGGTAATCTGCCGCAACCGATTTTTGTAAGCAAATACCTGCTTAACTTGCCCTCGGAAGAAGAATTGCGGCGAATTGTGGAAGAAGAACAGGAGAAATTGAGGGGCATTGGTCACGAATAAAAAGTGGCGTGCGGGGGATTTTGGCAGTGCGGAATGATTTTAATTTTTTAATTGCCACCTGCCGGAAACGGTACTGGCGGCAGTTCTTTTTTCATTACCTTTCCTACGAAAAATCAATGAAACATGGCAAAAACAATCTCCACTCCCGGCATTTATATCACAGAAAAAAACGCTTTCCCCAACAGCATCGTACCCATTGCAACGGCGGTGCCCGCTTTTGTCGGATACACGGAAAAGGCTGTATGGAACAAGAAGTCCGTCAGCAACGTACCCGTCAAAATTTCGTCTTTGGCAGAATACCAGGCGTATTTCGGTAGCGGCCCAAAAACCTTGTTCCAACTGGAATCCGACTCTAAAACCGTGTTCAAATGCTCGGTATCAGGTATCCGGTTTTTCCTGTACAACTGCCTGCAACTCTATTTCGCCAACGGCGGCGCAGCCTGTTACATCGTTTCTATTGGAAACTTCGCGGATGTGAGCAAGCCTGCTCCGACCGATTTTTTCGGAGGCATTGACGCGCTCAGAAAAGAACAGGAACCTACGCTGCTGGTATGCCCGGACACCGTAGGCCTGCCCGATGCCAATGCATCTGCGGAAGTACACCGGAAAATGCTGGACCATTGTGCTGAAATGCAAAGCCGTTTTGCGATACTCGATATTTGGGGCGGTTTCCAACAAAGGACTTTGGACGGCAATGATGTCATTTCCACTTTCCGAAATGGCATTCAGAACAACCTGAAATGGGGCGCCGCCTATTATCCCTGGGTAAATACCAGCATTGCTGGCATAGGCGAGGTGGATTTTACAAATGTGGCAAAGGATTCCCTGCCTGTTCTGGCAGAACTGCTGCTGGCGGAACTGCAACAGGCGCTCAAAAGCGGACAACTGCGGGATCAGCAGAAATTTGTAGCAATCCAGAACGCCATTAACGCTATCGCGACCACGACAGACCCGAGCCAGGTGAAAGAATTGCATCAAACTTTGCAGGCCGTCAGTCCGTTGTACACGAACATATTCAAAGGGATATTGCAGGAAATAAACCGCTTGCCGCCCGGTGCGGGCATGGCAGGCATTTATTGCATAGTGGATCAGTCCCAGGGCGTTTTTAAAGCGCCGGCCAATGTCAGTATGGCCTCGGTACTTAGCCCTGCCGTCCAGGTTTCCAATGACGATCAGGACGACCTCAACGCGCCGCTGGACGGGAAAGCCGTTTGTGCCATACGTACATTTCCAGGTCAAGGTGTGTTGGTCTGGGGCGCCCGCACACTCGACGGGAACAGCCAGGACTGGCGCTATATCAATGTGCGCAGAACGATGATTTATATTGAACAATCGATCAAAATCGCGATCCGGGCTTATGTTTTTGAACAAAATGACGCCAATACCTGGGCTACTGTTAAAAGCATGATCGAAAATTTCCTGACGAATTTCTGGAGAGAAGGCGGCCTCGCTGGGGCCAAACCACAGGATGCTTTCTCCGTGCAGATTGGCCTGGGCAGCACCATGACGGCACAGGATATTCTGGACGGTTATATGCGGGTGACGGTGCTGCTGGCGCTGAGCAGGCCCGCGGAGTTTTTGGTGGTGACGGTGGTGCAGCAGATGCAGCAATCGTGAGCGCGGCGAATAATGTCTGTCTATTGAGGCGGTGACTTCAAGTCACCGCCTCCATTTAACCATTGGTTTTCAATAACATCGAGATCAAACCCATTATTCCCAGGAATACTACAAAGCGGTAATGGTTTCCGTTGTTTCTGCCAGAATTGATACCATATCCGTCTGAATAACATGCACATCCAGCAGGTCATCGCCGATCAGGAGATGAAACAACCAGACATTGCGCAGTGTGTCCAACGGAACCGGCGGCAGCTCGTCGATATCGGCATCAAAAGCCTTTGAAAAGGCCCGGACATTCAAATCCGGCACATAGCCCCCCGAACGAATTTCTTCCTTCCACAAGAGGCAGGCAGCCCGCAGGCCCTCTGCTGCTTTTTGGCAAATATAGGTGCCGCCACGGTAGTCTGTGATGAAGGTATAGGTTGGCATTTTAAAAGCCTTTGTGTTTTTGTGAATGGTTTTCACCGCTAAAATCTTTCTTTTTCCTGAGTTTTTCGAGCAATTTTCGGAGTTTTTTGATAAATTCTTTTCTGCCTCAGCAGGTCTTCTTCGCACCGTAACCCGCGAGACCAAAGCGCCGCGGCAGTGTCTTTTTCGACCTGCCGCAAACGTATAGCAGGATGTTTACATTTTTTCTCTAAAACAGGTGCGGCAGGTTGAAAAAGACACTGCCGCAATGCTTTGGTTTGGAGCAAAAGAAACACCGAGGCGGAAACAATTCATGATCTCTTCGATAAAAATCCAATAGAATAATGTAGCAGTTTTTCGTTCGCTTCCCCATTCCTCCCTTTCTTTGTCCCGCCCACCCAACCGGTGGCCCGCCTCCATGAGAAAAATCTTGACTAACCTGACCACCTGGGTACTGCTGGCCATCCTGGCCGGGGTCTTGCTGGGGCATTTTGACCCAGCCAGGGCGGTGCAAATGGAGCCGCTGGGCAAATACTTTATCAGCGTTGTCAAACTCTTTATCAATCCGCTGATTTTCCTGACCATCACGCTGGGTATTTCGGGCATGGGCGATTTGAAAAAAGTAGGCACGGTTGGCGGTAAAGCCCTGATTTACTTTGAAATCGTCACCACGTTTGCGCTGCTGATCGGCATCGTGGTCGCGCATTTTATACAGCCGGGCGCAGGTGTGACGCCCCAAACGGAAGGCGTCGACGTCAGTAAATTTACCCAGGGCGCCGCGCAGTTTTCCTGGTGGAATTTTTTGAAAGAAAACAGCACCTTGCAGGTGTTGCTGATATCGATTGTGCTGGGCATGATGTTGAGCCGATATGGTGGAAAGGAGCGCATTGTTGCCGGACTCAACTTCATTTCCAAATACGTCTTCAAAGCCTTGCACTGGGTCATGCGGCTGGCTCCCATCGGCGCGTTCGGGGGTATGGCATTTACCATCGGCAAATACGGTCTGCAAACCCTGCTCCCGCTCGGCAAATTGATGCTGACGGTGTATTCCACCATGGCGGTGTTCATTTTCGGCGTTTTGTGGCTC
>JALHMA010000324.1 GCA_022844265.1 Saprospiraceae bacterium | reverse complement strand
GGGGCTTCGCGTTTGGCATTTGTGAAAATTCGACCAAAATATTAACTACTGCCAAACGCGAAGCCCCCCAAACACTAAACACCACACACTAAACACGATTCAAGGCCTGAAAAACCAATCTCCAATTAAACCAAAATACCAAGGGGGAAGCCTCTCACTTCTCACCACTCACTTCTCACTTCTATACTGCTCCGCGTAATACGCCTGATACGCCCCCGTGATCACATGCCGGAGCCATTCTTCATGTTCTAGGTACCACTGTACCGTTTGACGGAAACCCTCTTCAAAGCGGATGGATGGTTCCCAGCCCAGTTCATCGCGCAGTTTGGAAGCATCGATGGCGTAGCGGCGGTCGTGCCCCGGGCGGTCGGCCACAAAAGTGATCAGTTGCCGGGCGGAGCCTTGCGGACGGCCCAGTAGTTCATCGACGATATCGCAGAGTTGCTGCACGAGGTCGATATTTTTCCATTCATTGTTGCCGCCGATGTTGTAGGTTTCTCCTTTCCGGCCATTGTGAAAAATCACATCGATGGCCGAAGCGTGGTCTTTTACCCAAAGCCAGTCGCGGGTATATTTGCCGTCGCCGTAGATGGGCAGCGGCTTGCCTTCCCGAATGTTATTGATGACCAGCGGGATCAGTTTTTCCGGAAAATGGTTGGGGCCGTAGTTGTTGCTGCAATTGGACAAGACCACGGGCAGCTGGTAGGTATGCCAGTAGGCCCGCACAAAATGATCGCTGGCTGCTTTGGAAGCAGAGTAGGGCGAACGCGGATCGTAGCGCGTTTCTTCCGTAAAATAACCCTCCTCGCCCAGCGAACCATACACCTCATCGGTAGATACATGGTAGTAACGTTTGCCCTTCATATTGTCTTTCCAGGCATTGCGCGCAGCATTGAGCAGTTGTACGGTGCCCATTACATTCGTTTCGACAAAAGCCATCGGATTGGCAATAGAACGATCCACATGGCTTTCTGCAGCCAGGTGAATGACCCCGTCGAATTGATATTTTTCAAACAAACCCTGCAAAAACGGCGCATCGAGGATGTTTCCGCGCTCAAAAATGTAATTGGGCGCGTGTTCCACATCACTCAGGTTTTCCAGGTTGCCCGCATACGTCAGGGCATCGAGGTTGACAATGCGGTAATGCGGGTATTTGGTTACAAAAAGCCGCACCACATGCGAGCCGATAAACCCGGCCCCGCCGGTAATGAGTATGTTCATGGATGTTGTTGAGGGTTGAGTTGTTGAGATTGTTGAGCGTTGAGATTGTTGAGCGTTGAGGTAAATATACCAAATTCTCAACCCTCAACAATCTCAACCCTCAACAATTAAACTTTTACGGCTTTTTTGAAATATTCATGGGTGATGCGCAGACCCGTAGCCCGGTCGAATTTGGGTTCCCAGCCCAGCAGCGTCTGCGCTTTGGTAATATCAGGCCGGCGCTGCTTGGGGTCATCCACGGGCAGCGGGCGGTAATCAATATATGCCTTGGGGTTTTGCACCAGTTCGAGCACTTCGTGCGCAAACTGCATGACAGTAATTTCAGAAGGATTGCCCACGTTGACCGGCAGGTGGTAATCGCTCAGCAACAGGCGGTAAATCCCTTCCACGAGGTCGTCCACATAACAGAAAGAGCGGGTCTGTGAACCGTCTCCGAATACGGTAAGTCCTTCACCGCGAATGGCTTGCGAGAAAAACGCCGGCAAAACACGCCCATCGTTGACGCGCATACGCGGGCCGTAGGTGTTAAAAATACGGATGATCCGCGTTTCCACCTGATGGTAGTTGTGGTAGGCCATCGTAATGGCTTCGAGGAAACGTTTGGCTTCGTCGTACACGCCGCGTGGGCCTACCGGGTTTACATTGCCCCAGTATTCTTCCACCTGCGGATGCACGTGCGGATCGCCGTACACTTCCGAGGTGGAAGCCACGAGGATACGCGCCTTTTTTTCCTTGGCCAGTCCGAGCAGGTTGTGGGTGCCGTGCGCGCCTACTTTCAAGGTCTGGATGGGCATTTGCAGGTAGTCGATCGGGCTGGCCGGCGAAGCGAAATTGAGGATATAATCCAGTTTTCCGGGTACATGAATAAACTTCGTTACATCGTGGTGGTAATATTCAAAGTCCTTTTCCTTGAACAGATGTTCGATATTGGCCAGGTCGCCCGTCAGCAAATTATCCATCGCGATTACCTGGTAACCTTCGGCCATAAAGCGGTCGCACAAATGGGACCCGATAAAACCGGCGCCGCCGGCAATGAGTACTCGTTTTTTAGTCATCTTTTTTTCTGTTTTTAGTTTTTGGTGTTTAGTGTTTGGGGGGCTTTGCCTTTGGCCGTGTGTGGTGTTTGGTGTTTAGTGTTTGGGGGGCTTCGGGCTTGGCTTTTCCGCAACTTTGACCAAAATACCAATTATTGCCAAACGCGAAGCCCCCCAAACACTAAACACCAAACACCAAACACTACTTTGCAATTGCGGCGCAAAGATAATACAACTCTATGGCAGCAACTCTGTTCTCCTATGCGGTATCTTTGCAAACGCAAAAACAGATTTCATGACGCAGACAACCGCTGCCGGAGGCAGGCCCGGTACGATTACTTTTCACTCCCGCCCCCAACCTTCATTTAACAAAAATTTCGACCTGCTGATCCGCACCTTGCATGAGTGGAAAACAGCGGGTTATGAGATTTATATCTGTTCCGAAAACACCAAACAATTCGACCGCTTAGCCTCCATTTTTAAAGAATTAAAGGCCGATGTGGCGTTTTTACCGGTCGATACGGCCATTCACGAAGGTTTTGTGGATGAAGACCTGAAGATTGCGGTACTCACGGACCATCAGATTTTTCAGCGCTACCACCAGTACAAAATCCGGCAGGGTTTCACTAAGGAGCAGGCCCTCACTACCCGGGTGTTGCGGGAACTGTCCCCAGGCGACTACGTGACGCACATCGACCACGGCATCGGTAAATTTGCCGGCCTGCAAAAAATAGAGATCGGCGGGCAAATGCAGGAATCCGTACGGCTCAATTACAAAAACAACGACATCCTCTACGTCAGCATTCATTCGCTGCATAAAATCTCCAAATACGTCGGACAGGAAGGCACGGCCCCGCAACTATCCAAAATCGGCTCGGATTCCTGGAAACAACTCAAGGCGCGCACCAAAAAACGCATCAAGGACATTGCCGCCGAACTGATCAAACTGTACGCAGGCCGCCGGGCCGCCAAAGGCCACGCCTTCCCACCCGATGGCTACCTGCAAACGGAACTGGAAGCCTCCTTTTTGTACGAAGACACCCCCGACCAGTACAAAGCGACCAACGACGTCAAGGCAGACATGGAGAAAGAATACCCCATGGATCGCCTGATCTGCGGTGACGTGGGTTTCGGGAAAACGGAAGTCGCCATCCGCGCCGCCTTCAAAGCCTGCACCGATGGCAAACAGGTGGCTATTCTGGTGCCGACCACCATCCTGGCGTTGCAACACTGGAAAACTTTTACGGAACGCCTGAAAGAATTTCCGGTCACGGTCGATTACCTCAACCGTTTCCGCACGGCAAAAGAGAAAAAACAGGTGCTGGAAAAATTGAAATCAGGGCAGGTCGATATTGTGATCGGCACCCATGCGCTGCTCAGTAAAGATGTGGCTTTCAAGGACTTAGGCCTGCTGATTGTAGATGAAGAACAAAAATTCGGCGTTTCTTCCAAGGAAAAACTACGGGCGCTGAAAATCAATGTGGACACCCTGACGCTGACGGCCACGCCAATACCGCGTACCCTGCAATTTTCGCTCATGTCTGCGCGCGACCTGTCGGTCATCCGCACGCCGCCGCCCAACCGGCAGCCGATTCACACGGAAATTCGTGTATTCGACGAAGATTTGATCCGGGAAATTATTTACACCGAAGTCAACCGGGGCGGGCAGGTGTATTTTGTCCACAACCGCGTGAACGATCTGCCTAAAATTGTCGAATTGATCCAACGCCTGTGCCCCGACGTAGATGTGGCCATGGCGCACGGACAATTGGAAGCGGATAACCTCGAAAAAGTGCTGGTGGAGTTTATCGACCGCAAATTCGACGTGCTGGCATGTACCAATATCATCGAAACCGGCCTCGATATCGCCAACGCGAATACTATTGTTATCAACCGTGCCGATATGTTCGGCCTCAGCGACCTGCACCAGTTGCGCGGGCGTGTGGGCCGTTCCAATGCCAAAGCCTATTGCTACCTGTTCGCGCCGCCCATGAGCGTACTCACGCAGGAAGCCCGCAAACGCCTGAAAACCATCGAGGAATTCAGCGACCTCGGCTCCGGTTTCCAGGTGGCCATGCGCGACCTGGATATTCGCGGCGCCGGCAACCTGCTGGGGGGCGAACAATCGGGATTTATCGCCGACATCGGTTTTGAAACCTATCAGAAAATACTCGACGAAGCCATCCAGGAACTGAAAGAGACCGATTTTAAAGACCTGTTTAAAGAGGAAATTGCACAACGCGGCTCCTACGTCCGGGATGTCATCATCGAAACGGATGTGGAAATGCTTATCCCCGACGAGTATGTGAGCAATACCCAGGAGCGCCTCAACCTGTACACGGAACTAAACTCCATTGAAAATGAAGAAGGGATCGAAGCCTTTGCCAAACGCCTGAGAGACCGGTTTGGCGCAAGATTGCCCAAACAGGTGGAAGCCCTTTTTGAAGCGCTGCGCCTGCAATGGGTTTGTAAAAAAATCGGTTTCGAGCGACTTATTCTGAAAAGCGGCAAACTCCGCTGCTATTTCGTCAGCGATCCGCAGTCCTCGTTTTACGAAACGGCTCATTTCCAGAAAATTGCTCAATTGGTTGCCACCCGGGGCCGCATCATGGGCATTTCACTCAAACAAACCAATAAAGACCTCATTCTGGTGCAGGATGAAGTGTGGAGTTTGAAAGCGGTGAAGGGCTTGCTGGAGCAGCTGGCGAAGGGGGTTGAGGGTTGAAATCGTGAGCCGTGAGCCGTGAGTGGTGAATCGTGAGTGGTGAATCGTGAGTGGTGAATCGTGAATCGTGAGTGGCATTCAGTTCGAATAAAGAACTCAACATTCTTCTAACTGAATGCCACTCACGACTCACGATTCACGACTCACGGCTCACGATTACAGGCCTGAAAAACCCAGGCTACAACCACGAATCAAAAGCCAAAGGGGATGCCTCTCTCACCCTCTCACCTCTCACCCTCTCACTTCCTTTTACCAGCCTGGCACAAAATTCAACCCGAACGCCCAGCGCCTGTTCTCTTTGGGCACGGAAAGCGGCAGGGCGAAATAAGGCTCCAGAACCATGTAGTTGAACAGGTTGACCCGCAGCGATACGCCGGTAGAGAATACAGGTTTGCGCGCAATATGGTCTCGTCCGTCGAGTGGATCGGGGTCTTCCTTTCCAAAATCCGAGCGTTCATAAAAACTCAGACCGGCATCAAAAAACAGGTTCAGGTCGGTGATGAGAAAACCGGATTTGATAAGCGACAACTTCCGCGGCCCGGTGAACGGCAGCCGCACCTCAAAGTTACCCACCGCGATTTTACTTCCAAAAACCTGATCGACGAGTTCGGGCGCATCTTCCGTCAGCACCTGCCGCGTATAACCCCGCATGAAATTGGGTTGGCCGACAAACAGCGGAAACAGATCGGCTGAATTACCGCCAAAACGCCCGTATGCCATACCCCGCACCGCGAGGGTGACCGGTTTTGCGTAGAAGTACCTGCGGCCATCGAGCAGCAGGGTGGAAAAATTGAAATCGCCGAAATACTGCTCCACACCCAGACGGTACCGCCAGCCTTGCAAAGGCGCTGTCAGACCGAAATAGGAATTATCGCCCACCAAAGCGGCACTGATGTTTTGCAGGGCCAGTCCGGGTGATTTAGGCTCCCTGGTGCGTTGCGTAAACCGCGCGAAACCGTTCGCATCGTAATAGGTGGCATAACGCGTGGTTCGGGAATTGTAAAATTCCAGGGCGCCGCCCAGCTCCACGCGTTTGGTGGTGGAGAAGGGGTAAAACACCACCCCGCCCACACGATCCAGAAACAAGCGGTTGATCCCGATGGCTTCTTCCAGATAGGTCTGGGGAACGCCACCTACTTCTATTTCGACAAATTGCAAAGTGTTGTATGCCAGCGAACTATACGGAATATGGGAAGCGTTGAAACCCCATCCGATGCGTTTTTTATTGTTGATATAGGAAACCTGACCGGCCGCGTCGGCTAATTCACCGTTCAAAGCCAGCCCGGCATACACCTGATTGTTGCCGAGTACATCGCCGAACAACATATCTACCCCGCCGGCCAGTCCTGCCGTTGTGCCGAAACTGGTGTTGCCGGTATTGACGCCCACACCCGTGCTGCCTCCGATGTAATCGAGTTTGAATTTGGGTTTGTACTTCTGCTCATTGGTGGCCGTACCCGCCAGTGCTTTCATGTTTTCATCCATCAGGCGCAAGTTCGTATTGACAATATCGCGCTTGCCTGGGAAGAAAGGAGGCAAAGCGGCGGGCGCCATATCTACCGACAAGGGGTCCACTTCTACGGCTGTAAAATCCTCCTCTTTGGCCTGGTGAATCACATAGGTGCCTTTGTTGTAGTGGGTGTACAGGATGCGGTCGCGGTCTTCTGCAACGGTAATGGCCGGCGCATAGGGCGTGATGCCCGTGATACCGGTTTGTAATTGCGTCAGTTGAAACACTTTTTTACTACCCAGGTCATATTTGTACAAATTCCGGAAACCGTCGCGGTTG
>JALHMA010000323.1 GCA_022844265.1 Saprospiraceae bacterium | reverse complement strand
CCCAGTCTGAAAAACCACCTCTTCCAGCCCCTAGCGAAACGCCCCGACTACTACGAACTACGGGTGCCCGTGGCGGGCATCAAGCAAAGCATCTTCGAGCACCCGGAGTTCACCCGGTTTGGGGAGGAGATGCAGGCGGTCTTTGAAAAATGGCGCACCGAAACCACCGCCTACGCCAAGGCATTGGACAAGGGGCTGCACCCCAAGCAGGAAATCCACCGACTATCGGAGCGGCTGCTGCGGGCCTATTCTGACAAGCCGCTCACCGACAAATACGCCATGTACCAGCACTTGATGGACTACTGGGCGGAGACGATGCAGGACGATTTCTATGAACTGACCGCCGATGGCTGGGCCGCTGGCAAGGAGGTGAAGCGCATCGAAAAAGTGACCAAGAAAGGCGACAAGGAGGTGGTGAAACAGGTGCCCGGCCTCGAAGGGCTGGAAGGCCGCCTGATACCGCCCGCCCTGATGATTGCCACCTATTTTGCTGCCGAACAGCAGGCGCTGGAGGCACTGGAAGCCGCTGCCGAGACCGAAGCTGCCAGCCTCGACGAACTGCGGGAAGAACACGGCGGCGAGGACGGCCTGCTGGCCAATGCCGTGGACGAGAAGGGCAAAATCAGCAAGGGCAACCTCGCCAAGGCGCTGAAAGACCTCGGCAAGCGCAATACCGACAATGCCGAGGAATACGACCTGCTTCTGCAATACCGAAACGGCCTGGAACGCATCGCTGAACTACAAACCGAAGCCAAGGCCGCTGCCGCCGACCTCGAAAAAAAGGTCATCGCACAATACCCCCGCCTGAGCATGGAGGAGGTAAAAACGGTGGTGGTGGAGCGCAAATGGCTGGACAGCATGGCGCAGCGCATACGCACGGAGATGGACAATATCAGCCACCGCCTCACGCAGCGCATACGGGAGCTGGCCGAACGCTATGAAACGCCCCTGCCCGAACTGACCGACGACGTGGCGGCGCTGACGGAAAAGGTGGAAGAACATTTACGCAACATGAACTTTAAATGGTAACAAGGATGAAAATACCAAAAGGCTATAAAATGACGGAGGTGGGGGTGGTGCCGGAGGATTGGGAGGCACATAAACTGTCAGAAATAGGTGAAAGCATTATTGGACTTACTTACAGCCCTCCTAATGTGAAATCGTTTGGGACGCTTGTCTTGCGTTCCTCTAATGTACAAGGTGGAAAGCTTGATTTTAAGGATAATGTATTTGTCGAAATGGACTTGCCACAAAGAGTCATAGTAAGGAAAAATGACATTCTCATTTGTGTAAGAAATGGAAGTAGGCAATTAATCGGCAAATGTGCTTTAATTGATGAAAATACTGCAGGAAGTGCATTTGGTGCTTTTATGACTGTATATCGTAGTGCCTATTCAACATTTGTCTTTCATCAGTTTCAATCAAATATAATTCAAAGGCAAATCAATGAAACAATAGGTGCTACAATTAATCAAATTACAAACAAAGACTTATCAGCTTTTCAAATCCCTCTTCCCCCCACCAAAGCCGAGCAAACCGCCATCGCCACGGCGCTGAACGATGCGGATAGGCTCATCACGCAATTGGAGCAACTGATAGCGAAGAAAAGGGCGGTGAAGCAAGGGGCGATGCAGGCGTTGTTGAAGGCGAAAGAGAGGTGGGAAGAGAAAGCGCTTACAGAAGTAGTTGATTATATTCATGGAAAAGCCCACGAGCGAGATATTGATGAACAGGGAAAGTACATCGTTGTAAATTCAAAGTTTATTTCCTCCGAAGGCAAAGTTGCAAAGCATTCACATGCCAACTATTGTCCGGCTCGGAAAAATGACATCCTAACGGTATTGAGCGATTTGCCAAACGGAAAGGCACTTGCCAAGTGTTTCCTAGTGCCAGAAAACAACAAATATGCTGTAAACCAGCGAATCTGTATCTGGAGAAGCAAAGGTGCTGACCCACTTTTCTTGTTTTATCTCCTCAATAGGCATAAGTATTTTATGGCCTTAGATGATGGTGTTGCACAAACCCACATCCTCAATCACCATATCGAAAAATGCGTAATTGAATTGCCAAACAACATTGCCGAGCAAACCCGTATCGCCCGTATCCTCTCGGACATGGACGGGGAGTTGTCGGCGTTGGAGGGTCAGTTAGCGAAGTGGCGAGGGGTGAAGGCGGGGATGATGGGGGTTTTGTTGACGGGGAAAATTAGGTTGGTATGATATGGAAAAGAAAGAACTACTCGAATGCATCTCTTTTTTTAAAGGGATAAAAGTCACGGAACAGGACGTCACCACTGAAGCGGAAAGGGACAACCACCAGAAGGTGGTCATTGTCACCTATCAGTATCAAGGCCATACTTTTGTTACAGATAGGTTGTACTATATGAACATTCTCCATCAGGGCAGTGTCAAAAACCCACAAGCCATCATCAATTATTTCGGCACGGAGGTTTTTTGGTTGGATATTGAACGCCATCCCTGGCCCAAAGGAAGAGGCGAGGCAGAATTAGAAGAAACCATTATCGAAGATATGGCGAGCGATGGGCAGGATGATTTCAAAGATTTTCTCTATCGGCTTGCCAATAATGATAAAACAGGATACATTCAAAGAATCACAGCTGAAGGTAAGTCGCAGCAATACCACCATAATTTTGAAAATAATAATCACTGGCACGACCTGATTTGGCTAATACAGGCTATTATCAAAAGTGGGGGCAATGAGGTAGGTAAAAAATACTTTTCCCGGCTGGTTTTTAAATGGGATGGTAATAAAAACACTGACCGAGAAAGGTCTTCTCTGGCAAAGTTAGAAGGAGGAAACCGTAAGTTCATTAACGATTTGTATAACAATGTTAAAAGTGTTCAAGCCATGTTGAAAAGCACGAATTTAATAGAAGTAATAAAGCACAAAGGGCAAATCATCCTGCAAGGCCCACCGGGCACTGGAAAAACTTATACGGCCAAAGACTTGGCCGAGCAACTGATATTGAATAAAGTATCGGTAGATAAAAAACTGCAAAAGGACTCATTGGAAGCGTCTGGCCAGTTCAAAATAATTCAGTTCCATCCTGCCTACTCCTACGAGGATTTCGTGCGGGGTATCGTGGCAGAAAACAAGGGGACTGCTATTGAATACAAAACGAAAGACAAATTGCTAGCCGAGTTTGCCAAAAAGGCACTGGAAAACTACAACAACAGCCGCAAGGATTTGCAGCAATTGACAGAAGAAAACTGGATTGAAGGAGAATTTGAGAAATTCAGGGATTATATTAGTGACGAGATTGAAAAGAATGATGGTAAGCTTTTGCTTGAGGGCACCACTACTTATCTAAGAGAGGTAGAGGCCGATTGTTTCAGGTACACAGGCGATAAATGGAACAACCCACAAGGTTTACGAATGTACTATAAGGATATCATTGAAATGTATAGGCAAGGTCTCCGAGAGCGGCAACAGATTAAACGCATGGAAGGTGTTTCGGGCTTGGCCAAGCAGCACGCAAGTTATTACATGAAGGTGCTGAATTTGTTCAATAACTTCATGGAAGGCAAAAAGAAGCCAATTCAGGAAATTAAGAAAGTCGAAGAAAAGCCTTATGTCTTAATCATAGACGAAATAAACAGGGCCAACCTACCGGCAGTTTTGGGTGAACTGATTTATGCCCTTGAATATCGGGGCGAGAAGGTGGAGAGCATGTACGAAACCGTAGAGGATGGCTATACGCTCATCATACCACCCAACCTGTACATCATTGGCACGATGAACACAGCAGACAGGAGCGTCGGTCATATTGATTATGCCATACGCAGGCGCTTTGCATTTGTGGATATGCTGCCCAAGGCATTGGAAATGGAAAATTTTGAACTGGATTTTTTCAGACAGGTTTCGAGGTTGTTTATTCAGAACGTAGATGAGTATCTTGACAATGGCGCACTGCTTTTAGCCCTATCAGAGCACTTGTCCGAAGAATTTAGACCGGAAGATGTCTGGCTGGGTCATAGCTATTTTATCAAAGGCAATGGGGATTTTGAAACCAGAAAGCAATACGAAATCATACCCATCCTGAAAGAATACGTGAAGGATGGCATCCTGAAACATAGTGCGCTTGACATCATAAACGGTTTTTAGAAATGATAAAGCTTTCCGAACAATATGGCTACCCTAATGGGAAAGAATACGAAGAAATCAGTGATTTTCTGGATAAATTGGAAAACCGCAGCCATAAGAAATCCATTCAGCGAAGCGAGAATGGGGCATTTTGTTACAGGATACAATATTCTCAAGATAGTGCAAAATACCTGTTTGAAACATCCTATTTTGTCGGAGTTGATTGGATAGTTGAAAAGAAGTTGTCCATTTTCATAAAACCCAAGATTGACGATGAGCAGCACGAAACAGACTATATTGGAATGTTGTTCGAGATTTTAAAGCAACAAGAAAACTATCAGCATCTCGACCAACTATGTGAGATAAATTTCGAAAAGCCGACTATAGAGATAGAACAAAAGCAGGATTTGCTAACGCCTTTGCTATTGGTTCAATTCCTTAATGTACTAAAGAGAATCGTTCAAAAGGGGCTTAGAAAGTCCTATTATCCGGTTGAAAAAAACTTGAACGGCAGGATAAAAGGAAGGATAATGGTGAACGAAACCATCCGAAAAAACCATTTCAACCAAAAAAATCTTCACAATTATTGCCGCTTCACGGAGTTTGGCGTTAATAGCCCAGAGAATAAATTACTGAAAAAAGCATTCATCTTTTCAGTGGCCGCCTTACAAAACCTGAAAGGCTTGGATGTTTCAAAATTGTCTGGGTTAATCCATTATATTCAACCTGCTTTCAGCCAAGTGGAAGAGGAATTGAATATTGACACTTTGAAACATAGCTTCACAAACCAATTTTACAAAGAATACGAGCAGGCACTAAAATTTGCCCGTCACATACTAAAGCGTTACGGTTACAATATTTCTTCCACCAGTTCCACCAAAATAAAGACCCCACCGTTTTGGATAGATATGAGCAAGCTTTTTGAGCTGTACGTATTTTCAAAATTGAAGGAACGGTTTCCCAGACCGAATGAAGTTACTTATCACAAACTTTTCCGTTCTCAGGAACCAGACTTTATTGTAAACAGCTTAGACAATCAATGTAAAATGATAGTGGATGCTAAATATAAACCCAAGTACCAGAATAATTCTATCAATATAGAAGATGTCCGTCAGGTAAGTGGCTATGCACGGTTGAATAGCGTTTATGATTTTTTGAAACTGGAAAGGGATAAAATTATAGATTGCCTCATTATTTATTCTGATAATGAGGCAAGTGAAAGTCTTACGGAAGTTGACCTAAAAATGAAAGAGGAGACTGGTTACAACCGATTGTATAAAATTGGGATTAAATTGCCTAGAAGTCATCTCAAAAATGAATTTGTGTAAATTAGCGTAGAAAAGACTACGCTATTATGAACTTGACAGACGAACAATGGGCTTTAATCGAGCCGCACCTGCCAATCCAAAAACGTGCTGACGGAAAGGGCCGGCCACTTACTCCTCCCCGCCCAGTCTTGGACGGGATTTTTTGGATTTTGCGAACAGGAGCCAGATGGCAAGACCTTCCGGACAGGTATCCTCCCTACCAGACCTGCCACCGCCACTTTCAAAAATGGGCCGATAATGGCGTGTTTTCAACCATTTTGGAGGTTTTGGCGGTGGACCTTCACCAACGTGGCGGTCTCGACCTTTCCGAGTGTTTCATCGACGGCACCTTTGTGCCGGCAAAAAAAGGGGCCTCTGTGTTGGGAAAACCAAGCGTGGCAAAGGGACCAAGGTCATGGCCATTACAGACCGCTTTGGCCTACCTCTCGCCATTCACATGGCAAGCGCTTCACCACACGAAGTCACCCTTGTTGAGGACACTTTGGCGGATAGATTCCTGGCGCAAGTCCCTCAAAGACTGATTGGCGACAGGGCTTATGATAGCGACCCATTGGACGATATCCTTGAACAGCAGGGAATCGAAATGATAGCACCGCACCGCTCCAACCGCAAAAAGCCACGGACGCAGGATGGGCGGCCCCTTCGCAGGTATAAAAAACGATGGAAAGTGGAAAGGCTATTCGCATGGCTTTTTAATTTCCGTCGCCTAGTGGTTCGTTATGAATACTATTCAGAGAACTTCTTGGCTTTTGTGTTACTTGGCTGTATCAAAATCATGCTCAGGCATTTTTGAGATGACTTCTAGTCAAAGCTAAAAAATGAGGAAGGAATTTAAAACTCAAAACAGAGTTGTAAACCTAATAAAAACGAACTGAGCCATTGCATTTGGGTGTTTTGTGAAGGCTGGGGCAATAAATCTTTGCACAACTCATTTTTGTTCGATAATTTTGCGTGTTCACCTTTTTTCATAAACAAACGAACAGAGAATGTTGGAATCGGACATACTGCACACGGCGGTCGAGAACTTGGAAAGGTTGGCCAAGGTAAAGGTTAGCCTTGGAGAGGTTGCACCAAAGAATGGCCATGCTTGGGATGCCCAGTTGGAAATCAGGGCCGGAGCAGCGAGCGGGCAGTTCAAGGTAGAAGTGAAAAAAAATGGGCACCCAGCGGCACTGGTAGGCTTGCTGGACAAGCTAACAGAAGCCAACGGGCTTTTGGTGGCCCGGCAAATCAGCGGCCCTGGCCGGGAGTTGCTGGAGACCAGGGGCATCAACTACCTCGACATGGCGGGCAATTGCCTGATACGGAGCGAGGGCGGCATCTTCCTGCAAATCAAAGGGGAGTCACTGCCAGCGGAATTCAAGGAAGTGAAG
>JALHMA010000322.1 GCA_022844265.1 Saprospiraceae bacterium | reverse complement strand
TTATTTTGCCCGCCCAGTTTGCCCTGTGATTTCATGTATTCCCGGAAAGCGTCGCGTTTCAGCGCTGTGATTTTCAGGGTGCGCAGGATGCCGCCTGCAACCAGGTCGTCGTAATAGATATTTTGTTTGCGCATAGCCACATCCACCAGCATGGCAAAAGCCTCCATGTCGGCCGGCGCGTTGTCAAACTCGATAAACCACTCGTGGTAAGGCAATCCGCCCTGCGGCGGGTTCACTTGCGGCGCTACGGTAAACTCCACGATGCGCACACCTGCAGCATTGGCGACCGGCAGCAGCGATTCTTCCACCTCCTTGCCGATGACGTGTTCGCCAAACGCCGAGATGAAGTGTTTGACCCGTCCGCTGACAACAATCCGGTACGGATTTTTGCTGACAAACTGCACCGTGTCGCCGATGTTGTAACCCCAAAGGCCGGCATTGGTGTGCAAGATGACCGCGTAGTTCACGCCGATTTCCACATCTTTCAGCCAAAGCCGGGTGGGATGATCGTTCATAATTTCATCGGCCGGCACAAATTCAAAAAACATACCGGCATCGACATTCAACAGTAGGCCCTGGCTGGGGAAACAGTCCTGAAATGCAATGAATCCTTCGGAGGCGGGGTAGGTTTCCACACTGTCGACCGGCCCGCCCACGAGTTCTTCCAGTTTGGCGCGATACGGTTCAAAATTGACGCCGCCGTATACAAACACCGAAAAGTTCGGAAATATTTCCAGGATCGTGCGTTTGCCGGTGCGTTCCAGCAGGCGCTCGTAGTACATCTGCACCCAGGGCGGAATACCCGAGATCAGGCGCAGGTCGGCGTTTTTGGTTTCCTCGACGATGTGTTCGAGTTTTTCCTCCCAGTCATCGATGCAGTTGGTTTTCCATGAAGGCAATTGGTTGGTGCGCAGCCATCCGGGCACCAGGTGATTCGAAATGCCGCTCAGGCGCCCTGTGGGGATACCGGCCACTTCATCCAGCTCGGGACTGCCGGAAAGAAAGATCATTTTACCATCGAGCCACCGGCCATTTCCGGTGCGGGCAAAATAGTTGAACACGGCATCGCGGGCAGTCCCGAAGTGCAGGGGCGTGCTTTCTTTGCTCATCGGGATATATTTCACGCCGGACGTGGTGCCCGATGTTTTGGCCAGATAAGCGGGTTTTCCGGGCCATAACACGTCGCTTTCGCCATTTTTAATACGTTCGATATAGCCTTTTAAATCCTCGTAATCCCGAATCGGAACGGCATTTATAAAATCCGCATAGCTGCGAATTTCGGAAAAATGGTGGTCGCGACCAAAGGCGGTGTCGCGTGCTTTTGCAACCAATTGGTACAAAATCTTTTCCTGGCGGGCAATAGCATCCGACGACCAGCGGTCTATCGAACGGGCGATGTTATGGGCAAACGGGCGAATAAGAAAGGAACGAAATCCCATGTGGATGGTATTTTTTGCAGCAAAAGTAGGCCTTCTTGAGCTATTCGTTATCGGTTATTGGTTATCGGGTGCATACACCCTGGCTTTGAAATGTCCGGTAGTACGCGTCGATAGTCATTGCTACAAGTGATGCCGGTCATTTTTATGAATTATCCCTGTCAGGCAACTTTGAACTGAAAATCAATCTTTAAAACGAATTTATATGATTCAAGAAGTAACAGGAGATATTACCCTCTCGGAAGCGGCTGCTATAGCGCACGGTGTTGCACCGAACGACCATTTTGACAGCGGATTGGCATTGAGTCTGCGCGAGACGTTCCCGGCCATGTACAAGGATTTCAGGCATTATTGCCGTCAGTTTCACCCAAAACCCGGCGGCGCTTGGATATGGAGCGGCGTGGGAAGCCGTGTTATCAGCCTTTTTACGCAGGAACCGCCCTTGTCGGATCGTTCGCATCCCGGCAAAGCGTCTTTGGTTCACCTGAACCACGCATTGAAGGAACTTTCAAAAATGATAACGGAAGAAAACCTGGAAAGTGTGGCTATTCCACGCCTGGCAACCGGCGTCGGCGGTCTGGATTGGGAAGAAGTAAAACCCTTAATTTACAAACATTTGGACCCCTTGCCTGTAAAAATATACCTGTATTCGCATTTTTCGAAAGGGGTGCAGGCGGTCGAAAATTAGTGCGCAAAGCGTGCTTGCTGTCATACCAAATTCCTGTGTTTATTGTAAGCCCTCAAAAAAATTCCCTGTCATAGCAATGTGGCAGGGGATTTTTATAAATCCGTCTCGCTCGTTTGTTCCAATTAATTAGGTCTTCGCTGCGGTAGCCGCCATCTGCCCAAACCAGTTTTTAATGTTTTGTCATTAAATCAATTAATGTTCCTAAAAGTATTGCTGTCAATGTAAAAGTTAGCATACCTAAAATGTATGCAAAGAAGGCTTTTACATAATTGATAATTTTATCTTTTCCAAAAAAATGTCCAACTGCCCAAGTTGTGTAAACAAAGCCAACAATACCTGCTATTTGCATGAGGTTAATGTGTGTCAAACCTTGTATGACTCCGAAAACTGAATAGATGAGCATCCCAATTCCCATTACGAAGCATAGCAGGATTAGAATTTCAAAGAAGTTGAATTTGTGTTTTTTGAAAAATAGTTTTGTCCATAATGCAATACAAATTCCCATAATTATATTTGCATAACCATAATGTCTTTGAATCCATTCAAAAATCTCTGTCGTCGTTGATTTTTTGTTGTCCCAATATTTTACATAATTGTCTTCAAAATGAAAAAAGTAGTTGCATAATGTGTAGATTAATGAAGTAATAATAATAAAAATTATAGGCTTAACAAGTCGGCTTCTGTTTTCTGAAAGATAATTCCTTATATTTTGTCCTGGATTTGTTACAAGTTCTCTAATTGTATATAAAATTCCACGTTCAAAATGAAGAACGTGTTCAATTTCGTGAATAATGTAATGTCCGTCAATTCTTTTGAGGTTTGTTGGTTGTCCGCAGTTTGGACAAAAGTTTGAATCTACTTCGGTGTTACAGTTTTTACAGTTCATTTATTTCGGCAAGTATTTTTCAATTTTTTTGTGTTGCAGTCGGTTCGGCAAAATGACCGCTAACACGTAAATGTGAAACTTGTTATACACTGCTGCCAAAGGTAAATCAAGCGCTAAAAATCTTCAAGTATTTGCGCGTGATTATTTTAGTAGCCTGATAATGAACAGGTTGAAGTAAATTGTGCTGCGCGATGGCTACAACAAAAATACAAAATGAGAAGTGCGCAATATTTAAAAAACTCTTTTCCGCCTCATCAGGTCTTCCCCCATCACTCCGCCCAAGCGCAACGCCGCCGCAGTGTCTCCGACCTGCGGCCAACGTACAGCACAACCACCCTTTACTTTTATTCTAAAAAACATCATAAAATTACTTCCCACTCAAGAGTATGTTGACTGCATTTTTGTACAAAAAATAGTCCTTTCTCCGGCGTTTTGATATAATGTAAGTCCAAAACCGTGCTATACGTTTGCATCAGGTCGGAGACACTGATGCGGCACAAATTTTCATTTGTTTGCACCCTATTTTCCAACTGTTGAAGTTATACTTGTCATTAACCAAATGCCATTAATGTTTTTGAATGTAGCTGCCCATGCAAAGATTGTGAGTTCTTCTTTTTTATCTTGGGTTGTAAGTTTAACTCTTTTATTTACTAGTACATAAGCAATTGTTGCATCGTCGGAAACCTCAATAATGGGAGGTGTTATATCGTCCCACTCGATAAATGTTACTAAGTCAAAGTAATCTTGAAATCGTTTAATAAGGTCTTCTTTTTTAGAAGATGTGACTTTGCCATTATTAATTTCTGTATAATCGTCTGCTAAAATGGAAACTAATAATTTAGCATCACGATTAAAATGAGCAGTTCGTTGTAGTTCGTGCAATTCTATTAACCTTTTGATGGCAATAATTTTCTTTGGGATTTCAAAAACATTCTCATTTATCTGATTGATTTTTATGGTATGAAAATTCAAAATAAATTCCCCTTGTTTATCGCTATATGTTACTTTTGAAGGCAGAAGTAATTTTCCAATTTTTTTCCAAGTATTTATAGTTAAACGAATGGTTTCTTGATTTTCGTTCAAAGGACTAAGATTAGTCAATCCAAGAAACATGTTTGTAGTTTTTTCAAAAAATAGATAAGTTGTTTTATTCAATTCATCAGTAGCGGAAAGTTTTACAGATTGTTTACCTGCGAATTCTTCATTTCCAACAAACTTTATATCATGAAATCTTTCAGTTAGATGAGTAACAATCCATTGAACTTCATGGGAACGCCAAGCAAAAGCAAATTTATCGTTGGAAACAGCTAATTCATTACCTTTTGTCCAATAAGTAGTTCCATTTACAATACCAATATAGTCTGGTTTGTTTTCTTTTATTTGTCGAAAAATCGTTTTACTACCTTTGGCAGAGTGGATTTCGGTTTGGTATTTACCGTTTGGTCCAATGCAATCTGCAAAAGAATAAATGCTTTGTGCTTTGTCAATGTATTTTTGTCCTCCAATAATTTGAATGTACGCATCAAGAACATCATTTACAATCTCTTGAGCTGAGAGTTTTGGTGAAAATAATATAAGAGTAATAAAAAATATATGTTGTTTCATTTATTTTAATAGGATTAAGTTATTGAATTTACGATTCTGCGTTAGCCTGACCGCTAACACGGAAATATGCGTACTTGTCGCGTCCGCGTGGTGAAGATAAACCAGGAACGCCAAACCTCCAAGTACCCACAATTTTTAATTCCGCCTCATCAGGTCTTCCCCCATCACTCCGCCCAAGCGCAACGCCGCCGCAGTGTCTCCGACCTGCGGCCAACGTACATCATAACCATGCTTTACTTTTATTCTAAAAAACATTATGAAATTACTTCCCACTCAAGAGTATGTTGACTGCATCTTTGTATAAAAAATAGTCCTTCCTCCGGCGTTTTGATATGATGTAAGTCCAAAACGGTGCTGTACGTTTGCATCAGGTCGGAGACACTGATGCGGCACAGGAGTGGAGTTGGTCGACGGACTGGTGACCTGACGAGGCGGAAAGTATTCTTTACGCTGAATGATTTTAAGGCACACAAAAGTTTCACGAAGCGCTGTACGTGGGTGTTTCCACCCATGCTTACATCGGAAGATTTAAGATTTTAGATTACATGATTTTAGATTTTAGATTTAGATGGTTGGATGGATGATTTGGTACTTGCTGTTTTAGCGCTTGCTACGAATATGGCGATGAGTTCGTTGTTTTCTACGAGCAATTCCGGCAATTTGCCTGGTCCAAACCAGCCCCGACTTTCTATAATTTTCAAACACACCATCGTTTCGCGGAGTTCTTTCAAACATATTTTCAATTTATGTATGAAATCCGCATTCGATTCCGCACCCTGTGCTTCTCCATAATTCAAAGCGGGCGATGTGGCCGAACGAATAATTTGGGCGCCTAGATGTTGGGCAGCAAAACTCTTCGGTAATGCCTCACTCATGGCTATCACCCTGGATGCAAATTCAATCAGCCTTTTCTCTATATCAGATGCTTGCATAAATCTAAAATCTAAAATCATGTAATCTAAAATCTTAAATCCCTACCCCGCCCACCCCTCTCTATCCAAACTCCTATAATGTATCGCCTCCGCCAAATCCTCGATCCTGATATCCGGGCTGCCCGCCAGATCCGCCGCCGTGCGCGCTACCTTCAGGATGCGGTCGTAGGCGCGGGCGCTGAGTTGCAGGCGTTCCATGGCCGTTTTGAGCAGGGAAAGCCCGGCAGGTGTCAGTTGACACACCTCATGCACCATGCGGCTGGGCATTTGCGCGTTGGAATACACGTCTTTTAAATCCTTGAATCGTTCGGCCTGCACATCCCGGGCGCGCAGTACGCGTTGGAGGATGTCTTTGCTGTTCAGTTTGGGGCGTTCGGTGGTGGTCAGTTCGTCGTAACTCACGGGCGTCACTTCCACATGCAGGTCGATGCGGTCGAGTAGGGGCCCGGAAATTTTGGAGACGTAACGTTTGACGACGCCAGGGCCGCAGACGCAGTCTTTTTCGGGGTGGTTGTAGTAGCCGCAGGGGCAGGGGTTCATGGAAGCCACCAGCATAAAACTGGCGGGATAGTCCACGCTCACCTTGGCGCGGCTGATGGTCACCCGGCGTTCTTCCATGGGCTGGCGCATCACTTCCAGGGCCGTGCGTTTGAATTCCGGCAATTCATCCAGGAACAACACGCCGTTGTGGGCCAGACTGATTTCACCGGGCATGGGATCGGAGCCGCCGCCCACGAGCGCTACGTCGCTGATGGTGTGGTGCGGCGCCCGGAAAGGCCGGGTGGTCACCAGCGAGGCATTGTCGGGCAAAATACCCGAGACCGAGTGGATTTTGGTGGTATCCAGCGCTTCATACAGCGTCAGCGGCGGCAGAATGGTGGGCAGTCGTCGCGCCAGCATGGTTTTGCCGGCGCCGGGCGGGCCGATCAGGATGACGTTGTGGCCGCCTGCCGCTGCGAGTTCGAGCGCCCGTTTGATATTTTCCTGTCCCTTTACGTCTGCAAAATCGACGTCATACACACCGGCGGCGTTGGCAAATTCCTCGCGGGTGTTGACCTGCAGGGGCTGAATATCCGAACCGCCGGCCAGTATATCGATGGCTTCGCGCAGGTTTTCCACGCCGTAAATGGCCACGTCGCTGACGATGGCGGCTTCCCGGGCATTGGCTTTCGGCAAAATAAAACCCTTGAATTTTTCTTTTCTGGCCTGGATGGAAACGGGCAGCGCGCCTTTGATAGGCCGCAGCGAGCCGTCGAGCGAGAGTTCGCCCATGATGAAATATT
>JALHMA010000321.1 GCA_022844265.1 Saprospiraceae bacterium | reverse complement strand
ACCCTGGGCGTTTCAGCCAACCTCGATGTACAAATTCACAAGAACGCTGTGTGGCGCCTGGAAGGAAAACTATACAATAGTCAGGACGAAATTTTTGTAAAAGACAACACCGCAAGCATATCTAACGCAGTCGTAACTACCGCGTTTGCGGTATGGTTTTGAAGATTGGTTGATAAGGTTGATAAAAAGGTTGAGGGTGTTGAGAATGTTGAGGGTTGAGATTGTTGAGGGTGGTAACTCATGGCTTGAGTTACCACCCTCAACCTTCAACAATCTCAACCCTCAACAATCTCAACATTACGAAGCGGCCACTTTTCCCGAAAACGCACTTTGTGCATTCTCCCATTCGTACAGCCCTTCAATGGACAGATAACGCTCGCCGGTATCGTAGTTGAAGCCGAGAATCCGGGCGCCTGCGGGGATATCGGGCAGTTTCTGCGCAATAGCAGCCAACGTGGCGCCGGAAGAAATGCCGCCGAAGATGCCTTCCTTAAGCGCCGCTTTTCTGGCATATTCAAACGCTTCGTCTTTCGATACCTGGATGACGCCGTCCAGCACGTCGGTGTGCAGGTTTTTGGGCACAAATCCCGCGCCGATGCCCTGAATCGGGTGGGGGCCGGGACTGCCGCCTGAAATGACCGGGCTTAACACCGGCTCGACTGCAAAAACTTTCAGTTGTGGGAAATGCCCTTTCAGAATTTCACCTACCGCGGTGATATGCCCGCCGGTGCCGACGCCCGTGATGATATAATCCAGTCCGTCCGGAAAATCCTCCAGGATTTCCTGCGCGGTGGTCGTTTTATGAATCGAGATATTCGCCTCATTTTCAAACTGTTGTGGCATCCAGGCATTCGGAATTTCGTCGAGCAATTGTCCGGCGCGTTCGATAGCGCCTTTCATCCCTTTTTCGCGGGGCGTCAGGTCAAACTGAGCGCCGTAGGCGGCCATCAGGCGGCGGCGTTCCACACTCATACTTTCGGGCATGACTAGGATCAGCGGATATCCTTTGACCGCCGCAACCATCGCCAGACCAATACCGGTGTTGCCGCTGGTCGGTTCCACAATAACGCTGCCGGGGCGGAGTTCGCCTCTTTTTTCGGCGTCTTCAATCATCGCCAGGGCAATACGATCCTTGATGCTGCCGCCCGGGTTGGCGCGTTCGAGTTTGAGCCATACTTCGTGGGTGTCGCCAAACAAGTGGTTGATACGCACATGCGGCGTATTTCCAATCGTTTCCAGAATGTTGTTCGCTTTCATATTAGAGAGTGAGAGAAGTGAGAGAGTGAGAGAGTGAGAGAAGTGAGAGGGTGGAGCGGTTTTAAATGACAAAATTAACGGGTTCTTCGAAAGGTTTGGTACGTACTTTTACTTGCGACTGATGCAATACAATAGAAAAAGGCGGTACACTTTCCGTCAGCCAGCTGTTGCCGCCGATCACGGAATCATGTCCGACGACCGTTCGGCCCCCCAGAATCGTGCTGTTGGCGTACAGGATACAGTTGTCCTCGATGGTCGGATGGCGTTTTACATTAGCCAGCGACTTGTCTACCTGCAAAGCGCCGAGTGTGACGCCCTGGTAAATTTTCACGTCGTTGCCGATGACCGCCGTCGCGCCGATGACTACGCCGGTACCATGGTCAATAAAAAAGGAGCGACCGATGGTTGCCGCGGGATGGATATCGATGCCTGTTTTGCCGTGTATGTACTCCGAAAAAACACGCGGCAGCAGGGGCGCTCCAAGGTGGTGCAGCAAATGCGCAATGCGGTAATGCGCAATGGCATAAAACCCCGGATAGGTCGCAATCACCTCCTCGATGCAGGTGGCGGCAGGATCGAACTGCATAATCGCTACCGCATCTTCCATCAGGCGCTCATACACCTCCGGCAATCCGCTGAAAAACGCATCGGTAATGGTGGACATCGACTTGTCCTGATCCTTCAGCAGCGGATGCAGCAACTGCATCAACTCATGGCGCAACAGTTCGTATTCCACCCGGGCAGGCCTTGTTTCTTCCCCGATCATGGGAAATAAAAACAAAAACAGTTCGTCGGCCAGGCGCTGCGCTTCCACTTTAGGTGGAATCCTGTTGGTGGAAACGTTTCGCTGGTTGTCGAGTTTTTCAAAAAAAGATTCCAGATCGGATTTCATATTTTGGCAGATAAGGTGGCAGTCAACAATTGTGATTTAAAGGTTGAATATCCGTTTAAAAAAATCAGGAAAATTATCAAAATCAGGCTAAAAAACAAAGCACCCTTTCGCGGTATCAGCCGGAAAAGGGTGCTTCAATCGGGTATATATCGAACAAAATTGCTACTCCATAAACCCAAAATCAGTGATCATCCCTTTCCTTTCGGTGGAACAACAGCAACAACAGGGTTTTTGATTTTGAGCAGTTGAAAAATTCATATCAAAAGTTGAACGACAAACATATTGTCAAAAACAACAAGTACCAAGCCATGTTTTCATTTTTTTGATTTTTTATTTGAGATTTTCGTTGGAGGTATATTGAAGCCCCTACTTTTGCGACTTAAATGGGACGTGTTCCATCACTCTACGAGGGTAAATCCGTTCCTTTCATCCAAAAAATATGATCCAACAAGCATTCCTCGCCGACGGTATCCGTACGCCCATTGGTAGCTTTGGCGGCGCCCTGTCCGCCATACGCGCCGACGACCTGGCTGCTCATGTCATCCAGAAACTGTTGGAACGCCACCCGCAGCTCGACCCTTCGGCCATTGCCGATGTTTACTTCGGTTGCGCCAACCAGGCAGGCGAGGATAACCGCAACATTGCCCGCATGGCTTTGCTGCTGGCCGGTCTGCCGCATACGGTACCCGGAGAAACCGTCAACCGGCTTTGCGCCAGCGGCATGGCTGCTGTCATCCACGCCAAACGCGCCATCAACACCAGCGACGGCGATCTGCTGCTGGCCGGCGGGGTGGAACACATGACCCGCGCGCCTTATGTGATGAGCAAATCGGCCAAACCCTTCGGTACGGATGCGCAACTGTATGACAGCAGTTTCGGCTGGCGTTTTATTAACCCCAAAATGCAGGACCTGTACGGAACGGATGCGATGGGCGTAACAGCGGAGAACCTGGCAGAAATGTACAAAATCAGCCGGGAAGACCAGGATCAGTTTGCGCTGCGGAGTCAGCAGAAAGCAGCCCGCGCCCGTGAGGAAGGCCACCTGGCTGCCGAAATCACCCCGGTACCGCTCGCGAAAGGCAAGGGTGAAACGGTGCTTTTCCAATCGGATGAATTTATAAAGCCCGACACTACCCTGGAAGTATTGGGTAAACTGAAAACGGCCTTTAAAAAAGACGGCACCGTCACTGCCGGCAACGCTTCCGGCCTCAATGACGGGGCTGCCGCGCTGCTGATCGCTTCCGAAAAAGGTTTAAAAACCCAGGGACTGACGCCTTTGGCGCGTATTGTCAGTTGCGCCGTAACCGGCGTGGAACCGCGCATCATGGGTATCGGGCCGGTGAGTGCCTCGCAGCAGGCCCTGCAAAAAGCGGGTCTTTCCATCAACGATATGGATGTCATCGAACTCAACGAGGCATTTGCCGCACAAGTGCTGGCCTGTACCCGGCAATTGGGCATCTCCGACGACGATGAACGGCTCAATCCAAACGGTGGGGCCATTGCCCTCGGCCATCCGCTGGGTATGTCGGGCGCTCGTATCATCCTCGCTGCTGCCCGCGAATTGCAACGCAACGGCGGCCGATACGCCCTGTGTACGATGTGTATCGGGGTGGGGCAGGGATATGCGGTGATTCTGGAAAAATAAGTCGTTAGTCGTCAGTGCGAAGTGCGAAGTCCGTGACAAGTGCGAAGTCCGAAGTCGTCAGTCCGAAGTCCGTAGAGTGTGCCGTAGCAAGTCCGAAGTGCGAAGTCATCAGTGCGAAGTCCGTAGAGTCCACCGTTTCATGTTTAGGAAACCCAAGTATGAAACGGTGTACTCTACGGACTGACGACTTCGCACTTCGCACTTCGGACTTGTCAAGAGACTTCCCCTCCGCAAGACGACCCCGCTCCCGCCGTACAACCGAAACAGTGTTGATTCAGGACAATATTGCGGGCAAGCAGCAGATCGTAATTGAAAGTGCTGATGTGGTTCGAGTTGTTGGTGCTGACTTTCAGGTCTAGCATTTGATTGAAGTCGCAATCGTATAAATAGCCGTCCCAGCTCACGGAAATAGTATTGCGGCACATCACGCTGCCGACCGTCGAAGGGTTGAATGCGTTCACCAGTTGCGACATATATTCCTCATAGTTATCCGATTCGAGCAGGTATTCCAGAAAACGGCTGATCGGCATATTGGTGATGGCAAACAGGCGGTTGAATTCGATATCGTACTTGCGCTTGAGCTGACTTTTAAATTCTTTTTCCAGTCCGGCCTGCGAACCCGGCAAAAAAGCCCCGGTAGGATTGTACACCAGGTCGAGCATCAGTCCCGTGCCTTCCTGGCCGTAACCGACGGCATTCAGCCGGCGCAAAGCCTCGATGCTGTCTTCAAATACCCCGTCGCCGCGCTGGGCATCCGTCCTGGTTTTGCTGAAATAAGGCAGGGAGGAGACAATCTGTACCTTGTTTTCTGCAAACCATTCCGGCAGCGTGTGGTATTTCGGATTTGACCGGATGATGGTCAGGTTACAGCGATCGATGACCGTTTTACCCAATTTCCGGCATTCTTCCACAAACCATTTAAAATGAGGGTTCATTTCGGGTGCGCCGCCTGTAATATCCACCGTTTGAATGTCGTATTTTGACAGGATATCGAGGCATATTTCGAGGGTTTCGCGGCCCATGTTCTCCACCTTTTTATCCGGGCCTGCATCCACGTGGCAGTGGGAGCAGGTCTGGTTGCAGAGTTTGCCGATATTAACCTGGAAAATGTCGATGCCCGAAGGCAGCAGCGGTGCGTGGCCTGCTTCGGCGGCTTTGGAGGCGAAGGATGGAAATTTAATATCCACCCTTTCTTTGCCGTTCAGCACCTGTAATTGAAAAAAAGTATCGGCGAGCGCGTCGCCCCGGGATGCAAGTGATTTTGTTCTTTGATGTATTGACATCTTACATGGTCATTTTTTTTGCGTGTTTCATCATCTGGGTCGAGTACACCAGGGTAATACCGGCTTTCATCGTGGCCGCCACGTGTACTGCTTCCATCATTTGTTCTTCATCGGCGCCTGTCTTCAGGCAGGTCGAAGTATAGGCGTCGATACAATAAGGGCATTGCATGGCATGGGAAACGGCTAATGCAATCAGCGCTTTTTCGCGTTCCGTTAGCGCGCCTTCTTTCATCACTTCGCCGTAGTAATCGAAAAATTTTTTGCCCATAGGCCCCTGCCATTCCGAAATAGCGCCAAAATTAGCAAGGTCGGCGGGTTCGAAGTATGTTTTTTCTTTGCTCATGTTGTATAAGTTCGATCATATGGAATGGAAAGCGCTGCGAAGTAACCTTACGAGTATTCCGGCTTTCCGGTTTTTTTAAAAGCGCTGCAAACATAAGCATTGCCATGGGTTCAACATTTTATGCCCTTTGGAATTGTGGGTCAATTGTCGGCGGCTTACCGTTTGAGCACAATCCAATTTGGTGCATTTTAAATGGTTGTTGCGGTGTATTGACGGGGTGACTTCAAGTCACCCCGTCAATCAGCTTGGCGCGATGCCAAGAAGTATATTTAACTTTCTCATTCAACTTCGCCGAATAATCTTGCAAAACTGAAATCTTTGCGCCGCAATACTTTACTTCAGCGGTTTTTATACCGCAGCCAATGCAAGATGCGTTGAATGCTTCAAACAATAATCGCACATGAAAAAAAACTTCCTTACCGCTGGTTTGCTCTGTTGTTCCTTATGGGTTTTTGCACAAAATGTTAATCCGCAAGTACTTGATTTGCAAGATCATACAGGTTTATTGAGCCTATTATTCGATTCCAAGTTATTTGATCCGAGCGGCGAAGTGCTCTGGCGCCCCCTTAATTTTTCAGATGCTTTATCGGCCAATTACTCCGACGACGGCTACCTGCACACCCACCTCGACACGCTGCTCTATTTTACAACGTACGGCATCAGCCAGGCGGTGGCCGTTTTTTCCACCCTGCATTATGAAAAAGGAGAACTGAGCGATTGCCATGCCTGTGGCGTACAGATCAGCGTCGCTATTTTTGATGAAGCGCAGGGCGGCAAATGGAGCCTCGGGCGTTTTGCCAAACATTTCACCACCCTGGGCAGCGGCGGCGAAAACGGTATGGTCGGCCTGACGCAATTCGGCTCCAACCAGTGGTGTCTGACCCTTTCCATGAGCTGGATCGGGCAGGGGGTGTTCAGCGAATACGCCAGTTTTTACAACCTGGACAACATGGAAAAAGTGTTCAATTACGTCGTGCACGAAGACAACAGCGGCGCTCTGGGCGCTGCCACGGAGGAATCCTATTCTTACGATAAATCTATCCACTTTATCACCCATGAAGAAACCGAATCCGGCTGGTGGGATTTTGAAATCGTGACGCGTGGCACACAACCCGGCATCGGCGACGATGTCAAATCAGTGCCTGCCAACGGCGTGGAACGTTATCACTTCAACTGGGAAACGGATTATTACATGCGGGTGTGCCCGTAAGGCAATTTAAAGCAAAGGGCAAGGGGCAAAGGGCAAAAGGCAAAAGGCAAGGGGCAAAGCAAACATGAGACATCCCGAATTTTTGTAATTTCTACAAACCGGATCGAAGTGGACATGTGCGGGTCTTTTGACCTACGGTATGCACACAAGTATAACAGTTCATTTACATTGTATATCATAATAAGGATTATACTATAGGGA
>JALHMA010000320.1 GCA_022844265.1 Saprospiraceae bacterium | reverse complement strand
AGTCCACCGTTGCGGCAGAAAAAAGACCAGGAGGCTTTGTGGGCGGGCATCGATCAGGGCCTGGTGCATGTGGTGGCCACCGATCACTGCCCTTTTACCTGGGAGCAAAAACAAATGGGTAAAGGCGATTTTGCCAAAATCCCCAACGGCCATCCGGCCATCGAACACCGGATGGAACTGCTTTTTTCTGAAGGTGTGAGTAAAGGCCGCATCAGCCTGCCGAAATTCGTGGAACTGAGCGCTACCAATGCCGCCAAAAAATTCGGCATGTACCCGCAAAAAGGCACCATCGCCATCGGCGCCGACGCAGACATCTGCATTTTGGACCCGAAGAAAAAACATACGCTATCCGCCAAAACCCACCACATGCGGACGGATTACTCCGCCTATGAAGGCCGCGAAGTAACCGGAAAAGTGGAAACCGTGCTGCTGCGCGGAAAGGTGGCTATTGAAAATGAAAAGTGCTTGTTAGAGCCGGGTTACGGTAATTTTGTCAAACGAGGAAAAGTAAAATAATCTGACCAACCAATTGTACAGGAGCCTAATTTTGGCTGGACGCTCTGGCCGCGTAGCGGCATAAGGTCGGTAGCAAAAAATGCCATTCGGGTTCACAAGGTGCGTAGCACCGAAACAAGGGCTAAAAGTTTCGGTGCTACGCACCTCGGTACGTTGCTCTTTGGTTTGTCTACCGACCTTATGCCGCTACGCGGCTATGAAAACCTTGGGAAATTGGAAGTATCCTGTTCAAGAAGCGTATAATCAGATAAAATATAAACACGACCACTCACGATTCACCACTCACGATTCACGATTCACCACTCACGCACATGCCAAGAATCATCAAATCAGGTTTAATTCAAATGAGCCTTCCCATGACAGAAGGCGAAGGAAGTATCGAAGAAATCTGCAACGCCATGGTGCAAAAGCACATTCCGTTTATCGAGGAAGCCGGTAAAAAAGGGGTGCAGATTTTGTGTTTACAGGAAATATTCAATACGCCGTATTTCTGCCCGAGCCAGGACGCCAAGTGGTACGCCACTGCCGAATCTGTGCCCGGCCCAACCGTAGAGTTGATGCAGAAATACGCCAAAAAATACCAGATGGTCATCATCGTTCCGATCTATGAAAAGGAACAGGCCGGCGTGTTGTACAATACCGCCGCAGTGATCGACGCGGACGGAACCTACCTCGGAAAATACCGCAAAAACCACATTCCACACACTTCCGGTTTTTGGGAAAAATACTTCTTCAAACCCGGTAACCTTGGTTACCCCGTATTCGAGACCCGGTACGCCAAAATCGGCGTGTACATCTGTTACGACCGGCATTTCCCCGATGGCGCGCGTTGCCTGGGCCTGAATGGCGCAGAAATCGTGTACAACCCTTCGGCGACGGTGGCCGGACTTTCCCAATACCTCTGGAAACTGGAGCAACCCGCGCACGCCGCGGCAAACGGCTATTTTATGGGTTGCATCAACCGTGTAGGAACCGAACAACCCTGGAACCTCGGCAAGTTTTACGGCAGCTCGTATTTTGTAGACCCGCGCGGACAAATTTTTGCCCAGGCCTCCGAAGACCAGGATGAATTGCTGATTGCCGAATTTGATCTCGATATGATCGATAAGGTGCGCTCCACCTGGCAGTTTTTCCGAGACCGCCGCCCGGAGACTTATGGAAAAATAACTGAACTCTGATCCGCATGGCAGAATACACCCGACCACAATCCGAAGAAGCATTCCACCAGAATTTTAAACAAAAAAAGCCTCTGATGAACAGCACCGAGGCATTTGTGGAAAGTTCCCGCTGTTTGTTTTGTTACGACGCGCCCTGTATCAAGGCCTGTCCCACGCATATTGATATTCCCTTGTTTATCAAACAGATACATACGGGGAATGTAGATGGCGCGGCTGAAACCATATACGACCAAAACTGGATGGGCAATGCCTGTGGCAAGGTGTGTCCCACTCAGGTGTTGTGCGAAGGCGCCTGCGTGCTCAACCACGCGCATGTCAAACCCATTGAGATCGGCCGGTTGCAGAACTTCGCCACGCGCCAGGCCATCGAAGCGGATAAACAACTTTACCGGAAAGGTGAACCCAACGGAAAAAAAGTAGCCGTTATCGGCGCTGGTCCGGCTGGTATAGCCTGTGCCTGCGAATTATCCGTTTTGGGCTACGCCGTTACCATTTTTGAAGCGCATGAAAAACCTTCTGGACTGACTGTTTACGGCACCGCGCCTTATAAAATCACGAATGAAGAAGCGCTTTCAGAAGTGGCTTATTTGCAGAAACAATTGGGTTTTGACATTCAATATGCGTCTCCGGTTGTTTCGGAAGCGCAAATTCGCGACCTGGAAGCGCAATACGACGCCATTTTCCTGGGCGTCGGCATAGGCCCCACTTCTACGCTTGGTATTCCGGGAGAAGATTTAAACCAGGTTATCGGCGCCGTGGAGTTTATCCAGGATTTGCGTTTTAAAAAGCACCACCTGCACATCCCGCAAAGCGTAGTCGTGCTTGGCGGCGGCAATACTGCCATGGACGCTGCTTCCGAATCGGCCCGAATGGGTGCGGAGAAAGTGTACCTGGCATATCGCCGTTCCAAAGATGCCATGGGCGCTTATTGGTTTGAATATGATCTGGCCCTCAGCGCAGGCGTACAGGGCGTTTTCAACGCCAGCCCAAAAGAAATACTGGAAAAGGATGGCAACGTTGCCGGAGTGAGATTTATCAAAACGGCACTGGAAAACGGTCGTTTGGCCGAAATCCCCGGTTCTGAATTTGTCATCGAATGCGACATGGTCATCAAAGCTACCGGACAGGCAAAAATGGGCGATTTTTTGAAGCAGATCGAGGGTTTGACACTCGACGCCTCTCAAAGAATAGTGGTTGATCCGGTTCATTACCAGACGACCAATCCGAAATATTTTGCCGGCGGCGACGCTGTCAATGGCGGCGCTGAAGTAGTCAACGGCGCCTACGAAGGCAAACAGGCAGCGCTGGGCATTCACCAGTATCTCATGCAAAAATGAGGATTTGAAGATTTGAGTATTCGAGTATCTGACTGATTTAACGGGCAAATAAGGACAAGGGCAAAAGGTAATTGTACGCTCAAAAAACAACTTATACTTTTGAGTAACCCCCGCGCTTTAGCCGGGGGAAATGAACGGGACAACACAGATGGGTTTTAACCCAAAATGAGTGATCTGGGGTTAAAACCCCGTTGGGTTTGGTTTCTCCGATCCCCCGGCTAAAGCGCGGGGGTTACTCAAATCTAAACTTGTTTTTTAATCTTTATTTATTTTGTAAAAATTTCGATCTCAACTTCAAGCCTGAAAAACCCAAGCCCAAACTACTACCCATAACCGAGCGGGATCCTACTCACGACTCACAACTCACCACTCACAATGGCAGATTTATCCGTCAATTTTGCGGGCATCAAAGCGCCCAATCCCTTCTGGCTGGCATCTGCGCCGCCGACCAATTCCGGCTACCAGATCATGAAGGCATTCGATGCCGGTTGGGGCGGCGCCGTCTGGAAAACGCTGGGCGTGCCGATCATCAATGTATCGAGCCGGTACGGCGGACTGAATTACCGCGACACCCGCATGTCGGGTTTCAACAACATCGAATTGATTTCCGACCGCAGCCTGTCCGACAACCTGCGGGAAATAGAGGAAGTCAAAAAATACTTTCCTAACCACGCCGTGATTGCTTCCCTGATGGTGGAAACCCGGAAAGAATGGGAACAAATCATCAAGGACGTGGAAAATGCCGGCGCGGACGGCATTGAACTCAATTTCGGCTGCCCGCATGGTATGTGCGAGCGCGGCATGGGTTCGGCGGTGGGTCAGGAACCCGCAGTGCTGGAAACCATTGTCGGATGGGTGATGCAGGCGGCGAAAATCCCCGTCATTACCAAACTCACGCCGAATATTTCCAATATCGAAGACCCAGGACTGGCGGCTGTCAGAGGCGGAACGGATGCCATTTCCCTGATTAATACGATCAAAAGTATCATGGGCATCGACCTGGATACTTTTGCCCCCTACCCTGTTGTTGACGGCAAGGGCACCAATGGCGGCTACTGCGGCCCGGCGGTCAAACCCATTGCCATGAATATGGTGCGGCAACTGGCGCAACACCCCGAGATCGCCCGAACACCCATCAGCGGCATCGGCGGCATTGAAACCTGGCGCGATGTGGTGGAGTTCATTTTGCTGGGCGCTACTTCCGTGCAGGTGTGTACGGCAGTGATGCACTACGGCTTCGGCATCGTTCGCGAAATGGACAGCGGCCTGCGGCGTTTTATGGACGAACGCGGCTACAACACCATTTACGATTTTGCCGGAAAAGCCCTGCCCAATGTGCTGGAATGGAAAGACCTCAACCTGAGTTATAAGGTGGTCGCCTCCATCAATGCCGATAAATGTATCGGCTGCCAGTTGTGCTACATCGCCTGTGAAGACGGCGCGCACCAGGCCATTTCCCTTTCTTCCGACCCGACTAACCGAATCCCCGACATCATTGAAGAAAATTGTGTGGGTTGCAACCTGTGCTCGCTGGTTTGCCCCGTCGAAGCCTGTATTACGATGGAAGTTCAACCGCCCGAAGCAGCGCCGGTGACCTGGGAACAACTGACCGAAGCGAATGCCATTCCTGATTCTTTTGATGATTCGCGCGCCGGAGGGAACGGGCATTATGTGCCGGAGCCTCGGTTGGCTTTGGGCAAGTAGTTATTAGTTATTGGTTATTCGTTATTCGTGTGGTAACTTTTGGCTTAAGTAAATGGTATAGCCAAGGGTTACCACACGAATAACGAATAACCAATAACGAATAACTAATAACGAAAACCCCAAAAGGAGCAGAAATTCACCTTTTTCTACCATTTTCAGCCTGAAAAACTTAAAAACCAATAACTAAACATGGACAAATTCATGGAGGTCGCCATCGAAGAGGCCCGCAAAGGTCTGGCCGAAGGTGGTATCCCGATCGGCTCGGTCATCGTTTACGAAGGCCGGATTCTCGGAAGAGGACACAACAGGCGTGTGCAAAACGGCAGCGTGGTGCTGCACGGCGAAATGGACGCTTTTGAAAACGCGGGCCGGCAGCCTGCCAGCGTTTATCAGAACTGCACTTTATATACCACTTTGTCGCCCTGTCCAATGTGCTCCGGCGCGATTCTGCTGTACGGGATTCCAAAAGTAATTATCGGAGAAAATGAAACCTTTCTGGGGGAAGAGGAACTGCTCCGATCCAGAGGTGTTGATGTGGTCCTGGCGGATAGCGAGGAGTGCAAAAACATGATGAAGGCGTTTATCCGGGATCGACCGGAGTTGTGGAATGAGGATATTGGGGTGTGAGTTAAAATGCACACGGATGAAAGAGATAAGACACGGATTTCCGCCTTTCGTAGTGTTTTGGCGGCACTCAAACCGAGTCCGGCGTCCCGCTTGGATGGAGAGGATTGGGGAGCGGAAACACCTCTCGAGGCGGAAAATGGAAACGCCTTCATATTTAGCCTAGCCAATCAACGGTATGGATATGAGCGTTACTATTCAATACATTAAATTAATCTTCTATGAAAAAAGTTGTTTTCTCACTGTTGTTCTTACATTTTTCTGCATTCCTGTATTGTCAATGTCAGTATTTGAATTTAAACAGTTTAATTACCATTTATAATTTAGGATCAGATGATCGTGAAGACCATTTAATTGAAAAAGGGTTTGATTTTATTGAAAATCGAGACGGCAATAAATTATTTGGAAAATGCAAATATCGTTTAGACGGAGAGGTAACCTATAGACAATATGTACTTATCGGAAACTCAATAATGGTATATACAATTGAAGATGCACAAACATATCTTTCAGTTAAAAAACTGGTAAAAGAAAGATTTAAAGTAGATCTACATATGAGTAACGCTGAATTAAAATACTATTCAGATGGAAAAATACTTATGCGGTTTGAAGTTTTAAATAGCAATGATCGGCCTCTTTACTTTATTTATTTTGACGATCCATAATAATCCTTGGCACCGAGGCTACCTAACCACTCATCCGCTCACGTGAGGCTTTTTCAGCCCCGTGTATCCAAAAAGTCCACGAGCGGCGCCTATGGGCAAAGATCCTGCAAGGTTAATGACCGAGCGAGGCCTAAGTATGAAGGCTGAGGAAGCGTAAGCCCGGTGGTTTCTTTGCAATCTCGCTGACAAATGTGCTTAAAAAATCTCGGTTAAAGCTACGTTTGCTTTCTTACCCCATTATATTTGTAGCCTCTACGATGTTGTAGGGGTTAAATTATTTATATGTTTACATACATAAAATTAATTAAAAAGAAATTTAAAATTATGAAAAAACAATTCAAAAAACGGACTTAAAAAGTCCAAAAAATGTTACAAAAGAGTAATGAAGCAAGTAAGAAAACGGATGGAAAAAGTGTAGGATAGATTGGGCGGCACTTTTATGGTTAGTAGTAGACTTGCTCCATGACAGATTGAAAGACGAATTGTGGGATGCTTTTAGAGCGTCCATTCTTTCATTCAACTTTCCAGCGGTTTTGAAGGTAATGGTTGTATTGTTGTGGCTGGCTTTAATTTTCAAATTACTTAGGTGGGTAATTGAAGGGAAGTAGATTATTACACTTTTTTAAAACGGGAGTTGTTGAGGAGGTCACTCAACACTCCCGTTTCTTTTCTAATAGACCTCCATCATCCTGTCCTGCCTCCCTTAATTCGGTACCACTTTTAAGTAGAGATTCTGGTTTTGGGATTCGAAGTCATTCGGGGTCATGTATTTAAGAGAAGAATGGGGTCGATCAAAGTTATAAGTCTTG
>JALHMA010000319.1 GCA_022844265.1 Saprospiraceae bacterium | reverse complement strand
TTTTAGCCTTTTTGAAAGCATCTTCAATTGTTTCAGCGGTAATGGTCACATGACCCATTTTCCGGAAAGGAGAAGTCAGCGCCTTGCCATATAAATGAACATGCACGCCGCTGATGGCAAGGCACTCCGCCACACCTTCGTAATGAACCGGGCCTTTGTGTCCGTCCGCGCCAAGCAGGTTGAGCATCAGCGCCGGCTGAATTTGAGCGGTATCTCCCAGGGGCAGATCACAAATAGCCCGCAAATGCTGCTGATACTGACTCGTGACGGCGCTGTCGATGGTATGGTGACCGCTGTTGTGGGGCCGTGGCGCCACTTCATTGACCCATAACTGCCCATCGGCACATAGAAACATTTCCACCGCCAGCAAACCGCAAATATCGAAGGCGCGAATGACCTGCTCGGCCAGCACTTCCGCTTGCGCAGCGACCAATGCGGAAATCCGCGCGGGACAAATCAACAACTCCACCAGGTTAGCTTCCGGGTGAAAATCCATCTCTACTGCGGGGAATACCGCCACTTCGCCGGAGTCATTCCTGGCCGCTATCACTGCAATCTCTGTCTGAATGGGCGCCAGGACCTCCGCCAGACAAGGTCCCGGTAATAATTTGGTTTTCAGGTCTTCTGCCGTCCGCAGGATGGCAACCCCTTTCCCGTCGTACCCCGCTGTGCGCGATTTTTGCACAAAAGGCAGTTTCCAACGACCGGAGTCGATGGCTGCCAGCAAGACCTCTTCGTTTTCAAACAACTCAAATGGCGCCGTAGGAATGTTATTGGCCCGGTAAAATTCCTTCTGCCGGCCTTTATCTTTGATGATATCGAGCGCTTCCGGCGAAGGATGTACCACCTTGCCCAATCGTTTTAATTCATGTAATGCTTCCGTGTTAACATGCTCAATTTCAATGGTTAACACATCTTTATCCTGTCCGAAGGCCAGTACATCGTCGTAGTTGTTAAAATCACCTGCCGTAAATTCGGAACAAACCTGCCCGGCCGGGAAATCCGGTGAGGCATCCAGAATACAGGTTTTAAAGTCCCAGGGCGCTGCGGCGAGACAGAGCATTTTACCCAATTGTCCGCCGCCCAGAATACCGATCTTTTGTGTGGTCGAAAACATGGGGCAAAGGTATGATTTTTGCGCTTACGCGCAGTTCTCCCCCCGTAGGAATAATTGCAAAAATCAGTCAACTATACGAGGAGTAAATCCACATATCATCCGATCCGATCCCGAAATATCTTTTTTCAAAACGACATCCTGAAACCCTTTTTCAGACAACAGCATTGCCACTTCCGCTGCATTGAATTCATTGCATTCAAAAAACAAAACGCCGCCGGGGCGCAGTTTTTCCAGGGCAAAATCGGCGATGGTGCGGTAAAAAACAAGCGGATCTTCATTGCTGACAAACAAAGCCAGCGCGGGTTCGTGGGCCAGAACGTGTTCGGGCATCCATTCTTTTTCAGCCAGCGGAATGTATGGCGGATTGCTGACGATGACATCCAGCGCAGAAAAAGCCTGCCAGTCGGATGCCTGTAAAATGTCGCCCTGTAAAAATCGAAAATCGGCGGATGTGCCCAAAATCTGTTGGGCATTACGCGTAGCGACTGCCAGGGCGTCGGGGCTTTTTTCCAGCCCGAATAGTTGAAGTCTGGGAATTTTTTTCTTCAGCGCAATGCCAATACAACCGCTGCCCAGACCGATGTCGAGCAGCGAGACATGACTATCAGTATCCAGATTTCGCAGATGCTCCAGCACCCAAGCTACCAGTTCTTCCGTTTCCTGCCGGGGAATCAGCACGGCTGGGTTTACCTGAAAAACCATACCGAAAAAATCGGCGGTACCGACTACGTATTGCACCGGTTCGCCGGCTTCGAGTCGACGGATAATTTGTTGTAAATCATCGGTTTGTGCGGCAGACCATTCCGATACAAATACAGATTCCGGTTTACGGTGAACCTGAAAAACATCTTCCAGGACAATGCGAGCAATGCCTGCAGCCTCCGCCAGGCTGTAACGCGACGAGATGCCCTGGATTAGTATGGATTTAACGGTTGCAGGTGTCACAATCAATCAAAAAGAGCGGCCTGACGGAATAATTCATCTTCCTGACGATCAGCGTCCGAATAGTTGGAGGATTGTGGTTCATCAGCCAAAACCCGTTTCACGATGCGGAGTTGGTGGGTATAGCGGTCAAGTTCGCGGTTGAAAATGCCAAAATGATCCAGTTTATCTATCCGAACCTTACCCGATGCGTGAATGACATGGCAATCGGGCATAATAATCCCGACATGGGTGATCTGGCCTTTGGCGTTGTCGAAAAAAGCGAGGTCGCCGGCCTGGCATTGTTCCATAAAATCAATGGCGCGGCCCTGCGTCACCTGCTCGGAAGCATCGCGCAACAGTCGGATACCGGCTATTTTGAATACCATTTGCGTCAGGCCCGAACAGTCGATTCCGAACGGAGAGCGCCCGCCCCACAGGTACGGCGCATGCAGGTAACGCCGCGCAATTTTTACTACCCAGTCGATGGTGAGTTGTTGTTGCCCCGGCGTCACAACGGGGCCGGAAAATTGAAAAGACTGGTCGCCTAACATACACCGCAAGCCATCGTACATGGGCAGCACCGCACCCATAGTCAGCGGAATAAAGTGATCGGCAGCCATCAGTCCTTCTACCAAAGAAAGATTCAGCGTTTGCCGGTCGGCATAAGCGTCGAACTCGCTGGGCGTCAGGCGTTTCAGTTGTTTGGCATCTACCCATCCGATATAGCCGTCCCAGGAACACAACACCTGTTTCCAGTTATCTTTCGAAGCCTGCACTTCCACGGTTTCTCCAAAAAGCAGTTGTGAAACCATCTCACTTTTATCTGATGGCTGAGCGCGCAAAGGGGCTATGGCAACTTGACAGACGGCGTATTCCATAACAGAGGGGGAGGTTTAGGACGTCAAATATTAGAAAAATATTTAAAATCGTGGCCGTTTTCAATATTTTGTAATGCCTCGTAGATCAACCAGATCAGGTTGTTGACATCATCCTTGTGGGCCATTTCTACCGTCGTGTGCATATACCGGAGCGGCAGTGAAATGAGCGCAGAAGGCACACCGCCATTGGAATAGGCAAATGCATCCGTATCGGTACCCGTCACGCGGCTGGCCGCTTCCCGCTGAAACGGAATCTGGTGTTTTTCAGCCGTAGCAATGATGATATCGAGCAGTTTCTGGTGAACAGCGGGGGCATACGTGACAGACGGGCCATTGCCGCAGCGCACATCACCGTGTTTTTTACTACTGATCATGGGCGTATGCGTATCGTGGGTCACATCTGTGACAATCGCCACATTGGGCCGAATGGAGTTTGTAATCATCTCGGCCCCGCGCAGACCTACTTCTTCCTGTACCGAATTGACCAAATACAGGGAATACGGCAGTTGAATGTTGTTTTCTTTCAGCAACCTGGCCACTTCCGCAATACAGAATCCGCCCATCCGGTTATCCAGGGCGCGACCGGTGTAGTAACGCTCATTCAAAATGGTCAGTTCATCCTGAAAAGTGACCACGCAGCCTACGTGAATACCCATTTTCAGTACTTCTTCGCGGTCTTTGGCGCCTACGTCGATGGTAATGTTGTCGAGCGCCGGCGCCACCGAAGCGTCTTTATCTGTCCGGGTATGGATAGCCGGCCATCCGAAAACGCCTTCAATTTTTCCACCGTGGCGCAAGTGAATCCAAACGCGCATAGAGGGCGCAATCAGGAAATCGCTGCCCCCGTTTCGGATCACATGGATAAAACCGTCATCGCTGACATAGTTTACAAACCAGGAAATTTCGTCGGCATGGCCTTCGATCACCACTTTAAAGGGCTGACCCGGATTGATGATGCCGTATGCCGTTCCGTAATTATCTAATTGCCATTCATCAATGTATGGTTTGAGGTACTCCAGCCATAATTTCTGGCCCGACCATTCGTAGCCGGTGGGACTTGCGTTGTTCAGGTAACGCCGAAGGAATGATTCAGATTCAGGAGTGATTATTTGCATGCTGACTAAAATTTTGAAATAAAGGGCAGGAGCATTCTGTTCTTCAATTTGGCTGCTGCTAACATCTTAAACATAAAGCGCGCCCCAACCGTCGGGGTTTTCGCGCCATTCCGACAGGGTTTGTAAATCGTCCTGTGATACGTATCCGGTGCGAACGGCTTCCTGCACCAGTGCATCATAGTTTGTAAGTGTTTGAAAATCAACACCCTTATTGGCAAAAGCCACTGTGGCTTTGTCAAATCCGTATTGAAAAATGGCCAGTACGCCCACCACTTCCGCACCGGCGTCGCGCAGGGCATCTACTGCTGCGAGGCAACTTCCGCCCGTGCTGATCAGGTCCTCGATCACCAAAACCCGTTGACCGGGCTGCAATTCACCCTCAATCTGGTTACGCCGACCGTGATCTTTGGCGCCGCTGCGCACATATACGAAAGGTAACTCCAACAAATCGGCCAAGAGGACGCCATGCGGAATACCCGCAGTTGCGACGCCCGCCACGACATCGAATGGACCGAAATGCGTTGATTTTTCTGCCAGGCATTTTTTTAGAAAAGTACGCAGTTCCGGGTATGACAAAGCCACCCTGTTATCACAATATATAGGTGATAGCAGGCCGGATGCCCAGGTAAAGGGTTCGCGCGGACTTAACTTAACAGCCCTGATTTTCAATAAATTACGTGCGACTTCAGATTGCATTTCAGTAGTTAGGACACACAGGACACAAAAATAAGGGCTACTTTACCTGGTCTCGTATCTTTTGACACGAGCGCAATGATTGTGCAGGAACAAATTATACCCGTTACAGAAAACCTCCTATCATTGCCATAAAATTGAATGATATGAGGCAGCAAAAGTATAAAATCTACATAAACGGGAGACCGGTTTTTCTTACAACCACAGAAGGAATGCGAGAATTAGGCTTTCAGGCCGATAAAACCACGCATGTTGCACTGTATATCGGCAAAAAAAAAGTCATCAAGCAGTACCTCGACTTGCTCGACAAGAACAAAGAAGTGAAAACCGTGGTGCTGTACCACGATGATCTGGCTGCCCTTTGGAACGATTTTGTCGCCTGTTTTTCCCTGCTGGAAGCCGCCGGTGGTTATGTGGAAAATGACAAGGGCGAATTGCTGGTCTTTTACAGGCGCGGCTCCTGGGATATGCCCAAAGGAAAAATTGATCCCGGAGAATCGCCCGAACAGGCTGCTATCCGCGAGGTACAGGAAGAAACTGGCCTTGTTAACCTGCATTTAGGCGATTTTATCGCCCACACCTACCATACCTACGAACAAAAGGGAGAACGAATCCTCAAAAAAACCTGGTGGTACCGGATGCAGACCAGTGACACACAACTGATTCCACAAACGGAAGAAGATATCGAAGAGATTCGATGGGTGGAGCCGGCAGCCTGGCTGGCCGGCGGGGTTGTGGTTTATCAGAATATTAGGGATGTGATTATTGCGGCGCTCCGCGCCAGGTAGTTTTCCCCTCGTAGAGTTAATGGGGACGCGGATTTAACGGATTAGGCGGATGAACGCGGATTTTTCCCTCGTAGAGTTGACACAGATCAAATATGTTTAATTTTAGAAAAAAGCAGGTCAACTCTAAAGCGGAAAAATCCGCGTTCATCCGCCTAATCCGTTAAATCCGCGTCCCCATTGACTCTACGAGGGAAAATATCAATCCCGCAAGCGCAAATATTTTTGCTAAAATATACAAAATTAAAATATGGCATCTCCGTATTGTATGGAATAATTTTTTTTGCAGCATCTTCGCCGCAGTTTATAATATAGATTTCACCAATCATTCTCGATAAAGATGTCAACCCGTCGTCATGCCCTGAAAACACTGCTGGCCGGCGCCGCAGCGCTCGGCACTTCACCTCAACTATCCATTGCAGGAATGGCTGATTCGATAAAACCTGTTGAAAGAAAAGGCAATATACGCCACGCCGTTTGCCGCTGGTGTTTCAATGATTTTTCACTCGATGAGTTATGTCATTTTGGGAAACAAATCGGGATAGAAGCCATCGACCTGGTCGGCCCAAAAGAGTGGGACACGTTGAAAAAGCATGGAATGTTCTCTTCTATGTGCAACGGAGCGGAAATCGGCCTCGTAGACGGGTGGAACGAGCCGAAATTCCACGCCCAACTGATTAAGAATTATACGGAAATGATTCCCCTGGTGGCCAAAGCAGGTTATACCAACCTAATTTGTTTCAGCGGCAACCGCCGGGGAATGCCCGATGATGTCGGGCTGAAAAACTGCGCGGATGGACTGAAACAAATTATGTCCCTCGCGGAAAAAAACGGTGTAATCATTCACATGGAACTGCTCAATTCAAGGGTAGACCATAAAGATTATATGTGCGACAAAACGCCCTGGGGTGTCGAGTTGTGCAAAGCGATCGGTTCGGCCAATTTCAAACTGCTGTACGATATTTATCATATGCAAATTGACGAGGGCGATGTCATTCGCCGCATTCGCGAACACCACGCCTATATCGGTCATTACCACACCGCCGGCGTGCCGGGTCGCCACGAAATAGACGAGAGCCAGGAACTCTACTACCCTGCTATTATGCGGGCCATAGTAGAAACAGGCCATAAGGGTTATGTCGCGCAGGAATTTATTCCGGTAGCATCCAACAAACTCGCGTCACTGGCCAAGTCAATTGATATTTGTGATGTGTGAGAAAAATTGAGGATTTGAAGATTTGAGTATTCGAGTAATGGCATTCGTTACATGTCAAATACTCGAATACTCAAATCTTCAAATCCTCAATTTTTCAAATACTCAAATC
>JALHMA010000318.1 GCA_022844265.1 Saprospiraceae bacterium | reverse complement strand
GGCCTGCGCGCCGAACGGGAGCAGGGTATTACCATCGACGTAGCGTATAAATATTTCAATACCCCGCGCCGCAAATTTATCATCGCCGACGCGCCGGGCCACGTGCAGTACACCCGCAATATGGTGACGGGCGCTTCCAATGCCGACCTGGCGATTATCCTGATCGATGCGCGGCAGGGTGTAGTGGAACAGACGCACCGCCACAGCATGGTGGCTTCCCTGATGGGCATTCCGCACATTGTGGCGGCGGTGAATAAAATGGATTTGGTGGATTACGATGAACAGGTGTTCTACCGCATTGCCGCCGATTACCAAAAACTGAGTCAAAAACTTGGTTTACAAGAGGTTACGTTTATTCCCATGAGCGCTTTAGCAGGCGACAATGTGGTGACTATTTCAGAAAAAATGCCCTGGTACACCGGGAAAACCCTGCTGGATCACCTCGAAACAGTGGAACTGGCTGAGGTGCAGGAAGACGAAGCCACCCGCTTCCAGGTGCAATATGTGATCCGGCCCCGCACGGAAGAACTGCACGATTACCGCGGTTATGCGGGCGCTCTGCGCAGCGGAAGTTTTCGTCGCGGCGACCGGGTGCAGGTGCTGCCGGCGGGTATTGAAACCACGATTAAAGCCATCGAAGTACACCAGCAGGAAGTGGAGGAAGCCTTCGCGCCGCAACCCATCGTGCTGCACCTCGAAGACGACATCGACATTTCGCGCGGCGATTCCATCATTCGGGTGGAAGGCGTACAACCTTATGTCACGCAAGACCTGGACCTGGATATTTGCTGGATGAGCGAACGCCCGCTTTACCCCGGCGACCGTTTGTTGCTGCGTCACAATGCGGCTACGGTCAAAGCCATTGTCAAGGAAATATACCACCGGGTGGATGTGCACACGTTTGAACAACAACCCGCCGAGCAATTGAAACTGAACGACATCGCATACATCCGGCTGCGCATCGCAAAACCGCTGGTGTTCGATTCCTACAAACTCAACCGCACCACCGGCAGTCTGATTCTGATCAACGACAATACCTTCGATACCGTGGCAGCGGGTATGCTGCATGAAGTGCCTGTTCGTGAAACGTTGCAGCAGGATTTTGCGATTTAAGATGGTTTGAAAGTTGGAAAGTTGGATGGTTTGAGGTGGTACCTCATGTGCGAAACTTCCCGAAAGTTTTAAACTTTCGGGAAGTTGGAATTAATGCGAAATCAAATTCTATGCGAAAGCCCCACCTGCCACTTCCAACGTCCAAACTATTAAACGTCCAAGCCATCAAACGTTCAAACCATTTTTCCGCTATGTCCAATTTCACAAATTCATACCACTCTGGCAAGCAAACGCCTCCCGGCCAAGCGCCGGTCGCCAAAACGCCCAGACTGACCGTCGTCGGCGCAGGGATCGGCGACCCGGAACTGATCACGCTCAAAGCGATCAAAGCGCTGGGACAGGCCGATGTGGTGTTGTACGATGCGTTGGTCAGCGAGGAATTGCTGGATTACGCGCCTTCCGGGGCTGCGCGGATTTATGTGGGGAAACGCCGCCAGCACAAGGCGTTTACCCAGGATGAAATCAACGAACTCATTGTGGGTTATGCCAAAGATTACGGCCATGTGGTGCGCCTGAAAGGCGGCGATCCTTTTGTGTTCGGACGCGGGTTTGAAGAAATGCAATACGCTCAAAATCATGGAGTTGCAGCCGAATATGTGCCTGGCATTTCCAGCGCAATTGCGGGCGTGGGCGCAGCGGGCATACCCGTTACCCTGCGCGGAGCCAGCCGCAGTTTCTGGGTGCTGACGGCTACGACCGATACCGGCGCGCTGAACCCTGAAATATCGACAGCCGCCCAAACGGATGCCACATTGGTGATCCTCATGGGTTTAGCCAAAATAGCCGACATCGCAGCGGCATTTGCAGCCGCCGGAAAAAACGAATGGCCGATTGCCGTGATCCAGAATGCCACTTTGCCGACCCAAAAAGTGATAACAGGCACGATGGCCGACATCGCAGTAAAAGTCAGCGAAGCGGGCGCAGGCAGTCCGGCAGTTATTGTAGCAGGAGAAGTGGTGCGAAGTATGCTTTCTCAACCATCAACATGCTCAACTACTCAACTTTCAGCATAACATTCTCAATCACACAACGATATGACTACCACCTTTCCTCCACCGCCGGCCGGTCTCGACGAAAAGTTGTTGCAACAACTGGCGCAACACAGCGCCCTGCATCAAATGTGGTTGAGCGGCTACCTGTACGGTATTGCCTCTAATGGCCAGCCGGCTCCGAACGGGGTGCTGGAAGCGCCTTCCGTTGCAATTGCCCCACAGGCGCCGCCGGCAGCGACCTTGCCGCCGGTCACCGTCCTGTACGGTTCGCAAACCGGCAACAGTAAAAAAGTGGCCCATCAAATATCGGCTAAAGTGCGGGAACGCGGTTTTCAGGTCGTGGTGGCCGATATGAACGACTACCCAACCAAAAACCTGAAGTCGGAAAAAATCGCGCTGTTTGTTATCAGCACCCAGGGCGAAGGCGAACCGCCTATCGCTGCCGAAGAATTTCACAAATGGCTGCTGGGTACGCGCGCGCCACAATTGGACGGCGTACAATTCTCCGTTTGTGCTTTGGGCGACCGGAGTTACGTCCAGTTTTGCCAGACCGGCAAGGAAATAGACGCCCGCCTGGAGGTATTGGGCGCCAAACGGCTGTTTGACCGGGTGGATTGTGATGTCGATTTTGAAGACGCCGTGGAAGGATGGCTGGCCAATGTGCTGGAAAAATTGCCCGTACCCGTACCGGCGGCTTTAGCCGCCGACACGCGAAGCGCTGTTGTGCATAGTAACGGGCAACAAATGGTGGCTCCGGCGGCTAAAGCCGCCGGTACGTTGTATGACCGCAAAAAGCCCTTTGCATCGCCCATTCTGGAAAAAATTCAACTCAACGGGCGCGGCTCGCAAAAAGAAACCTGGCACCTCGAACTCTCGCTGGAAGGCTCCGGTTTGCTGTACGAACCGGGCGATTCCCTGGCTATCTACGCTACCAATCCCGAATCGCTGGTGAAAGAGGTGCTGTACACGGCTATGCTCAATGGCAATAAAACCCTGACATTCAACGGGAAAGAGGCCGAATTCCGCCAGATACTACTGCGCGACGTGGAACTGAGCGTGTTGACCCGCGAAGTGGTGGATCATTATGCCAACTGGACCAACAACGCCAAACTCAAAGCCATTGTGCAGGACAACGAGGCCCTGAAAAAGTTCCTCTGGGGTCGTAATGTGGCCGACCTGCTGCGTGAATTTCCGGCAGCGCTGTCGGAAGCGACTTTGCTGGGTTTTCTGCGCAAAATGCCACCGCGTTCGTATTCCATCGCATCGAGCCTCCTGGCGCACCCCGATGAAGTACACCTCACAGTAGCGGCGGTGCGCTACGATTTCAACGGTCGCCCGCACCAGGGCGTAGCCTCTACGTTCCTGTCCGACCGGGTAAAAACAGGCGATTCAGTTCCTGTTTTTGTTGAACACAACGAATATTTCAAATTACCTGCCGATGACGCGACGGATATCATCATGGTCGGGCCGGGCACCGGCGTAGCCCCTTTCCGCGCTTTCGTGGAAGAACGCAGCGAACGCGACGCTTCCGGTAAAAACTGGTTGTTTTTCGGCAATCCGCACTTTGAAACCGACTTCTTATACCAGATCGAGTGGCTTAATCACCTGAAACGAGGCACCCTCGACCGCCTGGATGTGGCTTTCAGCCGTGACCAGAAAAACAAAATTTATGTGCAAAACCGCCTGGCAGAGCGCTCGCGCCTGATTTTCGAACGACTTGAAAACGGGGCTCATTTTTACGTGTGCGGCGATAAAAATCGCATGGCTTCCGATGTGCAAAATGCTGTGATTCAGATTGTTGCAAAAGAAAGCGGTCAGGGAGAAGAATATGCTGCGGAGTATTTGAAAAACCTGAAAAAGCAGCGGAGGTATTTGGAGGATGTGTATTAAGTGGGATTGAAAAGGTTTGATGGTTTGAGAAGGTTTGATGGTTTGGGGTGGTAATTCTTGGCTATGAGTTACCTCCTCAAACCATCAAACTATCAAACCTTCTCAAATATTTTATGATAAAGTCTACTAAAATTATAGACTTTATAGACTGATGCCGTATATTTGTCCCGAACAAATTTAAACGTACTCAGTATGAAATCAATTAAGCTGTTTTTAAGGCCATATTGTTGGTAGTATTCATTGTTATAAAAACACAGCGTAGCGAAAAGCGCTACCCGGCACTTCACCACAATTATTAACATTGAATACAACTTTACATGAAACATATATCAGTACTCATCATATTAAACATGCTATTCGGAAGCACCGCATTTTCCCAAAAACCGATGGAGGGTGTCATTAAAGACAGCGAAGGGTCGCTCTCGGCAGGTGCTACTGTAGGGATAAAGGGCACCAACGTTTATGATATTTCAGATGAAAAAGGTCTTTTCAGCCTTTCAGCGCCGAAGGATTTGCCTTTTACACTTGTCATCCGATTACTTGGTTACAAAACACAGGAAATCCTGATTTCCAAACTGCCGGAAACGCCGCTGCAAATAGTTCTTGAAATCGACGGCCTGCTGGATGAAATACTGGTTACATCCAGGCGTCGTAAAGAAGCTGCACAGGAAGTGCCCATTCCGATTTCCGTACTGACCGGCGCGCTCGTTGCCGACGCGGGCGCTTTCAACGTGAACCGTGTGAAGGAACTGGTGCCTTCGGTACAACTCTACTCCTCCAATCCGCGCAACACGACCCTTAATATTCGCGGCATGGGTTCGACCTACGGACTCACCAATGACGGCATCGACCCGGGCGTCGGTTATTATGTGGATGGCGTGTATTTTGCCCGTCCGGCCGTGACAGCGCTCGATTTTATCGACATCGAACAGATAGAAGTACTGCGCGGGCCCCAGGGAACGCTGTTTGGCAAGAACACCACCGCGGGTGCGTTCAATGTGACGACCCGCAAGCCGAGTTTTACGCCCGGCGCTAATTTCGAGCTCAGCTTCGGCAACTACGGATATATCCAGGCCAAAGGTTCCATCACAGGGCCGCTGAGTAAGAAGGTCGCCGGGCGGCTGTCTTTTTCCGGCACCCAGCGCGACGGCCTGCTTCAGAACGTGAGAACGGGAAAATCGGTGAACGACATCAACAACCTGGGTTTCCGGGGCCAGTTGCTGATTACGCCGACGGAGAAGATCAAGATCACCCTGGTGGCAGACGCCACCCGCCAGCGCCCCGACGGCTACGCGCAGGTAATTGCCGGCGTAGCGCCTACTTTGCGCGCTCCTTACCGTCAGTTCGATCAGATTATCGCTGATCTCGACTATACCTTGCCGACGCGCAACCCATTTGACCGGATCGTCGACCACGATACGCCCTGGCGTTCTGGCAACGAACTCGGTGGCGTCTCCGCCAATATCGATATAGAGATCGGGAAAGGTACACTCACCTCCACCAGCGCCTGGCGCTACTGGAACTGGGATCCTTCCAACGACCGGGACTTTACCGGTCTGCCGGTACTGTCTTTATCACAAGCCACTTCCAGGCACAAGAACTGGTCGCAGGAAATCCGTTACGCCGGTGCGTTTTCTTCCCGTCTGAGCGGCGTCATCGGTCTCTACGCGATCGGCCAGGAACTGAATACGGATCCCGTCCATATTGAAGAATCCGGCGCGGCGCAGTGGCGCTTTTCACAGAGTTCGACCAGTACTTTGTGGCAAACACCGGGCCTTTTTGAAGGTTACGGGATCAGGACTGTTTCCAAACTCAAGAGTTTCGGCGCGGCGGTATTCGCCAATGTCGATTGGGAAATCATCGATCGCCTGCACGTGTTGCCCGGCATCCGTTTCAACTATGATAAAAAAGATGTGGATTACAACCGGCAAACTTACGGCGGCTTGCAGACCGAAGATCCAGCGTTGTTAGCCCTGAAAAATGCAGTGTACAACAACCAGGCTTTTGTGGCAAGCGCTGAAGAGGATAACTTTTCAGGCCAACTGACGGTGGCTTTCAAAGCCAGTAAGGCCATCAATACTTTTGTCACCTATTCCTCCAGTTTCAAACCCGTCGGCGTCAATCTGGGTGGTTTACCTTCTGCCAATGGCGCTCCCTTGCTGGAACTGGCAGTTATTAAACCTGAAGACGTGCGCCATATCGAAGTGGGCGTAAAAACCTCGCCAACAGCGCATTCCACGTTCAACGTGGTGTTCCACAACACAGACATCAGAGACTATCAGACGCAGGTGCAGACTGCCGAAGTAGGCGTCAACCGCGGCTATCTGGCCAATGCTGAAAAAGTAAATGTGCGCGGGCTGGAAGTCGACGCCAGCATCCGGGTGAAGGAATTTCTTTCGTTCTATGGCGCGCTTGTCTATACGGAAGGCAAATATGTGTCTTTCACCAATGCTCCGGTTCCACTCGAAGAAACCGGCGGACCGGCGGCGTTCAAGGATATTTCCGGCGGCGCGTTGCCCGGTATTTCCAAATGGGCAGGCTCTCTGGGCGGCGAGATCAGCACTTCCGGTAAATTCCTCGGACAGACCGGGAGGCTCTTCCTCGCATTTGATACATACTACCGCTCTTCGTTTTCTTCGAGCGCGTCTCCTTCACAGTACCTGAATATCGACGGTTATGCGCTGCTGAACGGCCGTGCAGGTTTCCGTTCCCTGGAAGGCACCTCGATCTTCCTGTGGGGGCGTAACGTGCTGAACAAGGATTATTTTGAACAACTTTTACCGGCGGCGGGCAACGCGGGGCACTACGCAGGCGTACTTGGAGACCCCGCAACCTTCGGTGTAACTTTACGGCAATCTTTCTAAG
>JALHMA010000317.1 GCA_022844265.1 Saprospiraceae bacterium | reverse complement strand
CTTTTTCAATCTCTGTATCACCGTCACCTTTGCCGGGCTACATCCTGCGCGTGGCTTTAGAGTCGCCTGTGGCCGGTGAATACCAGTGTATTATACAAGATCAAACCGGAAAGGTGCTGATTCAACGGCAAGTAGATTTGCCAGCGGGACCGCAACAATTCGACATGAATGTGCCCTTGCCTGCAGGGGTCTATTACCTGAATTTGGCAAGTGAAAAATATCGTTTCAAAACAGTGAAAATTGTGAAAATGTAAGTTTCCGGAGGATAAGTACAAGTACGATATTAAGACATTGGAATATTATCACTCCATTTATTGATTGTCAATAGAATATCCCAATATCCCAATAAATTAGCCCTATACTTAAATCCCCATCCTTCGTCATTTCATTTATCAAACCACACCAACTATGAAAAAGTCAATCTGTTTTATGCTGCTTGCTTTTTTTATTCCTTTTTCGTGTAAAAAGGAAGACAATGCCAATAAAACCGAACTCCTGACCTCGCACTGCTGGATAGTTGACGGAGCGACGATTGCTCCGGCAGCCGTTATCAATGGTGCCATTATCACAGACATATATGCTGTGTTGCCTTTGTGCGATCGGGACAATGTCACCTGTTTGCTTGCAAACGGCAGCGCTTATGTAAACGAGGGCGCGACTAAATGCGATCCCAATGCCCCGCAAGTCAACAGCTCCGGCAAATGGTGGTTCAGTGCCGATGAAAAAGTGGTTTTAGCGCTTCTTGACAACTCGCCTGATACGTTAAGTTCTGAAATCCTTGAGCTGACTACCGGCAGGTTGCGTTTTCGCCAAACGCTCGAAGTATTCGGACAACCGCGAGAGGTGACCTTCAGTTACCGGCCTGAGTAGCCTGAAGGTTTTACAGATTAATTTACAAATACATACAATGCCTTCATAATCAGACATTTGTACTTTTGATTATGAGGCTTCAAGTAAAACCTAAACCAACTTTATCATGAAAGCAATTGTAAAATTTCAAATATTAGCCCTTGTTTGCTGCATTGCAGCCACAACCACTGCTCAACCGCTTTTCCAGGTGCCTAAACCGACCTGTTCTTCGGTTCCGATCAGCCTCATCACACAGGACATTTTCGCCACCTATCACTGGGATTTCGGCAACGGCACAACTGCCAACACCTACCAGCCGCCGATCGCCCAGTACAGTTCGCCGGGTAATTACACCATCAGCCTGACCGTCACTTCACCTACACCTTTTAAAGTGATTGATTCTGTCATCATTACACAATTACACCCCAGTTCATGGGTAGGAAGCGGAGCATGTATAACTGAAGGACTTCCCGATATTTTCCTGGAATACCTGCACTACACCACGTTTAGTCCTTATTGGGTACGCAGTTATATGCAGGATGAAGCCTGGACGCCTGTGCGGTTCAAATTGTCGGGACTGCTCACCAAATCTGTTTTTCCGCTGACGGTTTGGGATAAAGACGATGGATTCTGGTGCGGCGCCAGCGACTTTTTGGGTGAAATCGCCGTTCCGGTCAATACCAATGGCGGACAATTTACCGATCCCAGCCATCAATTGATTTTGACCATCAAAACCAAAATGGTGAATTCTACCACCTATAGTCAGAGTTTCCCGGTCAACGAATCGCCGGCGCAACCAACCATCACTTGCGCCAACGACTCTTTGTATTCCAGTTATGCCAGCTCCAATTCCTGGCTGGCTGCCAACCAAACGACGGTACTGAGCAACCAGGCTGTATTTCGCCCGACCACCGCCGGCACCTATTACGTGCGATACAATGATGCCAATTGTCCTTCGATCTCGGATCCGTTTTATTATGCGCCCGGTTGCGCAGCTGTCGCCACAGCAGAACTGGCTGACGAAGCAACCCTGCTGACTTTCCCCAATCCTTCCACCGGTGTGTTTGAAGTGACGCTTCCCATAGGTGGAAATGACCGGAAATGGACCTGTCAAATGACCGACAGCCAGGGCCGACTGGTGGAACAATTAAACCCCGCTCTTACGACAAACAGCACACTCCGAATCGATGCTTCCGCCCAGCCATCGGGTATTTATTTCCTGCAATTGTCGGACGGGCAGAAAATTTACCGGCAAAAAGTCACCATCGTGAGAGTCTAATTAAAGTCTGAAGTCGTCAGTGCGAAGTGCGAAGTCCGTAGAGTACGCCGTAAAGTCTGAAGTCGTCAGTGCGAAGTGCGAAGTCCGTAGAGCACGCCGTTTCATACTTGGGTATCCAGAACATGAAACGGCGTACTCTACGCACTTCGCACTTCGCACTGACGACTTCGGACTTTACGGCGTACTCTACGGACTTCGCACTGACGACTGACGACTTCGGACTAACGTGACGGCGTACTCTACGGACTTCGCACTTCGCACTGACGACTTCGGACTTTACGGCGTACTCTACGGACTGACGACTTCGGACTTCGGACTTCGGACTGATTTTCGCCACCACGCCGCCAGCCCCAGCCCCGTCACCAGGTCCCAGATGCCCCACCAGGCAGCAATGAGCGCCATACCGCCCAGACCGTTGAAAAACCGGAAGATGAGCAACAGACCAAGGGCGGTGTTGTGTACGCCCGATTCAAAAGCGAGGGTGCGGCAATCCTGTTCCGGCAGGCGGGCGATACGTCCCAGGAGGTATCCGTTGGAGATAGCCGCTATGTTGTGTACCAATACCAGGAGGAAAACAAAACCCAGGTAATTGCCCAGGTTATCGCGGTTGCCGAACAAGGCCAGTACCAGGATAGTAAAAAAGATCAGCAGTGAAATGCGTTGTATCCAGGGACGGATACGGGCGATGGTGACCGGGTAACGCCGGTTAAAAAACATGCCGAACAACAATGGCGCAAGGATCAACTCAATGATAATCAGCGCCATATCGAAAAATTTGATCTCGAAAGACTGGCGCAAAGCCTCGGAATCCGGTATAAACTTCGACCAGAATAAAAAGCCGGCCGGGGTGACAACCGTTGCTGAAAGGATAATAATGGCATTGAGCGTGACGGACAACGCCACATTTGCTTTGGCAAAATGTACCAGGAAATTGGTCATGTTGCCGGAAGGACACATACTCACGAGCACCATGCCCATGGCGACGCTGACCGGCGGGCGAAACAAATAAATAATGCCCAGCGTCAGCAGTGGAAAAACCAGGTACTGCGCCAGCAAACCCACCGCCACCGATCTTGGGAACTCGACCACCTTGCGGAAATCGCCCGGTTTGACATCCAGCGCAACGCCGAACATCAGGAATGCCATCGCGATGTTCAGCACGATCATCTGGTCGGGGTTGAAATGCAGTTGGAGGGCGTCGACAGGGTGCATAGGCAAAGTGGATTTTACACCCGTAAAGGTTCTACAAATCAGCGTGTTATCCAGCATGTCAATAAAAAAATACCGGTTTACTGAAAAAACGCCGCATTTCCCGTGCATTATTCCAAATTTTGCGGCTGCTAAAGCCAGGACTCAACCGTGAAAGAAACCATTAAAAAAATACTCAAAGCGCTTCCGATTGCCTTTACACAAAACCAGCGCTACGACCGCCTCACCCGCCAGGTGATCAGAAAAGTATGCCGCCCCGGCAGCAATACGCTGGATGTGGGCTGCCACAAAGGAGAAATTCTCGATTTGTTCCTGCTGGCCGCACCCGAGGGGATGCACTACGGTTTTGAACCCATTCCCGATTTGTTTCAGGCTTTACAGGCCAAATACGGCGCACATCCGCAATGCCGGATCTTTGATATTGCGCTTTCCAATAAAAAAGGGGAAGCCAGTTTTAACTACGTCGTCAGCAATCCTTCATACAGCGGCCTGCTGAAACGCAAGTACGACCGGCCCAATGAAACGGATACATTAATTACCGTTCGCACCGAACGCCTCGACGATGTGCTGCCACCTGATTTCCAGGTAGATATGTTAAAAATCGACGTGGAAGGCGGCGAATTGCTCGTGCTGGAAGGCGCCAGGGCCACCCTCCGGCGCTGCAAACCCGTTGTTATTTTTGAACACGGCCTGGGCGCTTCGGAAATGTACGGCTCCACGCCGGATAAGGTGTTCGATCTGTTGGAAGACTGCGGATTGCGCGTTTCGCTGCTGGATCGGTTTCTGCGCGATGTAGCGCCGCTGAGCCGGGAGGCGTTCAGCCGAGAGTATCACGAGCGCAGGAATTACTATTTTGTGGCGTATTGAGGCAGCACCTTCCCAAACTTTTGGTATAGAGAATCGTGCAGATATGATACATTTGCTTGTACATACTCCAATCCCCTCGGTTTCACCCAAGCCAAACAGACATGCCGCTCGCTCAACCGCTCGCCGAACTTCGCCAACAACTCGAAGCGCAACTCCGGGACAACCAACTCCCCGAGGCGCTGAATGCGTTGCTCGTGCAACTGCCCGATGGCTCGGAGAAATACCGTATCGTGTCGGCGCTCATCGCCCGGTTGAATGCGGCCAACAAGGAGCGGTTCCGCAATACCATTCCATTAGATGAATACCAGCGGCGCGTCGACCAGGTTTCCGCCGATTTTTTCGATCTGCTTAGCGACCTGAGGGAAGTCGATTTTGACATTTCCGCAAAACCAACCGGCAACGGCAAATCCGCCAAACGCGGCAGCGTACTCTACCGGGTGCCGCATGTAATGCCTATCCAAAAACCTACACGCTGCACGATTCGCGTGGCCGTCGATGAAGACGCCATACTTGAAAATATCCTGCTTGACGAGCATGTGGAAATAAAATCGCAGGTCGAAATTTCCGATGTGATGAGCGCCGAAATCATTGATCCCGAGGGCAGTACATTCAAGATTAATCCGCTCAACACCCGCACGCAACTGGTGCGCGACACTGGCTACACCGAATGGATTTTCAACGTCACGCCGCTGATTGAAGGTGTCCACCAGTTGCTTGTGAAAGTGTCCATCATGGAAATTGTGCCGGGCTTTCCCGATCCGATTCCCCGGGAAGTGTCGGTGATGGAAACGGTTACGATCGTCACGGAAGGCGCTGCGCCGAAAGATGAGGCTCCTGTTGAATTTAAACCCAGCGGCCAGTCATTTGCTTTTCAAAGTTCTTCGACCGAAGTGGGTAAGTACGAAGTCAGTTACAGCAAAGAAGCAGAATCTATCCCAATGGAAGCTGTACCCGAGCAACGAGCAGGGCGCGGGCTTCGCGCGCTGGCTGTTTTCCTCGCTTTTATCGTGCTGGCGCCTGCTGCTACCTGGGCGTTTGCGCCTGACATTCCAGCCTGGGTGAATGCCCGGTATATTCAGGATACGCCCGAAGCGTATGCCAAATTTATCGAAAAATTTCCCGACAGCCCGCGCCGGGAAAAGGCGTATTTCTATAAAGCGGAAGCAAGCGGCTTATTGGCCGACTTCCTGGTGTATCAGGATAGTTTTCCACAAGGGGAATTTAAAACTCAGGTGTTGGATATGGTTGCCTCGTTAGAAAGAAAGACTAAAAGCGGCAGCAGCGACAATCCTTTCGGTAAAGGTAATGGCGGCGATGGTACTGCCGGTAGCGACAGCGACAGGACTAATCCTTTCGGAAAAGGTAGTGGCAGCGGTGGTACTGCCGGTGGCGCCGGCGCCGGGATAGAGGTTTCCATAGGTGGCGATCTGGCTGGTCGCGCGGTACTAAGGCGTGGAAAAATCAACGCCTCTCCACAAAAACAGGGCAAGGTTGTTATTGAAGTTTGTGTCGATGGTAATGGCAATGTTGTGAGCGCCCAGTACACACCTCGCGGTTCCACCACCAGCGACAGTGAACTTCGCACCAAGGCTATTTCGGCTTTACGGGACTATACATTTGCCCCATCCGCCAACGCAAAAGAATGCGGTACGATAACGTTCTCTTTCGGCTTGAAGTCCCTGTCTGACTCCGGCACAGGCGTCGCTCCAAGTGACGGGGTGACTCCAAGTCACCCCGTCACTACGCCCGGCGGTACATCGCTGCCTTCTGGCACAGGCGCCACACCAAGTGACGGGGTGACTCCAAGTCACCCCGTCACTACGTCCGGCGGCACAGCGCTACCCGCCCGCACCCGCCGCTCCGGCGTCTACGACATGGTACGTGTGGAAGGTGGCAAGTTCACCATGGGCAGCCCGGAAAGTGAAAAAGGTAGAACTACCGACGAGTGCCACCACGCTGTAACTGTCCGCTCCTTTTCGATTGGGAAATATGAGGTGACACAAGCCGATTGGCGCGAAGTGATGGGCTCGGACCCTCCAAAACATAAATTTAAAGGCTGTGACGATTGTCCCGTTGAGAGTATATCCTTGAACGATATTCAGGATTTTCTAAAAAAACTCAACACTAGATATCCCGGTAAAAACTATCGGCTCCCTGCTGAAGAAGAATGGGAATACGCCGCCAGAGGCGGAAACAAAAGCAAAGGATACTTATATTCGGGCAGTGACGACCTGAAAAAAGTGGCCTGGTACGAGGATAATTCCGGCTCAAAAACGCATCATGTGGGCGAGCTCTCTCCCAATGAATTGGGTATATATGATATGAGTGGCAATGTATATGAATGGTGCCAGGACAAGTTTGGGCCGTATCCGGGTTGTTCGGGTACGATGAGTTCGCACCATGTACTTCGCGGCGGCGGTTGGGATGGCCGTGCGCAGGGCTGCCGCGTGGCTTATCGCGGCCACGCAACACCGGGTGGCCGGATCGGCTATCTCGGCTTCCGCCTCGCCTCGTCCCCGCAGTGAGGTGGTGCAACGAAGCGATCGGCTTGCGCGATTTGACAACTTTTCAGAAGTTGTCAAATCTACGTCTGTTCCAATTTGACACATTCGCAAATCTTTATTGGATCAACTTAAACTTGGCAGTCAGTTCGCTTGAGCCTTGACAA
>JALHMA010000316.1 GCA_022844265.1 Saprospiraceae bacterium | reverse complement strand
GCCGCCACCTTTCGTTTTGTTAATCTGGACTGCCGAAGATGGCGGAAATATTGCATCCGGTCAGTACACGCCCAGTCCGGAGATAACCGCCCCGGGTACTTATATCTTGCAAACAATTGATCCGATTAATGGCTGTATCAGTATCGATACGGTACCGGTTGTTTCCAATTATATACCTCCTACGGCGGCATCTTTGCCTGCGGATTCGCTCAGCTGCCAGCAAACCTCGGTTGTCCTGTCCGGTACGGGGTCTTCCGTAGGATTTAATTTCGGATACAACTGGACCGCACCCAATGGTGGTAATATTGTAGGCGGCGAACAGACCTTATCGCCCGAGGTAAATGCGCCGGGTTTGTACACCCTGACCGTTCTCGATTATTTTAACGGATGTACGGATACAGCGAGTGTTCTTGTAACGGCAGATACCACTGCTGTTACTGTAATAGCCTCAGTGGATGACACCTTGACCTGTTCGGGGCTTTCAGTGTCCATCCACGGGACAAGCCCTTCATCCGGCGCAGCCCTGTCCTATTCATGGGCCACTACTGACGGGAATATCGTTGCAGGCGCCGATACGCCCGATCCCCTCGTATCCGCACCGGGTACTTATTCGCTTACCCTGACCAACACCGCCAACGGCTGCTCTGCCACAGATATAGTTGAAGTGCTTCAGGATACACTTCCACCAACCGTTCAGGTCAATTCGCCCGATCAGATAACTTGTGCCATTCCAGTACAAAGCATTACCACCACACCGCTCGCTCCTGCTGCCGCTTATACATACGCCTGGACAGCCGGGGCGGGGGGCAATATTATTTCGGGTAGTAACAGCCCGGGTATCAGCGTCAATGCTCCAGGCGCCTATATGCTGGTCGTGAGCAATCCTGTGAATGGTTGCACAGCCGATTATAATGCCATTGTTACACAGGAAGCGGGCATTCCGATAGTATCGGCTGCCTCGCCGGGGCCGTTCACTTGTGTTGATACTATACAAAATTTGAGTGCGGCAGGATCGTCTACAGGCGCTGAATACAGCTATTCCTGGTCCGCCGCAAACGGTGGAAATATTCTTTCCGGGCATACGACCCCGAATCCATTGATCAATGCAGTGGGCGCCTATATTTTACAAATTACCAACCAGAACAACGGCTGTACGGCATTTGATACCGTAATAGTGGCTGCGAATACGCTTGCACCGCCCGCAGTGGCGAGTCAACCCGGAATAATTACCTGCGCAGCGCCCATTGTTGTATTACAGGCCAATGAAAATCTGCCGCTTAATAACCTGGTATTTCAATGGAGTACAACTGACGGTCATTTTAGCAATGATCCGAACAACGTAACAACGGAGTGCGACAAAACCGGCACTTATTACCTTGTTGTGACAGATACCCTGAACGGTTGTATTTCTATGGATTCGCTGGAAGTAACGGAAAACAGGCAAGCGCCCTCACTTTTTGTTGCGCCGCCATTTCCACTCACCTGCGCTGTGACGGCTGTGAATCTGACGGCTACCGCTTCAGGCAGCACGCTTATGCCGCCTCTTTATCAATGGCAAACTGGTAATGGCCATTTTGTAAGCGGCGATACGACAAATGCACCTTTGATCGACACTCCGGGCAACTACTCGCTGACTGTAACCGACCCGGTAAATGGATGCACCATTACCGGCGGGGCTATTGTTTTTCAGAATATTACGCCTCCGCCGATTCAGGTACTACCGGCCAATTTGATTACCTGTGCCACGCCTGAACAAACACTGCAAGGGCAAAATCAGGCTGCTTCCGGCAATTTCTCGTACATCTGGTCGGCTTCCAACGGTGGTAATATTATGTCGGGCGATAGCACCTTGATGCCAACGGTAAATGCTGTGGGCATGTATTTACTCACTGCCGTTAATCTTACAAACGGCTGTCAGGCAGTTGATTCCATTGAAGTATTGCAAAACACAACTTTACCACTTGTAAATGCTGCCTCTCCCGGGCTACTCACCTGTGTTGATACCTTGCAAAATCTGAGTGCGGCAGGATCGTCTACAGGCGCTGAATACAGCTATTCCTGGTCTGCCGCAAACGGTGGAAATATTCTTTCCGGGCATACGACTCCGAATCCAATCATCAATACAGTGGGCGCCTATATTTTACAAATTATCAACCAGAACAACGGCTGCACGGCATTTGATACCGTAATAGTGGCCGCGAATACGCTTGCACCGCCCGCAGTGGCGAGTCCCCCCGGAATTATTACCTGCGCAGCGCCCATTGTTGCATTGCAGGCCAATGAAAACCTGCCGCTTAATAACCTGGTATTTCAATGGAGCACAACCGATGGTCATTTTAGCAATGACCCGAACAACGCAACGACGGAGTGCGACGAAACCGGCACTTATTACCTTGTTGTGACGGATACCCTGAACGGTTGTATTTCCCGGGATTCGCTGGAAATAATGGAAAACAGGCTAAGTCCTTCACTTTTTGTTGCGCCGCCATTTCCACTCACCTGCGCTGTGACGGCTGTGAATCTGGCGGCTACGGCTGCAGGCAGCACGCTAACGCCGCCTCTTTATCAATGGCAAACTGGTAATGGCCATTTTGTAAGCGGCGATACGACAAATGCACCTTTGGTCGACACTCCGGGCAACTACTCGCTGACTGTAACCGACCCGGTAAATGGATGTACGATCACCGGCGGAGCCATTGTTTTTCAGAATATTACGCCTCCGCCGATTCAGGTACTACCGGCCAATTTGATTACCTGTGCTACGCCTGAACAAACACTGCAAGGGCAAAATCAGGCTGCTTCCGGCAATTTTTCATACATCTGGTCGGCTTCCAACGGCGGTAATATTATGTCGGGTGATAGCACCCTGCTGCCAACGGTCAATGCTGTGGGCATGTATTTACTGACCGCCGTCAATCTTTCAAACGGCTGTCAGGCAGTTGATTCCGTTGAAGTACTTCAAAACACAACCGCGCCGCTTGCTGATGCCGGAATTTCCGACACGCTGAATTGTCTGAACAATAGTTTGACGCTCCAAGGGACAGCCGCCGGGCAGGGAGTGCTGACGTACGAATGGATATCCTCTGTTACTGGAAATATTGTTGACGGGGAAACGACCCTGTCGCCCTCTGTAGATTTACCCGGCGCTTATACATTGTGGGTGACAGATCAGTTCAATGGTTGTAAATCAACCGACTCGGTGCTGATTTTTCAGGATGCCAATGTGCCGCAGGCAGATGCCGGCCCAGCCTTCACACTTACCTGCCAGCAGACACAGACGACGCTCCAGGGCATCGGCAGCATCGGCGCCACATATAGTTACCTCTGGACAACCACCGCAGGCAATATACTCGGCGACCCTTCTACGCTGAACCCACTTGTGGGTGCTCCGGGTACTTATCTGTTGCTTGTTTCCAATGCCACTAATGGCTGTATTCGTATGGATTCAGTAGTCATTGCAGAAAACCTGGATGCGCCGGCGTTGTCCATTTCCACACCCGGATTGCTTACCTGCACTACCGTATCTGTACAACTCAGCGCCCAAACGCCCGTTCCGGGTGGCACTTTCATCTGGACTACCCCGGATGGAAACATTGCAATGGGCAACAGTTCGCCTAACCCGATTGTCAATCAACCTGGAACTTACATTGCCACGGCCACCGACCCGCTCAACGGGTGTTTTTCCAGGGATTCCATCGTAGTCGGCAGCAATACACAAATACCAGTCTTGACAGTAAGCATACCCGCTGTATTGACTTGCGCACAGACACAAATACCCATTTCCGGTACCGTCACGCAACCGGTCAATAATTTTTCAATTCAATGGACGACGATTGGCGGCACATTTGTTTCAGGCCAGAACACTGCAATGCCACAAGTATCCGAAGCAGGCACTTACCAGATGAACGTATTGGATCAGGCCAACGGATGTACGGCCTTTGTGAGCGTGGTGGTAAATGAAGACCTGAACCTGCCGACGGCTTTGGCCTCTTCCAACCAGCAAATTACCTGTGACAGCACCGTGGTGGCCCTCAGCGCAGCAGGCTCCTCGTCCGGGCCGGATTTTACTTACCTGTGGAGCGGTCAGAATATCGTAAGCGGTCAGACGACAACTGCCCCGAAGGTATCGGCTACGGGGACATTTACGCTGATTGTAACGGATGAGTCCAACGGATGCAGGGACTCCGCCACTACCATCGTGACGGCAAATATCACGCCGCCTGTCGTGGCCATTGCGGTTCCGCCGGCGCTTACCTGTGTACGCGATTCAGTTTTGATTAATGCAGGCGCTTCGAGCAACGGCGCCGCTTTCCAGATCGGCTGGACTACCGGAGCCGGGCATTTTATTACCGGACAAAATACCTTGACGCCGCTGGTAGATGAACCCGGCGCTTATATTTTAACCATTGAAAATACGATAAACGGTTGTTCCTCGACACAAACCATACAGGTGGTGCAAAACATTGCAGCGCCGGGCGCGGCAATCGCACCGGTCTCTGAATTACATTGCAACCGGCAGGAAGCAAACCTCACGGGTAGCAGTCCGGCTGCTCAAACTGGTTTTGCCTGGACCACCACTACCGGACAGATTATTGCCGGCGCATCAACCGCCGTATCCACCATTGCTGCGCCGGGTACCTATCAACTATTAGTGACCGATCTGGTCAACGGCTGCACCTCCATCGCCCAGGTGATGGTAGGGGAGGCGGCGGCGCCCGATTTTTTGCCGGTGATATGGCAACCCGATTGTCATGTCGGTACCGGAGCGGTAGACTTCGGCCCGATTGACGGCGGCAAAGCGCCCTTCCGGTATTCCATCAACGGCGGCCAGTCGTACCACAACGAGGCATCTTTTGAAACCTTGACGCCGGGCGTATATGAATTGGTTGTTCAGGATGCCTACGGCTGTACGGCTGTTGAAATAAGAGAAGTGGAAACGCCCTTTTTTCCAAAAGTGACTTTAACTGCTCTCAGTGATCTGGAATTAGGTGATTCTGTGCAATTATTACCCGTGTTGAACCTGCCTGCAAACAATGTGGCCACCTGGGAATGGACGCCTGCAACGGGTCTTTCCTGTTCGGATTGTCCGTCGCCAACAGCGAAACCGCTTGAAGCCGCCGGTATATACACCCTGGTTATTACGGATTTGAATGGTTGTACCGCATTGGCCCAGACGCGATTCAGGGTAAATACGAATCGCGTTTTGTATCCGCCGAATATCATTTCTCCCAACGGCGACGGCAAAAACGATTTCTTTAATTTATTCGGAAAAGGCGTGGCCGATATCAAGTGGTTGCGGGTATATGATCGTTGGGGCAATCATTTGTTCGATGCCGAACACCTGCCCATCAACGATGAAATGCAGGGCTGGAACGGCGTTTTCCGGGGTCAACCGGTCAGTCCGGGCGTTTTTATCTGGCAGGCTATGGTGGAATTTATTGACGGCGTATCTGAAATTTTCAGTGGAGACGTAACGGTTGTACGCTGATTCTGGAAAAATTGTTCAGAACTCCGGGTTTCTCAAAAATCTGTGAGACCTTCGCCCCATGCGGCTCGGTAGTAGTCGCGGTAATCAAAGGCAGATTAAACTAAATTCTTCCGTTTATGCCCAAAAAAAGTGGTACCGGGATCATTGTCGGTCGTTTCCAGGTTTTTGAATTGAATCAGGTTCATGTCAATCTTATTGCGGCGATACAACAAAAACACAGCACTGTGGCGGTTTATTTGGCATCCAACCCGGCTCCGGGTTTGCACAATCCGCTTGACTTTGAGTTGCGCCGGTTGATGTTTGAAGAAAAATTCAAGGGCAAACTACGGATTGAAGAAATGCCGGATTTGCCGGATGACCGCATCTGGAGCCAGGAATTGGACCGCCGCATCCTCGAAATTCGCCCCGAAGGAACGGTAACGCTGTACGGCGCCCGGGAAAATTTTGTCGATCGGTATTCGGGGCGTTATACTACGGAAGTGCTGGAGGCCCGCGAAGAAGATTTTCCGGAAGTACCGGAACTTTCAACGCTGAGCAACCTCCGCGATTTCCGGGCAGGTATGATTTATGCGAATATACGCCGCTTTCCAACTGTTTATCCGACGGTCGACATTGCCGTGTTCCGCAACGATTACACAGAAGTACTACTGGCCCGAAAAGCCAATGAAACCCGGTACAGGTTTCCGGGCGGTTTTACCGATCCCGCTGACCCGAGTTATGAAGACGCCGTTTTGCGTGAACTGGGCGAAGAGTGCGGAGAACTTACCATTGACGAACTCACCTACCTGGGTTCCTGCAAAATCGACGACTGGCGCTACCACGATGCCTTCGACAGTATTATGACGCATTTGTATGCCTGTGTACTGATCGATGGGACACCGGAACCAAGCGACGACATCGCCGAAGTGCAGTGGTTTGACCTGGAAGACCTGACGGATGATATGTTTGTCGCCGAACACCGACCTCTTTTTGAAATCATGATTGATTATCTGGATGAAATGGAAGAAGAGGAGGAAGATTAGGAATGATGAACGATGAATGATGAATGATGAATGATGAACGATGAATATTTGGCCCAGAGGTGAAGTAAATTTTAGGCGGCTTTTGGGAATCATTCATCGTTCATCATTCATCGTTCATCATTCATCATTCATCATTCATCATTCATCATTCATCGTTCATCATTCATCATTCATCATTCGCCATTACATATGCACCTTCTTTTTAAAAAATTGCCGTTCTGGGTATTGCTTGTATGCGCGGCAACCGCCCGTTCGCAGGAAAAACTGCCACTTACAGATATGTCATTCTGGAAAACAGATGGCGCTAAAAACTGGCAGATAGCTGCTGATGCGACAGTTGATATGAGCAGGCACGATCAAATGAGCATTGTGACGGGAACCG
>JALHMA010000315.1 GCA_022844265.1 Saprospiraceae bacterium | reverse complement strand
GAAGGCCGAGCAGACGGATACGACCTGAATGTAGCAGGCAACGGTGTGATCGGCGAAGGTGTTGTGAAAAACGGTGACGGTACTTTCAGCGCTAACAATGTAAAACTGAGCGCCCGCGAATGGCACAGTTCCTACACCCTGGGCCGCCGCCTGATCGAGGGCGTGATTTACGACGCTTCCTTTGTGAAATTGCGCGAAGCCCGCATCGGGTACACTTTCCCCAATCGCATGTGGGGCAAAGCGCCTGTCCGCGATCTGAGCATCAGCGTGGTAGGCCGCAACCTGGCGCTTTGGACAAAAGTGCCGCATATCGACCCGGAGACTTCCTCCACTTCCGGCGGTACGGTTATTCCCGGCGTCGAGTCGGTGGCGCTGCCTTCTACGCGGAGCTGGGGTATTAACCTGAATTGCCGCTTCTGAATAGTTATCGGTTATTAGTTATTGGTTATTCGTGTTGATAATCAATAACGGATAACTACTTAATATCGATCAGTAACGCTTAAAAAAACAACTTATGCTTTTGACTAACCCCCGCGCTTTAGCCGGGGGAAATGAACGGAACAAACACAGATGGGTTTTAACCCAAAATGAGTGGTCTGGGGTTAAAACCCCGCTAGATTTGGTTGCTTCTATCCCCCCGGCTAAAGCGCGGGGGTTAGTCAAAAGCATAAGTTGTTTTTTGAGCGTTGCGGAGTATTAAAATTTTCAACTTAAAAACTCATTCAATGAAATATACAGGAATAAAATCGCTCATCCTTTGTGGTTTCCTGGCCTTTACTGCCGGTTGTACCAAGGATTTTGATGATATCAATACCAACCCCAATGCGCCAACTGCCGTGAATTCCGGTCTGTTGCTGCCGCAAATTCAGCGCGATATGATCGGTTCCGTTCTGGGAGAAACCTGGGGCATCGGCAATATCGTCATTCAGCACACGGCAAAAAACCAGTTCGTAAACGAAGACCGCTACCTCTGGGGAGAACTGAACAGTATCTGGAACAATGTGTACGACAACATGCGCGATGTCAACAACATCATTATCCAGAGCGATGCAAAGAACGAACAGAACTACAAGGGTATCGCACTGGTGATGCGCGCCTGGATGTTCTCCCTGGCAACAGACGCTTATGGCGATATTCCATACTCTGAGGCGATCAAAGCAAAAGAAGGTATCAACTACACGAAATATGATACACAGGAAGAGATTTACAACGGCATCCTGAATGATTTACAAACTGCCAATACCATTCTGGGCACAACCGGCGAAGTGGTGGCAGGCGATCTGATCTATGCGGGAGATGTGGCAAAATGGAAAAAATTAGCCAACTCGCTGCGCATTCGCTACCTGTTGCGCATCTCGGGCAAAAAGGATGTCGGAGCCGACTTGCGGAGTATCGTAAACGACGCTACAACCAATCCTGTGCTAACAAGCAATGCCGATAACGGCGTGTACACGTTCAGAAGCACTGCGCCGGACCAATTCCCGCTTTATTCATCGCGTATCGGCTCTTTTAATGAGTTCCGCGCTTCCAAAACCTTGCTGGATACGCTGGCCGGTTTGACAGATCCCCGTTTGTCTGTATTTTTTCGTCCTACACCTGCCACAGAAGGTAATGCCAATCCTGTATATGCCGGACTGCCCAACGGCCTGAATGATGTGGATGCGTTGCAGTACAACGGCGGCCCGCAATTCCAGTCACGTATCGGTTCGTTGTTTTATGAAAACTCAATTTCCACAGAAGGAATTAACATTGCGAAAGGAGTAATCATGACGTATGCGGAACTGCAATTTCTCCTGGCTGAAGCGGCGGAAAAAGGGTTGATCGGCGAAAGCGCAGAAACCTCTTTTTATGAAAAAGGTGTCAATGCTTCTTTTGCGTTTTATGGTCTGACTACACCTGCCAATTACTTTGCACAGCCGGAAGTAGCATACACGGGCACAAAAACCGAGAAACTCCAGAAAATTGGTTTCCAGAAATGGGTTTCTCTTTATTTCCAGGGCCTGGAAGCCTGGTTCGACTGGCGCAGAACGGGCATCCCGGCCTTGACACCCGGCCCTTCCAATCAGAACAACAACAAAATTCCCGTTCGTTTCCGCTACCCGATCATCGAACAATCGCTGAATGCGGAAGGATACCAGGGCGCTATTAATCGCCAGGGGCCGGATGACCTGAACTCAAAAATGTGGCACCTGCAATTTTAAGTAGTTATCCGTTATTTTCAAGAACTTCATACGAAAATTTGATTTGGTTATGGTGGCAAAACGGCGCAAGGCTGTTTTGCCACTGTCTTTTTGGGGATTTTCAACACAATTTTGTTAAAGCAGGTATTTGGTCTAACCAAGTACCATGCTTATCGAAATTTTTCTGCGGGTTTCTGCGTTTGCAAGTTGCTTTGGGGGAAAAGGTTGATAAAGTTGATAAGGTTGATTAGGGTTGATATACATCCACTCGAAAATAAAACGATTTTACCTTTTCGAGCGGATGTATATCAACCCTAATCAACCTTATCAACTTTATCAACCTTTTGCCTCCCTGTAGCGGCACATTAAATTATAACTATGAAATCAACAGGAGATTTTTTTCTTTTTTGCGCCGGCACGGATGCTTCCATCCTCGACAAATGCCCAACGGATCGCAACAAATACATGGGCATCGGCGCTACGGTGTTTTTTACCGGCGTACTTGCTTTTTTCTCCTCTTCCTACGCATTGTACACCGTTTTTGAATCGTACGTCATGGCCGTGGCCTTCGGACTGGTCTGGGGACTGATGATTTTCAACCTCGACCGCTACATTGTGATGAGCATGAAAAGCCAGGGCAAATGGTGGCGCGACGCATGGGTGGCTTTTCCACGACTTATTATGGCCGTTTTACTGGCAGTGGTCATTTCCAAACCCCTGGAACTCAAGATTTTTGAAAAGGAAATCCGCGCAGAACTTGTGCAGATGGAGCAGGAAGTATTCAAACAACAGGAAGACAAGGTGAAAGAGCGCTACACCGGCCAGATCGCGGATGTACGCAACCAGATTGCGGCTCTTCGAACGGATATTTCGCTCAAAACGGCGTTCCGCGACTCGTTGGCCAGGGTGGCAATTCAGGAAGCCGACGGCACAGGCGGATCAAAACAACGCAACCTCGGACCGATTTACAAGGTCAAAAAAGCAGCAGCCGAACAGGCACAAACGGAACTCGACGGGCTGCTAGCAATACACCAGCCGGCTATCCGGGAAAAAGAACGGGCGCTTCAGCAATTAGACAGTACTGCGCAAAGCAACATCGCCACGCTTGACCGCAACCGCTACGACGGACTGGCCGCACGCATCGACGCCCTGTCGCGGCTGACCCAGAAAAGCCTCGCAATTCTGTACGCCAGCCTTTTTCTCACCCTGCTTTTTATTGCCGTCGAAACAGCGCCGATTCTAGTAAAACTCATTTCATCGCGCGGGCCTTACGACTATGTACTCCACCAGGAAGAACAGGTATTTGAAATGGCTAACCTGGAAAAAACCACACTCCTGCGCAACAGCGTGCAAAACAAACTGAAGTTCGACACCGAAATCGGAACCTACCGCACAGAAGCCAATATTGAAACGGAAAAGGCCAATATTGACCGGGTTTTTAGTGTTTAGTGTATGGTGTTTGGGGCGCTTTGCCTTTGGCAACTGTATGTAATTCGGCCAAAACGCGAACAGTTGCCAAAGCGAAGCGCCCCAAACACTATACACCAAACACCAAACACGGCCAAGGGCAAAGCGCCCCAAACACCATACACCAAACACCAAACACGGCCCAAAGCGAAGCGCCCCAAACACTAAACACCATACACTAAACACCTCAAAGCCCCAGCGCCTTCAAAAACTCCACATTATCCGGCTTCACTTTCGAGGCAAAGAACTGGGTTAGTTCCCCTTTTTCATTGATCAGGTATTTGCAAAAATTCCAGGAAGGTTCCTGGCTGTTCCAGCCGTTTTGGGCCGGGTCAGTCAACCATTGATACAAGGGTGATTTGGCGGCGCCTTTAACCGCCACTTTTTCAAACATCGGGAAAGTAACGCCGTAGTTTTTCTGGCAAAACGCACCGATTTCCGCCGCGGAACCGGGCTCTTGTCCGCCAAAGTCGTTGCAGGGAAAACCCAGCACCACCACGTGTTCCTTGTTTTCATTGTAAAATTTTTCCCAGTCGGCATACTGGGGCGTGTAACCGCACTCGGAAGCCACATTGAGTACGACGATAAATTTGCCACGGTAATTTTCCAGTGAAACGGGCGTGCCATCGAGGCTGTTTACGGTAAAACCGTACACTGAAGTACGGGTGGAATCGGAAGTAGTACTATTCATGGGACGTGAAATAATTTTATTGGTGTAAGCGCTTAAGGTGAGCGCTGCCAGACCGGCGAGCGCCAGCACCAGGCCTGTCAGAAGCAAAAATGTTTTGTTCATGGGAAAATAAAAGTTTCCACCATAACCTGCTTTTCCTCAATATGTTGAATGCCCCCTTTGTTTTTTTTAAAGGACGGAAAAGGTTGACCGTACTTTTTCGGAGATTTGCAACAAAAAGCGATGGCCAAACGCTCGTCGGACGAATTATTTCAGTTGATCAAATCTTTGGAAAAAGCGGAGAAACGCAATTTCAAACTGTTTGTGCAGCGCAATCTGGGCACGGCTGATTTGAAAATTACTTTGCTTTTTGATGCTATCGACAAAATGGATGAGTATGATGAGGAAGCATTGCTGCGCAAGGTAAAAACCCTCAAAAAGGTTCAAATTCCTAACCTAAAAGCCAATTTGTACCGCCAGATACTGGCCAGTCTCCGCACCCTCCGCGACGATACGAACATCGAAATTCAACTGCATGAGCAGATGGAGTATGCCCGGATTCTGTACAACAAAGGCCTGTTTCAACAAAGCCTGAAGTTGTTGCAGCGCATCAAAGACGTGGCAAAAACCTACCACCAGACCACTTTCTGGCACCAGGCGCTGGTATTTGAAAAAAAAATCGAACAATTACACATCACCCGCAGTATTCAGAACCGCGCCGAACTGCTGTCGCTGGAAGTGAATGCACTCAATGAACGCCTGTCGCTGGTCGGCAACCTCTCCAACCTTTCGCTGCAATTGTACAGCTGGTATATCAATGTCGGCCACGCCCGCAATGCGAAAGACGAGGTGGCTATCCGCGAGTTTTTTGCTTCGCGCCTGCCGCCCGAAGCACACCTGACCAAGGGTTTTTTCGGCCGATTGTATCTGTATCAGGCCTACTGCTGGCACGGACTTATTTTACAGGATTTCCTGATGTACTACCGCTATGCGCAAAAATGGGTCGATCTGTTCCGCGATGAGCCGCACATGTGCCGGGTAGAGACGCTGTTTTACATCAAAGGACTACACAACCTGATGATCGCGCATTTTATGCTGCGCAACCACCGCAAATACGATGAATCGCTGATCTTGTTTGAAGCATTTTCCGATACGGACGAAGCCAATGCCAATGACAACACGCGTGTACAAACCTTTGTCTATCTGACGATTGCACGCATCAACGGACATTTTCTGAAAGGTACTTTTTCGGACGGTCTGTACTTAGTGCCACAAATTGAGGAAAAACTCACGCACTACCACCTGCTGATCGACCACCACCGGACACTGGTGCTGTACTATAAAATCGCCAGCCTATACTTCGGCGCCGGAGACGCGGAAAAAGCCATCGAATACCTGCACCGCATCATCCACTGGAAAGTGAACCTGCGCAGCGACCTGCAATGTTATGCCCGTTTGCTGCACCTGATCGCCCATTACGAGCTCGGCAATTTCGGCATCCTCGAACACCTGATTAAATCCGTCTACCGTTTTATGGCACAAATGGAAACGCTTAGCGTAGTGGAAGAAGAAATTTTTCGTTTCCTGCGCAAGGTGTTCCAACTCGACAGCCCCGACCGTGTACGCGCTGCTTTTGTGATCCTGAAAGAAAAACTGGAAAACCTGCAAAACAGCCCCTTTGAAAGCCGCTCTTTCATGTACCTGGACATCATCGCCTGGCTGGAAAGCAAAATCGCGGGCGTGCCGATACAGGAGGTGATTTATAGGCGGGAAAGCGGGAAAAATAAATGATGAATGATGAATGATGAATGATGAATCATTCAACTTTCGCATCGATCGAAAAGCGCCCCGGCCCCAACAAAAAAATCGCCGCATACACCGCCAGGTACAACAGAGGTAATTCCTTATCTGAAATATCATTTTCCCAGTGGATGCGCAGCACTGCCACTGACATAGTAATCATCAGCGGTATGAGCGCCCAGCGCGTGAACAACCCGACCAGCACCAGCGCGCCGCAGATCATTTCGGCAAATATGACCAGGTAAAAGGAGTTGGCGGCCCCGAAACCCAGCGGGTCGGGAAAACTGTCCGGGCTGTCCTTAAAAAGGTTGAGTTTAACAAAAGCGTGGTTGTACAGAATGAGTCCGCAAAAAATAACGCGCAGCAGGAGCACCGCCCAGTCGGCGGAAAAAGCAGCAAGAGAAAACATTCGGTGTATCATGGCGAGGAGGGTTTTGAAGTACAATAATACAAAACTATACATCGCCCGGATAGGAAGACGCTCAATTGTTTTTCACTACCCATAATATGGCCACCCACCGCAACAAGTCTATTATTTTTCAAGCACCTTCACCTCGACCCGCTGGTTGGCACGGTCTGCTTCTTTGGAAAAGGCATTGATGCGGGGCTGGGATTTTCCGTAACCTTTATATGTTACCCGATCGGCTGCGATGCCGTTGTCGGTCAGGAAAACCATAACCGAGCGCGCGCGGTTGGTGGACAGTTCGGCGGCGAAGCGATCGTTGGGCCGCAGGTTGGTATGGCCGCCGATTTCGATCTTCAGGCCCGGATGGCGTTTCAGGAACGTCGCCAGCGCGACGAGGGTTCGGTACGACTCGGA
>JALHMA010000314.1 GCA_022844265.1 Saprospiraceae bacterium | reverse complement strand
TCAGGCCCGTATACGTACTCTGCACCAGAATATCGGGTCGACCTGGCGCCTGCAGGGTACACCAGCCGCCGGTTATATCGCATATTCTCTTGGCAACATTATTTTTTTCGATGATAAATGTGCCGGTGTTGTGTCCGCAAATCAATTGATTGTCAAATACTTGCAGGTTCCACACCTGCCCCTGGGTACCTTCCACCAATTGAAAATCAGCATCAGTACGTGGTGAAGCGCTTCTGACAAAAACGCCCTGATTGGTACCGAGGTAGAGCCGGTCGGACCACTGCACGGCGGTATAGACAGTGCCGATTTTACCTGTTTGATCGTTAAAAAAGGTAAGCGGCGAACGCAGCGCCACAAAATCAACGCCCCGGTCGAGCCCAAGCCAGAGGTTGCCGTCCATGTCTTCGAGCATGGAAAGCACCGTGTTGTTTTGCAGGCCGTTGGAACGGTTGATCTGGTATTGCAGGTTTTCAGCAGGATCTAATATATACGTCCCGTTGAGGATGGTACCAATGGCCCACCCGCCGTTTTTCAGCGCAATAGCCTTATTCACCTGGTATTTTCGCAATTCCAAATTCAGGGGATTCGCCCATTCCCGGCATTGCCCGTCCCGCCATTCATAAATACCGTGGTTGCTGGTGCCGATCCAAATGCCACCGGCAGGTCCGGGCGTCAGGAACTGCACAATTTTATCCTGCAGGACAGCCGTGCCTTCCAGAAAACGAAAGCTGTTGTCAGGCATTAATTCATACAAACCCTGCCCGATGACCGGCAGTAAAACGCGCCCCTCGACCGCGCCGGCAAACATAATGGCCTCCGGCGGTTTAATGGGCGTAACTTTTTGATAATCATACTTATAAATAACAGAAAAAGACTGAAACAAAACACAATCGGGCAGTACCAGAATATGCCATATTTCTTCTTTGTGCAATTGATCGGAAAGCGTCTGATTGCTCAGCGAAGTATAGGTAGTACGCCCGGAAGCATTGCTCGTCCAATAGCCGAATTCCGCAAATCCCCCACAAAAAATTTCGCCGTTTCGCCCGGTGGCAACAGCTCTGACGGTTTGTTTTTCGGGCAAAAAGAAGGATTGCCAGCGTGCGCCGTCGTATTCGAGCAGGCTGCCGTTGTTGCCTGTATAGATCCAGCCCTGCGGCGACTGGGCCAGTGACCAGTTTTGGTTTTGCGCGTAATAATCGCCAGGTGAAAAATTGCGGACATGCGGTACCTCCCGTCCCCGGACCAGCAAGGCCTGAAACAGAAATAATAAAAGGAGCAAAATCTTTCCGGCATGCTGCATTTGGCAAAGAAACACTGCTTTTTTACAATTTCCTATGAAAACTGATGTAAGTAATCGGTATTTTCAAATGTTTTGGAAAAAATCAACACCGTACCATTATACATTTGCCCGTCATAACGCAACACTATAAACAAATGAGTAACCAGGCACATCACCGGCTTTCCACAGCAGGGCTTCTTATTACACTCGGAATCATTTTTGGCGACATTGGAACTTCTCCGCTGTATGTAATGAAAGCCATTGTCGGAGAGGGAAAAATTGTGGATAGATTGGTCGTACTCGGCGGCGTATCGCTCGTTTTCTGGACACTGACGATACAAACCACCCTTAAATACGTCCTGCTGGTACTCCAGGCGGATAATAAGGGAGAGGGCGGTATTTTTTCGCTGTATTCATTAATCAAACGGCGACAGCGCTGGCTGATGTTCCCGGCATTGGTGGGCGGCGCCGCTATGCTGGCGGAAGGTATGATTACGCCACCGATCACGGTTTCATCGGCGATAGAGGGTTTAGCTATCAAATATCCGGGAATACCCACCGTTGGTATTACGATTGCCATTATTTCCGCGCTGTTTTTTATCCAGCGATTCGGCACAGTGGCCGTGGGCAAGGGTTTCGGGCCCATTATGTTTATCTGGTTTACCATGCTCGGAGTGCTGGGTCTCAGCCAGGCGATTTATATGCCGGAAGTTTTCCAGGCCATCAACCCCATGATGGGCATTCAGTTGTTGCAGAGCAGCCCGAGCATGCTTATTGTTATGGGTGCGGTTTTTTTATGTACAACCGGGGCAGAGGCCTTGTATGCCGATTTGGGGCACTGTGGCCGTCAAAATATCCGAATCAGTTGGATTTATGTGAAAATCAGCCTGTTGCTCAATTATTTCGGGCAGGCTGCCTGGCTGCTGCACCATACAGGAAAACCGCTGGAAGAAAACCCGTTTTATGGAATCATGCCGCAATGGTTTCTCTGGCCGGGTATTATTATTGCCACTTTTGCAGCCATTATTGCCAGCCAGTCCATGATTTCAGGTTCTTTTACTTTGGCGTCTGAAGCCATTCGGCTGGGCTTTTTGCCAAAAATGACCGTCAAATTTCCCACCAATATGAAGGGCCAGATTTACATACCTGCCGTAAATACGTTTCTTTGGCTGGGTTGTGTGAGTGTGGTTTTATATTTCCAGCAAAGCTCGCGCATGGAGGCGGCTTATGGGCTTTCCGTTGTTTGTACCATGCTGTGTACTACTATCCTGCTTTCCAACTGGATGGTATTGCAACGGGTCAAATCCGGCTTCATCTGGCTTTTTTTGGTGTTTTACCTGGCATGGGAAGGCAGTTTCTTTATCGCCAATACCCTTAAATTCTTTGAAGGGGGTTATGTCACGGTCATCATGGGCGCTTTGCTTTTCGGCATGATGCTGCTTTGGGTCACTGCCCGCAGAATCCGGTCGCGGTACAATGATGAGGTCAAAATAAAAGACTACCTCGATCAGCTGATTTCCCTGAGCAACGACTCGGACATACCCAAGTATGCAACCAACCTCGTTTTTATGAGCGGCGCCAAAAACCATAAAAAAGTGGAGGACAAGGTCTTGTACTCCATCCTGCAAACCCAGCCCAAACGCGCCGATGTGTACTGGTTTGTCCATATTGAAACAACCGACGAACCCTTCACGATGGAGTACGAAGTAAATACCATCGCACCCGATGACGTATATAAAGTCAACTTCCGATTAGGCTTCCGGGTACAACAGCGCATGAATGTATTTATGAACCTGGTAGTACAGCAACTGGTTGAAAATGATGAACTTACCATATACTCACGCTACCATTCCAGTGCCAGCAAATATCCTACGGGCGACTTCCGTTTTGTCATTATCCAGGAGTTTTTAAGCAATGAAAACGAACTGCCCTGGAAGGATCAACTCATTTTGAGCGTGTATCTTACCGTGAAAGGTTGGGTGTCTTCTCCCAAAAACTGGTTTGGGCTGGATTCCGATTCCGTTGAAGAGGAACAAGCGCCCCTGGTATTACAACCTGTGAAGGAAATGAACCTGCGGCGGGTCATTCGGAAGGAAACAAAAGGTTGATGAGGGTTTATAAGGTTGATGAGGTTTATAAGGTTGATAAGGTTTATAGTGGCCACTCAAAAGTGGAGAAATTGCTCTTTAGAGCGGCTATTATCAACTTTATAAACCCTATAAACCTCATAAACCCTTTTTGAGATATCTACAAAACATTTAGTATCACCTATTTTTGAACGCACACTTAATTTTTTTTCAATGTACAAGGGTACCGTTAAATTTTACAGCGAGTCCAAAGGTTATGGTTTCATCGTCGAGGAAGGCACCGGCCAGGAAGTGTTCGTACACATGACAGGCCTGGTAGATAAGATCAGGAATGGTGACAGCGTTACGTTTGAGACCAAACGTGGCAAAAAAGGTATGACTGCTGTAGAGGTGAAGGTGGCCCTTTAATTTTCTACGGATGGAAGGTAAACGTATAGTTGGCCCAGAAATTCCAGAGCATTACCACCCCGGTAGCCAGTAATTTGGCAGGGTAAAATTTCATACCCTGGCGTTCTGTAAGCAGGTAAATCATGCCGTTGTTGAGCAACAGGCCGATCAGCGCAATCACTGCGAATTTGCTGAATTGTATGGCCACATTGGGATCGTGGCTCTCAAAAGTCCAGATGCGATTCAGCATATAATTGCTAAACACAGCACAGGCAAAACCAGTACTGTTGGCGATGTATTTGTTCAGTCCGATACGTTCCTTGAGTAGCCAGGTGACGCCAAAATCAACCACTACGCCGGAAGCGCCGACTATTCCGAATTTGAATAATTTGAAAAACAATTCCCGCATTTTTCAGCACAATGTGGATAAGCAGATTCACTTAAGAAGGCCCAAAGGTATTTTTAGTTTTCCATTTTCAAGCCTTCCACGAAATACATCGCAATTTCACCTTTGTTTTTTGCCGCCAGTTTGCCCCGGTAGGCGCACTGGAAATGATGCCGGATCTGTTCATATGTGGTTTCGGAGACATTGACCTTTCCTGCTACGCCGCTCTGTTCGAGCCGCGCGGCAACGTTTACCGTATCTCCCCAGATGTCATATGCAAATTTGTGGCTTCCCACCACACCGGCTACCACAGGGCCGGTATGAATACCTACCCGCATCTCGAAAACGGCCTGCTGTTCGGGCGATTTTTTTAACATCAGTTTTTGAAGCCCTTCCAGCATTTCAAAAGCGGCACTGACAGTGTCGATTGGATGTGTATCGTTCTCCATCGGCAGGCCGCCGGCGCACATGTAAGCGTCTCCGATGGTTTTTATTTTTTCCAGCCCGTGTTTGGCAATCACCGCATCGAACATCCGGAAACACTCGTCGAGTACCGATATCAAGGTTTCCGGCGACATGGTTTCGGCGATGGTGGTAAAGTTTTTAAAGTCTGTAAACATCACCGTAACGGATTCATATCGAACAGGTTGCACTTTATTGTGCAGCTTGAGTTCGAGGGCTGTTTTTTCGGGCAGGATGTTTTTAAGCAGGTTGTCGGCCCGTTCGCGTTCGAGCTGGATGGCCCTGTTTTTGGAAGCCAGTTCGCTGTTGGCCCGGGCGCGAATGCGGTTGCGGTTGAACAACAATGCTGCCAGCAAAAGCAGCAATACCGCCCCACCCAGCAGGGCCAACTGCCGGGTTCGGCCGGTTGCCAGCTCCGCGTCGCGCACCCGCAATTCGCGGCGTTGTTCTTCGATTTGTTCCTGTCTTTTCTGATCCGTAAAAACCGCTTCCTTGCGGACAAAGTCTGTCCCGATTTTCTCATTCAGCCGCTGGTAGCGCAGGCTGTCGTATTGAACGCGCCAGGTATAGGCTTCCGAAAAATCACCTATGCGCGCGTACACTTCCGCGAAGTCTTTATATGCGCTCTGGATGTATTTTTCATCGCCGGTTTCCTGTGCAATCCCGTAATATTTGCGGATATATTCCAGCGCCACGTTTTGCCGGCCTGCGCGGTAGTGCACGTCGCCGATGGTATTGTACACCTCCATCAAGGCCTGTTTATCATCGAGTAAAAGGCATATTTTTTCAGCCAGTTGCAGGTAGTAAAGCGCAGTTTTGTAATCGCCGATATGCTTGTAGGCATCTCCCAGATTCGTGTAAACATTGGCCTGACCCGGCTGGTCATCCAGGTCTTCCCAGATGCGCAGGGCGCGCTGGTAATATTCGAGCGCCACCTGGGAAGAATCTACTTCATCGAGCGCATTGGCATAGTCGGTCAGCGCCTCGGCAAGCCGCCCCGGGTCGTCGATGCGTTCGCGCATACTGAGCGCCCGTGCGTACCATTTGAGGGCATCGCGGTAGCGGTCGAGTTCCAGCTGAAGGTGGCCAAGTTGCGTATACACTTTTGCCATACCATCCTGGTCATTGCGGGCTTCCAGAACCAGTCGTGCATCCAGCAGGTGACGTTGGGCCTCCGGGTAAAGCCCCATTTCCTGGTATGCGCCGGCCAGGTTGAAGAGGGCGCGCGCTATTTTGACGGTATCGCGGCGTTCTTCCTGTATCTTGAGATTTTCACGGTGAAAGATCAGTGCGGAATCGAAACGGCCGGCCATTTCGTTCAATACGCCGAGGTTGTTGAGCGATGATCCGATGTCGTGCAAATTGCCCAGTTTTCGCCGGATGTCGAGCGCTTTTTTGTATAAAACTTCAGCCTCTGCAAGATTTCCACGAATTTCTTCCACCACGCCGAAACCATTCCAGGCAGTAGCCTCGCCCTTTTTATAATTCAGTTTTTGTGCCAGACTGGCCGCTTCCTGAAGATGGCCGGCCGCTTCTTCCGTGTGCGATTCGTTGATGTCCCAGGCAAGCTCAGTTAACCAACCGACGCGTTGCGTATCTTGTTTTGCTGTTGTCAACAATTGCCGCAGCGAGTCTGCCCGCCCTGACTGGGCATAAATAGTGATCGGCAAAGCAAGGATGCCCAGCACCAGAAAAAACCATATTTTCGTTCTTTTCTTCATAAGCGACGGGGCAAAACTGTAAAAATTATAGCATACCAAGTTGTTTTGAAACCGTTCCTTAGCTGTGTAAAGCAAATTTTTAACCAAAACCATTCCTTTCCGATGAATATCCAGTTGCCTTTTTTCTTCCTGCTCCTCGTGCTGGCCGTAACAAGTTTCGCCTGCAAACATACGCGTTATCAAGCCGCTTCGGGTTTGCCCGAAAACCAGCTCCAATGGGGCAGCGGCGGCGGTTTTGTGGGGAAAGAATCCTATTTTATCCTGCTCGACAATGGCCAGATTTTTAAACACGAGCCTGCTATGGGCGATTCCCTTGCCGAAATAAAAGGGGTAAAACGCCGCGTTGCCAAGTCGATGTTCAAAGCAGCCGATGCCGCCGGCATCACAACGCTTGATTTTAAATACCCTTCCAATACGTATATGTTTATCGGCCAGTCCGGCAAACGCGTGGTTTGGGGCGACAAAAACCATCCGGTGGGTGAGCCTGTTGAAAAACTGTACCGGGATCTCAATGAACTGATCAAGAAATAACAATCAAATGTTCCTTTCCAATTTTAAAACCATTCAAATGTTCATGAAAAATGTATCCCTGCTGTGGATCACAGCTCTTTTCCTGATCGTTGCCAGC
>JALHMA010000313.1:4562-6961 GCA_022844265.1 Saprospiraceae bacterium | reverse complement strand
GCGCAACTCCAGAAAGAATTTGGCGTCATCGGCCTGATCCACGGCTACCGCGACCGCGGGCATACCCTGTCCACAACCAATCCCATCAAACCGCGCAAAAACCGCAAACCGCGCCTCGACCTCGTCGACTATGGCCTGGCCGAGGCGGACCTGGATGAAAAATTCACTGCCGGCTACGAAATCGGGATGCCGGGCGCTACCCTGCGCCAGATCATCGAGCGCCTGCAAGCGCTGTATTGCGGCAATATCGGTTTCGAGAGCACGCACGTTTTTGACAAAGAAAGGCGCCAGTGGCTCCGCGAACAAATCGAAAACCGCAGCATGCGGCCTGATTTCGGTTTTCCGGTGGAAAAAAAGAAACGTATTCTCGAAAAACTCAATGGCGCTGTGGGCTTTGAACAATTCCTGGCCACCAAGTTTGTCGGACAAAAACGATTCGGACTGGAAGGCGGCGAAGCGGCTATCCCGGCCCTCGATGCCATGATCAACAAATCTGCCGAAGGCGACACGCCCGTGGAAGAAGTGGTGATCGGGATGGCCCACCGGGGTCGCCTGAACGTACTATGTAATATTGTCGGCAAAACCTACGACCAGATTTTCAATGCCTTTGAAGATAAATCCATCCCGGATCAGAGTTTCGGTTCCGGCGACGTGAAATACCACCAGGGTTATTCTTCCCAGACCGAGGCCCTGAACGGGAAATCGCTCTATGTCAAATTGTTGCCCAATCCCAGCCACCTCGAAGCTGTCAATCCGGTGGTGGAAGGATTCAGCCGCGCCAAATTGGATACGATGTACGGCGGCATCTACGACCGGGTGCTCCCGATCCTGATCCACGGCGATGCCGCAGTGGCCGGACAGGGCATCGTGTACGAAGTGATCCAGATGATGAGCCTGGCAGGGTACAATACCGGCGGAACCGTACATTTGGTCATCAACAACCAGATCGGATTTACCACCGACTGGGCCGACGCTCGCTCTTCCACCTATTGTACCTCTGTTGCGGAAGTGGTGCAGGCTCCCGTTTTCCACGTCAATGGCGACGACCCCGAATCCGTTGTGTTCGCCAGCGAATTGGCCGCCGAATACCGCCAGCGTTTCAATTCCGACGTGTTTGTCGACATGGTGTGCTACCGCAAAAACGGTCACAATGAGAGCGACGAACCGCGTTTCACACAACCCGGTCTGTGGAAAATCATTGAAAAACACGAAGACCCGCGTAAAAAATACAGCGATATACTGATTCAGCGTGGCGATGTGGACGAACAACTGGCCCGCAACATGGAGTCTGCTTTCAAGGCCGACCTCCAGGCCCGGCTCGACAATGTGCGCCAGAATCCGCTTCCGTACACCTACCAGGAACCGGAACTGATCTGGAAGGCGCTGAAAAAAACATTCGACGATAAGGATTTTCAGGAAAGCCCCGATACCGGCGTACCACGCCCTGTCATCGACCGGATTTTAAACCACCTGCTGACATTCCCCGAGGGTTTTACGCCGCTCCCGCAAATTGCCAAAATCAACGACGCTAAAAAACAATTGGTCAGCACCGGCAAAATCGACTGGGCGCTGGGCGAACTTTTAGCCTATGGCACGATACTGCTCGAAGGCCGCGACGTGCGCATGAGCGGTCAGGATGTGAAACGCGGCACGTTCAGCCACCGCCACGCCTGCATTTTCGATGCGAACAACGACCATGAAGTGAACCGCCTCGACGGCCTGAGCGACAAGCAGGGGAAAATGCGCATCTACAACTCGCTGTTGTCCGAATATGCCGTGCTCGGTTTTGAATACGGTTATGCCCTGGCTACGCCCGATGCGCTGGTGCTCTGGGAAGCGCAATTCGGCGACTTCGCCAACGGCGCCGGCACCATTATCGACCAGTTTATCTTTGCCGGGGAAAGCAAATGGAGCCGTATGAACGGCCTGATCATGTTGTTGCCGCACGGCTACGAAGGTCAAGGCCCGGAGCACTCTTCCGCCCGCCTCGAACGTTTCCTGCAAGGTTGCGCAGAAAACAATGTGACGATTGCCAATGTCACTTCGGCCAGCAACTTTTTTCACCTGTTGCGCCGCCAACTGGTACGGCCTTTCCGCAAACCATTGATCGTGATGACGCCCAAATCGGCATTGCGCGCGCCTTTCAACCTGGGGGAAATCAGCGAACTGGAGACCGGCAATCGTTTCCGGGAAATACTCGACGACACTGCCGCCAAAGCCAAGGACGTAAAACGCGTTTTGGTTTGCTCCGGTAAAGTGTATTACGATTTGCTCAAGCGCCAACAGGACGAAAAACGCACGGATGTGGCGATTGTCCGCCTCGAACAAATTTATCCTTTCCCGAAAAAACAGTTTGAAACCTTGCTGAAAAAATACGGCAAAGCAGAACTTTTCTGGGT
>JALHMA010000313.1:0-4462 GCA_022844265.1 Saprospiraceae bacterium | reverse complement strand
GTGAGTGGAACAGCATCCCGGTTTTCCCTTGGCGGGAGGGCCGGGATGTTTTTTGTACCGGCTGCTTCATCTGCCGGAGACGCCAGGCGTGATGTCCGGCAGCTAAAGCAGCCGGTACGGGATATATTCGCCTGTGAACAAGTATTTGCATACAAAATACAAGAATAGTAACTTTGAAGCCAAAACCGCTTTGGATGCCACTACTACCAAATGCTGAATTTGCTATTGTTCCAATTGAAAAACTCACGGATTATGAATCAAGGCATTAGGCTTTTTGATACCGTTGCATTGTTAAAAGCGATGCCGGGAAAGAATCTGAGAATAGGTCAGGTAGGAGCTGTCGTTGAAATCCTGGGTGATGACAACTTTGAAATCGAATTCACAGATAAACAAGGTCGAACTATTGCATTAGTTCCATTGAAACGAACAGATTTACTGGTATTGCAGTACGAAATGGAGGCTAAGTGATTTTTACGTGAGTTGTGATTCGGAACAGCATCCCGGTTTTCCTGTATGGAGGGCCGGGATATTTTTTGTACCGGCTGCTTTATCTGCCGGAGACGCCGGGCGTAATGTCCGGCAGCTAAAGCAGCCGGTACAGGGCTACTCGCCAAAGCGCCATGTAGTGCCGTGTGAGGGTCTTATTTGGAAAAAAAACCTACCTTCCGGCTCCAAAGCCAGTGATAATCATGCACACCGAAAATTTTCTCCGCCAAATCCGGAATCTGATCGCAGCCGACGAGTTAGAGGCTGCGCTGCTGCAACTCCGCGCCTTGCTGGAGAACAGCCCGAAATTAGACGAAGCCATCCTGCAATCTGCTCGTTTTCAGGACATCAGAAAACAAATTCGCAAGGGTACGGTCAGCTATGCCGAAGCGAGTTTGACCAAAAACCAGATACAAGCGGGATTGCTGGATTTATTACGGGAAATGGATGAAGGGGAGTTGATGGATGTTATCCGTTTTAACACGGACCGGAACCACAAAGTGCCCCGGCTGCTGACAGAAAAACCTCCTATCGACAAAAACAATTTTGTAGGGCGCGAAAAAGAAATGCGCGCCATTTACCGGCGTTTTTTTCCGAAGGAACAGCGCTTCTGGGTACGATTGTTCCAGGGCATGTACGATGTTATAAGAGGAAAAAGAAGAAAGGCAGCCAGTGGCAAACTGCTTATCCTTTCGGGAGAAGGTGGAATTGGGAAGACAACACTGGCAGCCCATTTTTTCCATCTTTATGAGAAAAAATACCGGTATATGGCATGGGTTGTACACGAGCGCAACCAATCCAAAGCCCTTTCAGAACTAGCCAAAAATTTTCAAATTCATTTCTCCCCGGAAATTCCCGACCAGGAAAACCTTCCAGTGCTTTTCAAAAAACTCGGCAACCTGAAACCCGTTGTGCTGCTTGTGCTCGACAACGCTGACGACCTGGATGCCTTACGCAACTGGTACGCGCATTTACTCACGCTTTCAAATTTTCATATCCTGGTTACTTCCCGGATAACCAAATTGAGTGACGCCGATCTGATCGCCGTGGAGGGCTTGTCAAAAGACAATATAGTCAGCCTGTTCGACAAACACTACCCGCTGTCTCAGGAAGAACGCCAGATATTGAACCATATCCGCAAAGCAGTAGATGATAATACGCTGGTACTCGAATTGATGGCAAAAAACCTGGCGGAACTGAATAAATTCGCTAAAAAATATACGCTTTCCAATCTGCTTGCCGACTTGAACAGCAAGGGACTGCTCGCCGTCAGGCAATCTTTCATTGAAGTACTGTACCGGGGCAAACTGCACAAAGCAAAACCGGATGACATTATTGCTTTTATGTACGACCTGGATGTGCTGACCAAAGAGGAGCGCGTGTTGCTGAGTTGGTTTTCCTTATTACCCGTAGCCGAAAAGGTGTCCCATGAGGCGCTTGAATTGCTTTTTGAACAGTCTCCCGGCATGGATGAGCACTTGAATGCACTCACACAAAAAGGTTGGTTGCGCTACTTACCCGACGATCGTGTTTTTCAATGCAGTCCTGTGATACGGGAAATGATGCTCAGGAAAAACGATACGCTGCGGGAAGACAGCGGCCCCTTGGTAGAAGCGCTGCTGAAACAATTGGATGAGAATATTATTCACCAAGAAAATTACAAATACTCAAGTCTTTTCTGCCGATATGCCGAGTCTGTGGTTCAGATTCTTAAGTACCCCGACCTTCCATTGACCAAATTGTATGGACGTATAGGAAATTTTTATACCGAAACCGGCGATATCGAAAACGCTTTGTATTATTTTCAGGAATATAAAAGCAGCGCAGAGCAACTATGCCTCCTGGAAACAGAAGAGCCTTATTATAAAAATGAATTAGGGCTTTCCTGTAGAAGGCTCGGCGAAACGTATAAATCATCAGGTGATTTGGGCGAGGCTTTGACTTTTTTTGAGCAATACAATCAACAGGAAAAAGAACTCTATGAAACCTATCCACAAAACGATGATTTCAAAAACAATTTGGCCATTGCATACCAAAGACTTGGCGAAACGCACAGTGCGCTAGGGAATTTAGATCGTGCTCTGACTTTTTTTGAGCGAGATAATCAAATAAAAAAAGAACTCTATATTTCGCATCCACAAAATGATGATTTCAAAAATGGTTTAGCGGTAGCAGTTTTCTGGCTTGGGGTGACGCACACTAGACTGGGGGATTTATACCAGGCTTTGGCTTTCTATGAGCGATACAATCAATTAGAAAAAGAACTTTACGAAGCGTATCCACAAAATGTAAAGTATAAAAAAAATCTCTCGATTTCATACGAAAGACTTGGCATTACCTACGCTTCGCTGGGAAATTTGGATAGCGCTTTGACCTTTTTTGGCCTCTACAACCAATTTGGGAAAGAACTCTACGAAACCTATCCTCAAAATGTTGATTTAAAAAACAGCTTGGCCATTTCTTACGAAAGACTCGGCTCTACTCAAAGCGCGCTGGGAAATTTGGAAAGCGCTTTGACCTTTTTTGATCTCTACAACAAATTAGGAAAAGAACTCTACGAGGTCTATCCTCAAAATGTTGATTTAAAAAACAATCTGGCTGTTTCATACGAAAGACTCGGCTCAATTCATACTTCATTAAGTAATTTGGGCACGGCTTTGGCTTTTTTTGAGCAACGCCTTGCATTGACCAAAGAACTATATGATGCCTATCCGCAGAATGTAGATTTCAAAGACGGTTTGGCCGTTTCATATCAACATATCGGCAATACTCATTATGCATTGGGAGATTTCGACCGGGCTTTAACTTTTTTCGAGGATTTTGCCACCTTGATGAAAGAACTCTGTGAAGCGCATCAACAACACGTAAACTTCAAAAACGGGTTTGCCACTTCATACGAAAAACTCGGCGATACGCACCAAGCGCTGGGAAATCTGGATCGTGCTTTAACTTTTTTTGAGCAATACAACCAATTAGAAAAAGAACTTTACGAAGACTATCCTCAAAATGTAGACTTCAAAAGCGGTCTGGCCTATTCATGCGCCAAATTGGGATTATTCTATCAGAATCACAGGAACGAACTTGCAACAGCAAAAACATATTTCCAGCAATGCCACACCCTTTGGAAGGAGTTATCAGAGGCATACCCGGCGTATGTGGAATTTACCACCAATTTTAATTGGGCGAAGGATGTCTTGGGCCTTGATTATGAATGAGGCGGCGGCCATTGGTGTCTGGAACCTTTGAAATTTGGGCGAATACGGGGAATTTGGGCGACCACAAGGGTCGCCCCTACAAAATCGGGCTTTGGACTTGTAAATAGCAAGGTTTTTATCTTTATGATGTAGGGGCGACCCTTGTGGTCGCCCAAATTCCTTGTGGTCACCCAAATGTGTGGTCGCCCAAATTTCAAAGATTCCAGACATCAACGGGCGGCGCCCCGCATCATTTGCCATCTACCGCCAAGCGCCTGTTCGAAACGCCAGGCATTCAACCCCGCCTGCCTATCTTTACCGCGCATCAATATCTAAACAATGAAAAACGGTACCCGGCGCCTCATCCCCATTGTATCCCTCCTGTTTTTGTCACATGCTGCCATACAGGCCCAAACCATCAAACCTTACCTGCAATCGCCGACCGAGCACTCCGTCTGGGTCAGTTGGCGCACGACAGCCGGAACGGAAAGCAAAGTGCTGTGGGGCAATTCGCCGGATGCGCTTACGCAGGTGGCGAGCGGTAGTTACCATACTTTTGCGGCCAATTACCTGTGGCATAGTGTAAAAATAGCCGGTCTGGAACCCAACACAGCCTATTATTACAGAGCACTGACCGGTGCGGACAGCTCCGGCATTTTCCGGCTTCGCACGTATCAAGACCCTGTGGCAGCCAACGGCCATATCCGCGTACTGATCGTGGGCGATACGCAGCACCCGACCACGGCGCAGCGCACTTTTCAGGCGGCGCGGGAAAAACTGAT
>JALHMA010000312.1 GCA_022844265.1 Saprospiraceae bacterium | reverse complement strand
CCGCAGCGGCAGTAGCATAGTCTTTTTGAGAAAAAGCGATCAATAGTTTTAAAAAACTGTCGCTGCGGCGGTTCATATCATTGGCGAGCCAGCGTTGGCGGTATTTTTCCAGGGCTTCTGTAGGGATGTCTTTAGCGCGGTCATCTGGCTTTTGAGACAATTCCATTAATACAGGTAGCAGCACAAGAGGTATATTCATGCCTTCCTTGTCTTTTTTGAGGACTTCGATTTCGTTAAAAAATTTGCCATATCTAAATGCCCCAACGACTGATTCGACTTTGGCTGGGTCAAGTGCGCCAAGTTTTGCTAAAAGATGAAGATAACCACCTAAAAGAAGCCAGTTGTCGTGGTGGCTGCCTTCTAAAAAATCAAAACTGGGAGATTGGGTCACTTTGTCATAAACCTTTAACGCTACTTCATAATCACCGGAGTAGGTACAGTGATAAAAGTATATTTCATATGAACGGAACCAACTGAAATGCCCTTCTTGAAGGATACCTAGACAATAATCCAATAGTTCTTTGACTTTATACCCATCGTCACTTCTTAATTGGGTATAAAAAGCCATTTTTTGCATACTGAAATTAACTAATGTGCTTCGATTTCTATTCTTTCGAGATTCCAAAATAGATAAAGCCTCATCACTCAATCGCAAAGCGCCTTCTATATCATTAATAGAGGAGTACTTGATTACGCCAATATAATAGGTATAGCTATAAAACATTGTGGTATCAACCATCTTAAGCATAGGAAACAACTCATCAAAATAAGCTGTCGCAAGTTGATGAATTTCTTCATTTGGAGAACGTTTAGTCAGATAATAACTGACTAAAGTTTCATAATAATCCGATGCTAAAGTTTCAAAACGACGTTTTTCTTCATATTTACGATGCAGGCCTGCATAATACTGATTTTTTTCGTAATCGCCTGCTATTCTTGCGTATTCGGATCTCAACATCCGAGAAACATCTGCCGCTAAATCTGTAAACTCATACTTAATACCTTGTTCCAGAACTAACTGAAATAGGTATATCCCTGATTTAACGGCATTCCTATTACTCAAAATGACTGCGGCTGCAAAATCCCTGTAAGCTGTATAATATGCCTTGGACCGTTCATTAAAAGCCGGCTGATTCACATCCACAAAAAATGCCATATTGACCAGTTGATGTACCAGTTTATTTTTAAGTTTCAGGTAGCCGGGATTTTTCGTATCATAAGTTTTGAAAAAATGTCTGACAAGTTCTTTTTCAGATTTGAACTTGTCTGAAGTGATCGCATCGAAGAATAGTTCTACCCGGCTTTGTTCTTTTCCCGGATTACCGAGCACCTCAATATTTTTGATTTTGTTCCGGGTAATAGTTTTGGCCAGGTCTCTCAATACTTCAAATTCCATGGGGTGCAAATTTGATTACGAAATAGGGATAAACAGGTGCGCAAGACGCCCTGTTGTATTATTATGTTTGCTAATATAGGTAGTTTTGCACTACACGGTAAAAAAATATTTTTTGTATCGGAAAAAGTAAATGTGTAAACAAATTTTTGACAGGAGAAGGCCGAAGCAGGGAAATCTCTTTTCCGAAAAATAGCCTGTCTGAAAAATGAGTCCAGGCTACGTTTTGGCATTCAGCAATGCCCAAAGCGTTTCATACGGTACCACTTCTACCGCAAAATTCTGGCCCGACACCTGCGGGGTTTCACTTTTTAACACTTCCAGCTCTTTACTGATCTTTTTCTCCGCAGCGGCTGTGGCAAATTCCTTTTTGGCAAAAGCAATGAGCATTTTTAAAAAGCTGTCGCTGCGGCGGTTCATATCGTTGGCGAGCCAGCGCTGCCGGTATTTTTCCAATCCATCAACAGTTATATCTTTTTGTTCATCGAAGGTTTTTTGCGCCAGGTGGAATAAGATAGACAGAAATACCAGCGGAATATTCATACCTTCCTTGTCTTTTGCAAGTACTTCGATTTCGTTAAAAAACCTGCCATATCGAAAAGGGCCGACTACATCTTCCACTTTGGCAGGGTCAAGTGCGCCTAATTTGGCTAATAAGTGTAGGTATCCTCCTAAAAGCAACCAATTATCATGATGACTGCCATCTATTAATGAGAAACTTGGAGATTGGCTTATTTTACCATAAACCTCCAGCGCTTCTTCATGACGACCAGAATAAGTGCAATGATAAAAATAGACTTCGTGGACACGTACCCAGTTAAAACTACCCTCCTCTAACATACTCAGGCAATATTCTAACATCTCTCTGACTGTAATACTGTCAGTGATTCTGAGTTGAGTATAACATGCCATTTTTTGCATAGTTAGAGAAACCAACGTTCCCCTGTTAGTATTTTTTCTGGGTTCCAAAATTTTAAGTGCCTCATTGCAAATTTGCAGGGCTTTTTCAATGTCATTTACCGATAGATACTTTATGATGCCAATATTATATGTGAAATTATAAAAGGCAGAGGTATCTACTTGATCTGCCAGTGGCAATAGTTCGTTAAAATATGTTGTTGCTCGTTGATGAATCTCTTCATTTGGTGAACGTTTGGTAATGTAATAACTAACAAGGGTTTCATTATAGTCAAGCGCCAGGGTTTCATACCTGCGTTTTTCTTCGTATTTGCGATGTAAGCCTGTAAAATACTGATTCTTTTCATAATCACCGGCAATTCTAGCGTAATCTCGCCTTAATATCCTTGCGACATCGGCCGCCAGCTCTATGAACTCATATTTAATCGCCTGCTCTAAGACCAATTGAAATAAATATACCCCTGACTTACCTGTGTTTCGTAACATTAAAATAGATGCCGCAGCAAAATCCCTATATGCTGTAAAATATGCCTTTGCACGCTCATTGAAGGCCGGTTGATTCACATCCACAAAAAAAGCGGTATTGACCAACTGGCGGATCAGTTTATTTTTGAGTTTTCGGTAATTGGGGTCTTTGGCGTCACTTTTAAAAAAGTGCCGGGCAATATCCTCTTCCGATTTGAACTTGCCTGCACTGATGCCGTCGTACATCAGTTCCACCCTGCTTTTTTCTTCCCCGGGGTTGCCCAACACCTCTATATTTTTAATTTTATTGCGTGTAATGGTTTGTACCAGGTCTTTTAGCACATCAAAATCCATAGTGTATTATTTTGATAATCAATTGGTTAAGGCAAAAAAAGGCGAATCTGACCGGATTGAAACAAGGGAAAATGTCCTTGTTTGGGGGTTTTGACTGCCCGCATATTTGCAGAGAAAATATTTCACCAGCAATCCTGACGCCTTTGGTTTCATCAGCACAAAGTTAGCAAAAAATTGCTGCTGCTGAAGGAACAGTAAAAACAAGCACTCGAAGAATGTAAAACAGTCATAATCAATTTTTTAAACGCAAAAATAAATCAAAATACGTAGCGTTTATGCTCAATCTGGCCGGATTGAAATGGAGAACTTTGTCCTTTTTTGAAGGGCAAGCGCGCCGGACTTTTGTGTCAAGATTTACTTCTAACACAAAATTAAACGTTCGGTTATGCCAGTTATATTCCTTCTTTTCAGCCTGTTTTTTTCCTCAGAATCGACCTTCGTTTCCAAAAGTGACAAGGGAAACAACAAAGAAACAACAAAAAAAGCAACGACTCCGGCGGATGGGCGGGAATACATTATCAGTACTGATAATATGCCATAAACAACCAACCACCCCAAAACAAAAAACATTTTTCAACAGGCCCCCGCCCGTTACCCGTGCATAATCTTTTTGATTAATAAAATAATTTGCTTCATTTATCCTCCACAGGTCTTCGGTCAGCGAAGGCCAAAGCAAATCCTGGGCCACCTTCCTTCCTTGTTGACAGGGAAGGGAGGTTGGTCAAAAATAATCCTTGTTTGCTTAACTTTTTTCGATTGTAATCGCTTCCAGGTAAAGCAATCTTCCTTTTGCCCACAACACGCCTCATTGTTATGGGGGGTCATACCCAACCCTAATCTCCATTTATGTATACCGGAGTGCATCGCTGCACTCCGGTTTTTTCTTTTTCAGGATAGTCGGTGCTACCTTTGCCAGCCGTTTTGGTTTTATCACTCAAATAACACAACAGATTGCTGCTGACTGCACATGGAACTATCAACCCGCTACTCACCTGCTGATACCGAAGACCGCTGGTATGCCCACTGGGAAAGCCGCGGCTATTTCCGCTCGATACCCGACGAAAGAGAACCTTTTACGATTGTAATTCCCCCACCTAATGTGACCGGTGTGCTGCACATGGGCCACATGCTGAACAATACCATACAGGATATTCTGATCCGGAAAGCCAGGCTCGACGGCAAAAACGCCTGCTGGGTACCCGGAACCGATCACGCCAGTATCGCCACCGAGGCAAAAGTGGTGCGCTGGCTCCGGGAAGAAAAAAAATTGCGCAAAGCCGATATTACTCGTGAGCAGTTCATGGAATACGCTTACCAATGGAAGGATAAATACGGCGGCATTATCCTGAATCAACTGCGCAGAATCGGCGCCTCCTGCGATTGGGAACGCACCGCATTTACCATGGATCCGCAATATTACGCGGATTGTATCCGGATGTTTGTCGACCTGTATCAAAAAAACAAACTCTATCGCGGACAACGAATGGTCAACTGGGACCCGGAGGCGAAAACGGTTTTGTCCAATGAAGAGGTGCTCTATACAGAGGAGCAATCGCAGTTCTACCATATACATTATAAAAAGGAAAACGGCGCTGACGGTATCACCATCGCTACCCAGCGCCCGGAAACGATTTTTGCGGATGTGGCGATTGCTGTTCATCCAAAAGACCCGCGTTATAGCCACTTGGTTGGCCAAAAAGTATTGGTTCCCCTGATCGGCCGGGCTATTCCAGTCATTACCGACGATTATGTAGATATTGAACTCGGTACCGGCGCTTTGAAAATTACGCCCGCGCACGATCCGAATGACTATGAAATCGGACAACGCCACCATCTGGAGATTATCGATATTATCACAGACGACGGCAGAATAAGCGAGCAGTGTGCGTTTGCCCCCTTGGTTGGACTGGATCGTTTTGAAGCGCGCAAACGGATGAAAGCCCTGCTGGAGGAAAGTGATAACTTAGTCAAAATTGAAGATTACCAGACCAAAATCGGGCGTTCGGAGCGCACACAATCCGTGGTGGAGCCAAAATTATCGCTGCAGTGGTTTGTCAAAATGGAAGACCTTGGCGCACCGGCGCTCAAAGCAGTCATAGAAGAGGAAATCAAATTTTATCCGCCCAATTTCCAGAACCTGTACCGCAACTGGATGGAAAACCTGCGCGACTGGTGCATTTCCCGACAGTTGTGGTGGGGGCAGCGCATACCGGCCTGGTACCTGAAATCGGAAGGACTCAGCCAGGAAACCCACGTTTTTGTGGCAACCTCAGCCCAGGAAGCCCTGGAAATAGCGCGTCAAAAAACAGGCAACCCCCAACTCAGTCTCGACGACCTGCGCCAGGATGAAGATGTGCTCGATACCTGGGCGTCCTCCTGGCTCTGGCCTATCAGCGTATTCAACGGTTTTGAAAAGCCGGATGGCGAAATCAACTACTACTACCCTACCAATGTACTGGTTACCGGTTGGGATATTATCTTTTTCTGGGTGGCGCGCATGATTATGGCCGGCTATGAATACAAAGGTGAAAAGCCGTTTCAGGCCGTGTATTTCACTGGCATGGTGCGCGATAAACAACGGCGCAAAATGTCCAAATCGCTGGGCAACTCCCCGGATGCGCTGCAACTGCTCGACGATTTCGGCGCCGATGGCGTTCGTTATGGGCTGATGTCGAGCGCCGCTGCCGGTGGCGATATTTTATTTGATGAAAAACTTTGTGAAAACGGACGAAATTTCAGCAACAAACTCTGGAATGCCCTGCGTCTTGTGAAAGGTTGGCAGGTAACAGAAGCGCCTGAAAACGAGGATATTAAGCGAAAAAATGCGCTGGCGCTGCATTGGTTGCAGGAGAAATTCAAACAGGTGCTCATCGAAGGAGAAAACGATTTTAAACAATTCCGCCTGAGTGAAGCGCTGTTGAGTTTGTATAGTTTTATCTGGGATGACTTCTGCTCCTGGTTCTTGGAAATGATCAAACCCGGTTACGAACAACCGATCGACCGCGCTACATACGAGGCTACCCTGGATATTTTTTCACAAATGATGGTGGCACTGCATCCGTTTATGCCATTTATTACGGAAGAAATCTGGCACCAGCTCCGCTCGCGGCCAGATGGCGACGATTGTTGTATACAATCTTATCCCAAAGCATCGGCCGCCGATCAGGCGCTGATTGTGCAAGTAGAAACAGCCAAGGATGTAATCGGTAAAATCCGGGAAATCAGGAACCAGAATCAGATCAAACCCCGAGACCCGCTGGTCGTAATCGGTCAATCAGGGCCTGTATCTGAAGCACTGTTTGCCAGAAGCGGCCTGCCGGAAATGGTTATCAAGTTGGCAAATCTAAGTGAACTGACTTTTTCGGAAACGGAGCCGGCCAATGCCAAATCTTTTATTTCCGGTACGGAAAAATACTATGTGGTATTGAGTCAGGAGATCGACGTGGAGGCCGAAATCCAGAAAACCGCTACCGAACTGGCCTATCAACAAGGCTTTGCCCAATCGGTACTGGTAAAATTATCCAATGAGCGTTTTGTCAACGGCGCTCCCCCACAAGTCATTGAAAATGAACGAAAAAAACTGGCAGATGCGCAAACCCGCATCGCTATTCTGGAAGAGAGTCTGGCGAATTTGAAGAAGTGAGAGGAGAGAAGTGAGAGGTGAGAAGTGAGTGATTATAAAAAGGTTTTAGATACAACCAATTCTTTGGAGCCAGGGGAGTAGGTGTAAAAGCCCTCCCCGCTTTTTGCGCCGAGTTTGCCGGCAGTTACCATATTCACCAATAAGGGGCAGGGCGCGTATTTGGGTTGACCAAAACCGTCCTGCAACACGCG
>JALHMA010000311.1 GCA_022844265.1 Saprospiraceae bacterium | reverse complement strand
ATCACAAAATCAGCGTCTCCGCTCAGGAAATGCCCCTCGCGGCGCGTGTAGCGAAACCTGCGGCCTGCCAGCATCCCGGCAAAGGTGAGCTCGCTGAGGCCCTCTGGCAGGGGCATAATGGCTGAAAAAGCATGGCTGGGCGGCCCGCCCACAAAAATGCTGCAATGAAAGGGCTTGTCTAACTCGTTGTAGCGGGTATGGTGTACGCCGATACCGCGGTGCAACTGGTAGTGCAGTCCGATTTCTTCGTTCGGAATGTATTGATTGCCAGAAAGTTGTATGCGGTACATGCCCAAGTTGCCGTGCATCGGGCCGGGCTGGTCGGGATCTTCCGTGTACACCTGCGGCATGGTGATAAAAGCGCCGCCATCCATCGGCCAACTTTTGATCTGCGGCAATTGATCGATGGTGGTAGTGCCATACGTAACAGGACTGCCGCCCCAACTGCGCATCGGTAGCGCCGACAATGCCGTAAAAGGCGCTCCGAGGTACCGCAACGGATTTTTCAACAGGGCAGTGGGGTCTTTTTTGAGTTCGATCACCCGTTTCACCCGATCGAGGCTGTGCCGGAACAACCATTCGGTTTGTTTGTAGGTGCCGTAAATATTGCTCACCGCCTGAAACGGGCTGCCTTTGACACACTCGAACAAAATGGCCGGCCCCTGGCGATCAAACACCTGCCGGTGTACTTCCGCTATTTCCAGGTTGGGATCTACTTCTTCCCGGATGCGGAGCAACATGCCGTTGCGTTCGAGGTCGTTGACTGCTTCGCGGAGACTGGTGTAAGACATTATTTAATGATGAATGATGAATGATGAATGATGAATGATGAATGATGAATGAGGAATGAGGAATGAGGAATGAGGAATGAGAAAAAAATGTTAATTTGTTGTAAATCAATACTTTAAAAGAAAAAAACAAGTTCCACTTCACCTGTCAGGCCAAATATTCATCATTCATCATTTATAATTCATCATTCATTTTCTCCCCAGCGATAACTTTTCAATTTTAATCCCGCCAGGTCGATCACGCGGTCGGTGACGGTTCGGGAAATGGCCTCCAGGTCGGCTGGTTTGGAGTAAAACGAGGGGCTGGCCGGGCAAATAATACCGCCAGCCTCGGTAACCGTTTTCATATTGTTGATATGAATCAGACTGAGCGGCGTATCACGGGTGACAAGGATCAACCTGCGCCGTTCTTTCAGCACCACATCCGCCGCGCGGGTCACGAGGTCGTTGCTGATACCGGTGGCAATACGCGCCAGGGTTCCCATGGAACAGGGGCAAACGATCATCGTGTCATATTGGGCGGAACCGCTGGCAAAGGGCGCGAAAAAGTCGTTTTTTTCGTAAAAATGAAAAGGGTAGGGGCTTAAATCAACCGGCCCGATTTCCAGTTCCCAATTCAGTCTGGCATTGTCTGAAAACACGATGCCCACAGCGTCTAACTGCGAACCCAGCGTCACCAGCGTATCCAGCAGGGTTTTTGCATAAATGGATCCGGATGAACCGGTAATCGCTACAACGATTTTTTTCATACCAGCCAAAACTGGAAAAGAGCGCCTTTGTTTAGAGAAGACGCGGATTTTTGGATTTTATGGAACACGGATTGAAAGGATGGGACACGGATTTTCGCGCTTCGCGCTCGTAGGAATAATGGGGACGCGGATTTGGCGGATTAGGCGGATTTTTCCGATTTAGATTTGACACGGATCAAATATGTACAATATTAGAAAAAAGCAGGTCAATTCTAAATCGGAAAAATCCGCGTAAATCCGCCTAATCCGCAAAATCCGCGTCCCCATTATTCCTACGAGCGCGAAGCGCGAAAATCCGTGTCCCATCCTTTCAATCCGTGTTCCATAAAATCCATAAAATCATTTCCCGAACCCGATATTCTTCCGCACAAACAAATTCAATTTGTCTTTTTCAAAGGTGAATGTTGCCACATCATCAGCCGTGATGGTGTGCATACGTTCGTCTTCTTCCGGGCGGTTGTGCGCGATGCGCAGGTTTTGATTTTTAATGGCTTCCATAACGACCTGGCGGACAGCGCGGGCATTTCCGAAGTATTTATCGCGGAACTGGTGCAGGAAACGCAGGTATTTGCCCAGGTATTCCCTGGCTTCTTCCTCCACGCGGTAATGCTCCTGCTGGAACATGTACAGCGCTATTTCCAGCAGTTCTTCCGGCGCATAGTCTTCAAAACGAAGAATTTTATCGAAACGGCTGTTGAGTCCCGGGTTGGTTTTCAGGAAAATATCCATGTTTTCCGGGTAACCGGCTACAAAAACAAAGAATTGCCCGCGGTGGTCTTCCATGCGTTTCAGCAGGGTCTGAATGGCTTCGTCGCCGAAGTCGCCTTGCGAGCCGCGGCCTGAATTGGTCAGCGCGTAAGCCTCGTCGATGAACAACACGCCGCCCATGGATTCTTCCACACGTTCGGAGGTTTTGATGGCTGTCTGGCCCACATAACCTGCAACCAGGCCCTGGCGATCCGTTTCGACCATGTGGCCGCGTTCGAGCACGCCGAGCGCCTTGTATATTTTGGTGAGAATACGCGCCACTGTTGTTTTACCGGTGCCGGGATTGCCCACAAAAACGGTGTGCAGGAAGAAACGCCCCAGTACGTCGCGGCCCGCTTCGCGGTTGAAACGCACGAGGTGAACCAGTTCGCGGATGTCTTTTTTGATATTCTGCATCCCGATCAGGCTGTCCAATTCATGCAGGGCCGAAGTGAGCAGCGCCTCATCGACGGGAATATTGGGCAGCGGACGTTTCTGGGTAACTTTTACTTTATCCACGTCTTCCTTCAAAATAACCGTCAGCGCTTCCGATGCCAGGCTGCGCACCTCCGGGTTGCCCATCATGCGCAGGCCCAACTGGATTTTGGCTTTATCGATCAGGTCATGCACAAAACGCGCATTGCCGAAAGCGCGGTCGCGGCTTCGGAAGGCTTCCGTAATCATCTCATTGACAAGCCCTTTCGCTTCTTTTGCCAGAATTACTTCTTTTTCATTGCAGGCATAGTCGGCAATCAGGCTAAGTTCCTGCGGCAGGTAATCGGCAAATTCAAAGGTCAGTTTGAAACGGCTGCGCAGACCCGGATTGGAGTCGAGAAAGGTTTTCATTTCCTTCGGATAACCGGCAACAATCACGGCAAGGTCGCCGGGGCCGTTGGACAGCTCTTTCACCAGAATCTCGATGACCTCCCGGCCAAAATCTTTGGAATCTTCGGCGCTGCGGGCGAGGGAATACGCTTCATCGATGAACAGTACGCCGCCCCGCGCCATTTCGATGGCATCTTTTACTTTGGGAGCCGTCTGACCGATGTACTCGCCGACCAGGTCGGTTCTGTCCACTTCATGGACATGGCCTTTGGTGATCAGGCCCATTTTTTTGTACAGGCGGCCCATCATTTTGGCGACGGTTGTTTTGCCGGTGCCCGGATTGCCGATAAAGATGGAATGCACGTTGATGCCGTCTTTTTCAGCGAAACCCTTTTCTTTTCTAAGTTGCAGAAACTGAATGTATTGCGCGTGTTCGCGCACCTTGGATTTGATCTCGTTCAGGCCGATGAGCGCATCCAGTTTGGAGAGCACTTCTTCAAAACTCTCGGTATCTTCCTCGTCGGGTTGCAGGAAAACCTGCTGGCCTTTATCGGGCAAAAAGACCGCATTGACGCCTTCGTCCCATTCCAGACCCACTTCAAAAGGCATAACAGCCATGAGTTGATCCATGAAGACGATTTCGGCGGTGTAGCGGTCATTGCGCCACGAACCTTTCACATTGCTGCCCCAGCCGGCGGTAATTTTCATGCCGTCGTCGCTTTTTTCCACTTTGTGGAGGCGCACCACCTGCCCTTTCAGTTCGCGGGCATCGTTGTAAAATTTGATGAACAACTCGCATTGCCAGGGCTTGCTGAGCAGCAGATTTTTCAGCGTGATTTCAGCGTAGATGTATCGCGTTTCTTCGCCGTAGAAACGTTTCATGTACTGGCGCTCAAACTCGGGAATATCGTCGTAAGGCCCTTCGTACATGCGCAGGGAAGTAATCTGGCAGTAAGGATTGTCCGTCTTGCTGAGCGGCCGTCCGGCTTCTTCGATGTAGAAGTATTTGCTGCCTACTTTTTCGCCTTCGATCCAGGCTTCCCAGTAGTAAGCGCCTTTTTTCCAGAACACGCCTTCCTGCTTGTTGCCCCAGCCTTCGCGGATGTAACCCACGGCGTCGTATTTGCTCACTTTGCGGCGAAAAGGCAGCACGCAGATCTCTTTACGCTGTTTTTTAACGGCATAACAGCGCAATTCCACGTTTACCTCCCAGTCTTCAATATCAAAATGTTTGTTATGAAAAGAGAGTTCAGCGTAGATATAGGTCGTTTCGAGTCGATCGAAAACCTGGCGGTATTTCTTTTTATTATCAGCTAACCATTCTGTTGAAGCATAAATCTTCAACTCCCTGAATTTCCATCGTTTAAATTCAGGTTCTTCATTCGTTGGTTGCGATTGATGGGTTCCGAATTGCATAACACAAGCGCTCTAAGATGTTTTATCATTGGGGCCAAACAGCCAAATGTAGGTGTTTTTTGTATTTACGCACCGGGATTCTTCCTATTTTAGAAAAAAAATTTCAATTCGGCCATATTCGACAAAGAGAGACCGGCGCCGATGTAGAAAACCCTGTAAAAGTATATTTGATAAAACCTTCTGATGTTTGTGGTGTTTGAACGCACAGAAATTACCTTTGCACCCCTCTTGAAGGATTTAGAGATAAATGGCTACAGTTACTTTTCAATTCGAAGATACCCACATACCCTCAAAAACAGTGACGGGCGATTTCCTGGACATGTCCATTCTGGAACTCACCGAGGAGTACGATGTACACCTGAATCACAATTGTGGAGGGGTTTGCGCCTGTTCCACTTGCCACGTTTACATTGAAAAAGGCGAAGAATTTCTGGAAGAAATCTCTGACAAAGAGGAAGATTTTATTGATCGCGCCAACAATCCACGCATTGAAAGCAGGCTGGGTTGCCAATGTATCATACTGGATGAAGACGCCCAAATTACGGTCACCATTCCTGATCAAAGCGGGATAATTGGACACGAACACTGATTTTCGTGTTTAGTGTATGGTGTATGGTGTTTAGGGCGCTTCGCCTCAGCCACTCACAGTTGCCAAAAGCGAAGCCCCCTAAACACCATACACTAAACACTAACATGCGTTTCGGTCACTTTGTCTAATCCACCCACAGTTGCCAAAAGCGAAGCCCCCTAAACACTATACACGAAACACTAAACACCATCACATGCCTTTTCAAGATTTTGACAATATGCCCATCGGATGGGCCGAGCACGAGGATATTGCCATGGCGTTGTACGACCGTTTCGGCGACGATTTTGATGAAAGTAAAATTTACCGGATTCGTTTTACGGAATTGCTCCAATGGATCATGGAAATTCCCAATTTCGAAGGCAAACGCGAGGATTCCAACGAAGGTCACCTGGAGCAAATTCAGGCAAAATGGGTGTACGAATGGCGAACGAACAACAAATAGGCAATCAGGAACACCTGCCTGAAGTAGGCCTGCAGGCAGTGGTCAGTACCATCCCGTCTGATCTGGCTGTCGTAGCGCCTGTGGAGATCGAACTGGTGCATTTGTTCGATAAACTCCGCGCTGTCAAAGCATTCGTTTTTGATGTGGACGGCGTTTTTACCAATAATACCATACAAGTAACGGAAACAGGCGAGCTGCTGCGCACGATGAACGTGCGCGATGGCCAGGTCGTTAAATGGGCCATCGAAGCAGGATATTATATAGGTGTCATCACCGGAGGGCGCTCGGAAGGCGTTAAAATACGACTCACCGCCCTCGGTATCACGGAATACTATTCCGGTGTCAAAGACAAACTGCCTGCGTTTCAATCTTTCCTCGACCGCACCGGCATGTTATCCTCCGATGTGTGCTACATGGGCGACGATATGCCCGATATTCCTGTTATGCGCCGTGTTATTGTTTCGTCCTGCCCTGCTGACGGGGTGCCGGAAGTGCTGGAAATCAGCGATTATATTTCTCCGCTTCCGGGCGGAGCGGGCTGTGTGCGCGACATTATTGAAAAGGTGATGAAGATACAGGGGAAGTGGCCGGAGTACTAAAGAGGTGAGAGAGGTGAGAGGGTGAGAGAAGTGAGAGGTGAGAGAGAAAAATGTGTGATATAATTTCTGAATATCTGAAAATTTCGGACTTTGTGCCGCATGAATCAGGTGTTGGCTATTATTCGTCTGTTTCGCTTTCCGAACCTGTTGATTGTACTGCTCACACAATTCATTCCCTATTGGTTCGTATTGCGCCCTGCCATTTTAAAAGCAGGTGGGCTACCTGTATTAACACCCCTGACTTTCGGGCTGATTGCCGCTGCTACCATTCTGACAACGCTGTCCGGTTATATTCTCAACGATTACTACGACCGGGAAATAGACCTGATCAACAAACCCCACCGGGTAATTTGGGGGCGTTATTTACCTGCTCCATTTGCGCTGGTTTTGTATTCCGGTCTGGTGATCATAGTTCATGTGCTGGCATTTACCATCGACCAATCCCTTCGTCCGGCCAACCACTGGCCGCTGTGGGTATTCCCGGGTGTATCCTTTCTGTTATTTCTTTATGCCTGGCAACTGAAATGCACCGCCATCATGGGCAACTTCTTGGTGTCCGTTCTGTGTGGCGTTGTACCGATTATAATGATATTCCCAGAGGAGCGCCCAATATGGCTCACTTCATTTATTCAACCGGAAGCCATGCAGAATGCGGTGAGCTCGGTTTGGCTGTACGCGTTGTTTGCTTTTATGACCAACCTGTTGCGCGAACAAATAAAGGATTTAGAAGATTTTCCGGGAGACTCTGAATGTGGTTGTGCCACCCTGGCAGTGCTGAAAGGACCTCGTTTTGCCAAAAAACCTGCCGGGTTTACGGG
>JALHMA010000310.1 GCA_022844265.1 Saprospiraceae bacterium | reverse complement strand
AATCAGGTGTTTATTTTATTGAAATCAGCACGGATGGGGGCCGGGTAACGCGGAAGGTGGCGGTGGAATAGTGTTTGGTGTTTGGTGTTTAGTGTTTGGGGGTGCTTCGCGTTTGGCAACGGTGTGTGTTTTGGCCGAATTTCAACTATTGCCAAAGGCGAAGCGCCCTAAACACTAAACACCAAACACTAAACACCAAACACTAAATATCAAAACTAAACCCTTCCGCCACAAACTGATCGTAGCGTTCGCGATCGAACTGGTAGAGTTTGGCGGGCCGGTGCGCGACGCCCTCCTGCATTTCCTCGCATTCTACGAGGACATTCATGGAAAGTATTTTTTTGCGGAAATTGCGTTTGTCCAGGCCCTTGTTTTTGGGCAGGTTGAGCACCGATTCGTACAGTTGCTGGAGTTCCGTCAGGGTAAATTTTTGAGGAAGCAATTCAAAGCCAACGGGTGCATTGCGCACTTTTCGTTGCAGGCGTTGCAGGCAGATATCCAGGATTTCATTGTGGTCGAAAGCCAGTTCACCCACATCCGAAATGCTATGCCAATGGGCAGACTGCGCGAACGACGCCGGCGTGAGCGCAAAATCGCTCACCTTGATCAGGGAGAAATAAGCGATGGTAATAACGCGACCCAGGGGGTGGCGGTCGACGGCGCCGAAAGTCCGAACCTGCTCCAGGTATACGCCCCGAAGGCCGGTGAGTTGTTCCAGCACGCGTTCTGCTGCCGTATCGAGGTCTTCATTTGGATAAACCAAATCGCCCGGTAAAGCCCATTTGCCCCTGAACGGAGCCGCCCCGCGCTGAATAAGCAGGACTTTCAGATCGCCGCCATCGAACCCGAAAATGACATTATCAACCGAAAAAGCCGATTTGAAAAAACTTTCGACTTCGCTCATATTTTTTAGGTCTGTTTATAGTTGAGGGCATAGTCGCCTGGTTTTTTTGAGTATCTGAAGATTTGAGAATTCGAGTATCTGACTTATAACGAATCATTTATACTCAAATCCTCGAATATTCAAAAATTTAGATGACACAGTATTGAGGCCAAAAATACAGTCTTATTGTTTTTTTTACACCAAACCCCCGGGTGATTTTTTTTCAAGGGCAACAAATAATGAAAACCACATAAATCGGGTGAAAAAACCTATTTTTGCAAACGTTTTGGCAAGCTAATTGCTCTTAGTAATCAGAATGTTATAAATTGACCCAATCAAATTGGTTATTTCGTTCCTATTTTGTCGGTTTATACCGTTTTGGTGATTATCATAATCGAATTAATTTTGACTGATTTTCGCTCATTTTAGATCGCTCCATCCCACTGACTATGCAAATTGACATTCCAGCGCATATCGAAAAACTGCTCTTCCTACATGACGCGCTGATTATTCCCGGATTCGGGGGCTTCACGGCTACCCGAACGCCGGCTTCCGCAGATTATGTGGGAGGTATTGTGGCGCCCCCCGCCAAAACGCTGGCATTCAGTGAAAACCTGACTGTCGATGACGGCATTTTGGTGGGCGATGTCGCTCAAACACATGGCGTCGCTTTAGACGATGCCCGCAAAGCCATCGCTGATTTTGTCGAAAAAATGCAGGCCCTGCTCAACCAGCGCGAAATCGTGACATTGCCCGGGGTAGGTCGTTTATACCGGAATTATGTGCAAAAGATTCAATTTTTGCCGGATTCCACCAATTTTAACGCCAGCTCTTACGGCTTGCCGCCCTTGCAATTTTCGCCTATTGCCCGCTCGCGGGAAGTAGTGGATAAACCTGCTGCCGACTCCGTACTGGCGGCTGCTCCTCCGGCTTCATCCCCTACCTATACGCCGCCCGCCGAAACATATACACCCGCAACCAGCAGTGGCAGCACACGCTGGGGACTGGCTTTGGGTATCATTTTCCTGTTTGTGTCGCTGTCTATCGGGATCTGGTATTGGCAACAAAAGAAAAAACAAGCCCTTCAGGCACAACGCGACCAAAACGGCCAGACGGACGAACGTCCGGCAAAAGAAGAGCCGGTAGCGCCTGTGCCTGACAAACCGGCAGTAACTGAAACGACGACGCCATCTGCACAAACATCGGCAGATGAAAAAATGGAAGCCGCCCGTGAAGAGCTGGCCAAAGAAGCCGGCGCACGGGAATGTATCCTCATTATTGCCACTTTGCGGGAAAAAACCAATGCCGATCGTTTAGTGAAAATGCTCAAAAAGGACGGACATGAAGTTTATTTTTTAGAAAAAAACGGCTACCAGGTGGGCGTCAGATTCGATTATGTCAAAGTGAGCGAAATCCAGGAGACCATCAATATCCTAAGCAAACTGACCGGGGAAGATCAAATCTGGATCAAAAAGAAATAAATCATGATGCGTATCGACCATATCGGCATTGCCGTCCGCGACCTGGTAGACAGTAACGAACTGTTCCAAAAATTGCTGGGTTCAGCACCTTACAAATCGGAACTTGTTGAAAGTGAACATGTTACCACTTCCTTTTTTCAAATAGGAGAAAGCAAGATAGAACTGTTGGTCGCCAGCGACCCGGAAAGCCCGATCGCCCGTTTTATCGAAAAACGCGGCGAAGGCATTCATCATATCGCTTTTGAAGTACAGGACATCCGGGCGGAGATCGCCCGTTTGGAAGCGGAGGGATTTATTCCGCTCAACCGCGAACCCAAACCCGGCGCCGACAACAAACTCGTTGCGTTTCTACACCCCAAATCGAGCAACGGGGTGCTGGTGGAGCTGTGCCAGAGCGTCTTGAGTGATGAGTTATGAGTATTTGAGTATTCGAGTATATGACTGCATAGGAAGAGCGAGTACAAATTATTAGCAGTCAAATACTCAAATACTCAAATACTCAAATACTCGAATACTCAAATACTCATAACTCACTGCTTCACAAAACGCAGCGACACCGAGTTAATACAATACCGCAGCCCGGTGGGTTTCGGCCCGTCGTCGAAAACGTGGCCCTGGTGTCCGCCGCAGCGGGCGCATTCCACTTCGATGCGCACCATGCCATAAGCGCGGTCTTCATTTTCCGTAATGCATTCTTTGTTTAGCGGCTGGTAAAAAGAAGGCCAGCCCGTGCCGCTGTCAAATTTCGTGTCGGAAGAGAACAACGGCAATCCGCAACCCGCGCACACAAACGTCCCTTTTTCGTGGTTGTCCCAGAGTGTGCCGGTGAAAGCCCGTTCGGTGCCTTCTTCCCGCAGCACTTTATAAGCCTCGGAACTGAGTTGTTTTTTCCATTCCTCTTTGGTTTTGGTCACTTGTATCAGTTTTCCCTGTGCATCGTATTGTGGGGGCACGATGCTGTCGGAACTTATTTCAACAGAAGGCGTCGTATCAACGGATGTTGTAGCCGGATCGGCAGGTCGGCTGGATGTATTGCAGGCTAAAAACACTAAAAGGATGCTGATCAATTTCATATTTGTAAATGGGTTGAATGCTGTAAAAATCAATGTCAGTGAATATGTACGATACAAACACACAACCGGCTCTTTCGGATGAAAAAAAGCGGAAAAATAGTTGACAAACGTTCGACAGAAGACAAAAGGCAATATTCTCCACCCTCAACATCTCAACATCTCAACAATCTCAACCCTCAACATCCTCAACCCTCACAAGTATTGCACATAACCCATTTGCACGGGCATGCCGAATGCATTGACGCCCCAGATGGCGCCGTTGTGGTCGATGCTGTAATAAAACCCGTTGGGAAACTGGTAAATCCACGCAAATGCGGGATTTAAGGACGCCGTACGGGTAGCCACCACGACCGGAAAATTGCTCATGGGATTGACCACTACGATCTGGTTATTCGGTGTGACATAGTAGGTATTCGGATCGCCGTTAAAAAAACACTGGGCCACATAGTTTTTTTGTGGCGGCGGCGGTGGCGGTGGAACGTCCTGTTGACGCGGCGGCGTGTACTGTTGCTGCTGTACCGTATGCGCTTTGGAGGCCCTGTTGTCGAATTCCCGGACGATTTTCAGCAAAGCATCGCGGATGCCGTCCAGGTCTTCGTTTTTGGCTAATCCGCTGACATTCTTGCGTTTATACTCGGCCCAGCGGCTTTTTTGAAGCACGGCAGAGTCGGTGAGGTCGTGTTCGGCGCTGCTATTCAGGTGCTCAAGCAACTGGTTGATCGCCTGCTCTATTTCATTTTCGCCGATGAGTTCGCGGATGTATTTGGTGCTGTTTGCCATGTTTCGGGTTTGCGGGGACAAAAATTTGAAATTTCGGGCGGAAAAAGGGTATAAAAACAAGGATTTCTTTCGGAGATGCATTTTTAGTCTACTACCTACCCGAGTTTTTTTTACCACAATGGACACGAAGTGGTTTCACAAAGGACACAAGGCGTAGAGTTGACCACATTTTTCCAGCCAACTGCGATGTTTAGGTCATGTTCACAGTAAATGCCAAGCGGGACGAGTCAACTCTACGCCTTGTGTCCTTTGTGAAACCACTTTGTGTCCGTTGTGGTAAAAAACCTCGTAAAGGTATTTGGGGTTTCAGCACTTAAACTTGACAATTGTAATATTAGACTATGCCTGTGCGATAAAGAAAAAAGCCGTTCTTTTGCCCGTCAAATCAATCCTTTCCCACAATGAATAAAAACTTACTTCCCCGGCTGTTGGCCATGGTACTGGTGTATGTGATTTTGAAATTTTTCGGCGGTTCGTTCGGCAGCCTGGTGTTGTATCCCGTTACCCTGCTGGTGACCTTTTTACACGAATTCGGGCATGCTTTGGGCGCCATACTGACCGGCGGCTCCGTCGAGGGTTTGCAAATCAATCCGGATGGCAGCGGATATACCATTACACGGGGCGGTAGCCAGGCAGTGGTGCTGATGGGCGGTTACCTGGGCAGCGCTTTGCTGGGCAATCTGCTGTTCAGGATCGGCGTCAAACACCGCACCCAGGCACAAAACGCGCTGCTTACCCTGGCTTTTCTGATGGCGCTGGTGGGGATATTGTGGTTTGAATCATTTATCAGTACCGGTTTGTTGTTCGGTTTCGCCGCGACCCTGTTTTTTGTTGCCCGCAGAACCAACTGGGATCAGGACGCGTTGATGTTTCTGGGACTTGCCACGGTACTCTATATCATCCAGGATTTCAGGGTAGGGCCAAAAAGCGACCTGGCTATGTATGAAAAGGTGGTGGGTATTTTTCCCCACGATGTCTGGATGTATCTTTGGCTGGCCCTGGCCGGCGGATTGTTTTTCTGGAATTTGAAAGCGCTTTTTGGGAAGAGCTGGGGGTAGTTCGTGTTTGGTGTATAGTGTTTAGTGTTTGGGGTGCTTCGCCTTTGGCCATTCCCCCTTCAGGGGGTGAGGTTAACCCACAAGTCGAGGTATCCTGTGAATGCTTTGGATTGGTTCGGCTACGCCCATCACTCTACGAGGGGCGTAGCCGACAAAATCAAAAGGCATTTTAGTTGTTTACAAAACTACCTTATTTATGGGTTAACCACACCTTCAGGGGTCGGGGGAATGGCCAAAGGCGAAGCACCCGAAACACCAAATACCAAACACCAAATACCATACAAGGGCCAAAGGCGAAGCACCCCGAAAACACCAAAACACACAAACACCAAAACACACAAACACCACCATGTTAAATCTGCTCGAAAAAATACCCGTCAAACGCGCTTCCAGCCTGGTTATCGGCTACATGGTGCTGGCTTTCGGATGGTGGTCCTATCACCTCTGGTCGCAGAACGACCGGCTTTTTGATGCCGAACGACGGGCAATTGAAGCCCGGTTCACCCGCTCCAACCAGGGTGTCAACCTGACCCAGTTGTATGAAACGGCGGAGTACAAAAAGGCTCAAAAAGCATGGCATAAAAGCCGCCGGATGGTCGTTTCGGAGGGGCTGTTTTTTACCGCCTGCCTCATTTTCGGTTTGTGGATTGTGCACCGCAGCGCCAACCGGGAAATCACCCTTGCCCGTCAGCGCCGCAATTTCCTGCTCAGCATCACCCACGAACTGAAGTCGCCGATTGCCGCCCTGCGCCTCGAACTCGAAACGCTCAGCAAACGCAGCCTGCAACCCGAACAAAGGGATCAATTGCTGTCCAACGGCCTCAAAGATGTCAGCCGCCTGCAAAACCTGGTGGAAGACCTCCTGCTGGCCGCCCGGCTCGAAGACAACTGGCGGCCCCTGCCCGAACCGGTCGACCTGCCTGCGCTGATACGGGAATTGATCGCCCGGCTGCGCGTACGTTTTCCGCAGGCCGATATTCAGGTGCAATTTCCCGAAAATATGCCGCCCGTTCAGGCCGACAAACCCGGTCTGAGTTCGGTGATTCAGAACCTGCTGGAAAATGCCCTGAAATATTCGCCCACCGGCGCGCGCATCGAATGCAGCGTAGAACGCAACCAGGACAAAACACAGATCCGCATCGCCGATCAGGGATACGGCATTCCAGATCATGAAAAAAAGGCCGTTTTTGATAAGTTTTACCGTCTGGGCAGTGAAGAAACCCGCCGAAGTACGGGCACCGGCCTGGGACTTTACATTGTGCAGCAGGTTGTAAAAGCGCACGGCGGAACGATTACCGTCGCCAACAATACGCCGCAGGGGACTGTTTTTGTTGTGAGTGTTTAGTGTTTAGTGTTTGGTGTTTAGGGCGCTTCGTTTTTGGCATTTGCCCACGCCCCCTAAAGGGGAGTACATGGCAATAGATGAACGATTCCTACCTTAAAGTTCTGATTGTCAATTTATTGCGATGTACTCCCCTTTAGGGGGCGGGGCAAATGCCAAAGGCGAAGCACCCTAAACACTAAACACCAAACACCAAACACGGCCAAGCCCGAAGCACCCCCAAACACTAAACACTATACACTATACACGAAACACTAAAAAACACCCATGCACACCTTACCCGCAAGCCGGCGGCTCAAACTGGCCCGGCTCCACGGCCGGCCCGAGATATTCCATTCCATCCAGGGAGAAGGTAAAAGCATCGGTATACCCTCCGTATT
>JALHMA010000309.1 GCA_022844265.1 Saprospiraceae bacterium | reverse complement strand
GACATTACCGTTGCCAACCAATGGGTGGAATATACGTTCGACCTGTCAGGAGGCGCAAACGCCACAACCTTGAGCAAGATCCTGGTGTCATTCACCCCCTTTACGTTTGATGCCAACACGTATTATTTCGACGATATACGCGCAGTAAAAGCGGTGCGCACATTCGAAGATTTTGAAATACCTTCCGGTATCAACTGGAGCAGCATCAATGGCGCTTACAACGGCGCGATTACGAACCCCGACCCGAATCAGATCAACAACTCCGCAACAGTCGGCTCGTTTACCAACAATCCCAATGAGAACTACAGTTTTGCATTCGGTACGTTTGCGACACCGCTGGATCTGACCAACTTCAACCAGTTTCGGGTTCACCTTTGGGCGCCACAGGCTACCCAAATGCTGTTCAAAATTGAAGGTGCGGGCGAGCAATTGGAGAAAGTAGTCAATGTAGCCGTTGCTAATGAATGGCAGGAGTACACCTTTGATTTTTCTGCTGCTGCTGATTTTACAACCATTACCAAATTTCTTGTTGCTTTTTCTCCTAATGTGACCGGCAGCACAGCTACCTATTACATTGATAATATCTATGCTGTGCCGGATCAGTGCCCCGATACAGATCCCGATCCTGATGTGATCGACGATTTTGATTGCAACCGCAACGCTGTTTATAGTGGGGGTTGGGATAGCCTGATCGTTATTGATAATCCGGACGTGGACGGCGATAACAATTCCAAAAAAGTAGGTCAGTGGAATCGCCCTGCCGGCAACGGCACAGAATTCGCTGCGCTGGTGATCGACTACGAAAATGCAATCGATTTGAGTGTGCGCAACCAGTTCAGCGTTCAGGTATGGTCGCCAAAAACAGGCCAGATGCTGCTCAAAATTGAAGGGCCGAATGGCGCTAAAGAGGTAGCCCTGCCGATTACAGAAACCAATGCCTGGGTGACATATACCGCTGATTTCAGCAGCCGGGTTGGATTTGGGGATACCAAATTGGTTGTTTTCTTCGGCGCCTTCCAAAATGGCGTGCCCGGCGATGTGTATTACATCGACAATATCAAAATGTCGGCCCCGACGGAGCTGCCTCCGTTAGAAGACTTCCAGGACGTGGGTTTGAATCTCGGCTGGTTGCCGCTCGACTTTGAAACAACCCTGCATGGTAACTTTACAGGTCCGACCGATAACCCGAATCCGGGTGGGGTCAACAACTCTACCAGGGTCGGCTGCTATTCCAAAGGCGCTTCCGCTTTTTCTACCCTGCAAATTCTGTCGGCAGAACCTTTTGTCCTGACCAACTACCCGCAGTTCAATATCGATATCCTCAGCCCAACCGCCGCCATCGCAGACGAAACGGAAGTAACATTCCAACTGGTATCAGCCCTGACCGGCAGCCAGAGTGTCACTGCTAAAATCCAGACGCCCGGAGAATGGGAGACCCTGTCTTTCGATTTCTCCGCTTTTGTTGCCATCACCGATTTCCAGGAAATCCGCATCGTATTTGACCCGGGCACTGTTGCCAACGGCCAAAGCTGGTGTGTGGACAACCTGCGTCAGGGCCTTACTACCACCGACCCTTGCGCTGACGTAGTGCCGAACATCAACATTGTAGACGACTTCGAGTGCCAGCGCAACTACACCAGTATTTTTTACGGCGCCGATGATCTGGAAGTGGTGAACAACCCATTCATCAACAATGACAACCAGTCGCTCAAAGTAGGCGAATACAATGACCCTCCTGGTGGTTACGAAGGTATTGGTTTCCAATTCCCGGCTTCTCCTGATCTGAGCGTGTACAATCAGTTGCAAGTAAAAGTATACGCGCCCATCGACAATGTACCTTTCCTGTTCAAACTGCAAGGCGGTCAGGGACAATTTGAAGTAAGAGATACTTTGACAGAGCCAAATAAATGGTTTACGTTCAGTATCGACTTCAGCAATCCTCCAGCCGGTTATAGCAATGGTACCCAATTAGTTATTTTCTTCAATGAAGCGTTCGATCCAGGTGGTGGCACGTATTATGTGGATGCCATCGAGTGGAAACGCCAGGGTTACAACGGCTGTATCCTTGACTTCGAAACACCCGCTACGACGATCACTGCGTTCAACTATTTCGACCAGGGTTCTTACAACCAGCCTTTTGAAGTTGTAGATAATCCGGATGTGGATGTAGTGAACAACTCTTCCAAAGTGGGTAAATTCGTGAAACCCAGCGATGGCAACAACTTCACGGGTATCTTCACTGACCTGGATGCACCAATTGACTTCCAGGGCATTAAAGAGATGCGCGCTCAAATCTGGATGGACCACTTAGACACGTTTGTTTTGAAACTGGAAAATGACAAATCAGGCCTGGGTCTTCCTAATACGGAAATCGAATATATCAACACGACGACCAACCAGTGGGAGAACACGTTCCATAACTTCGCTTCTGCGCCGGACAATGCCAAGTATCAACGTCTTGTGATCTTCTTCGACTGGAGAGGCCCGGGTAACGGCGTTTCCAACGTGATCTCGTATTTTGACAATATCTCTATTGGAGAAAACGGGTGTGGTATTGTCGGTACCTGGCATCCATTGCCCGTGGAACCGATGGTCATTTCTCCGAATCCGGTAAGCACCATCCTTCGGGTGGAAAATTTCAGGGACATCAGCCGCCTCGAAGTATTCAATGCTTATGGACAACGCGTTATGACACAAAATACCAATCTCGACGCTCGAGTAGACGTAGATGTGGCGGCTTTGCCTCCGGGTGTTTACCTGCTGACCGGCTACAATCCTAAGGGTTTGCTGATCGGGAATGCGAAGTTTATCAAGCAGTAAGTGGTTATTAGTTATTGGTTATTCGTGTTGATAATCAAACATTTATAATCAATTCAAACTAATATTGACGAACTACTTAGTCGTACAAAAGTTTGCCTCGTTCAAGTCAGGCGGTGACTGCCAGTCACCGCCTGACTGAATCGGGCGCCTGAGCATTCAATGGAACGCTTATCCTTCACACCTCAACAACCGTTTACTCCAGACTCGCCGCGCTATTGAAAACAAACAAGTAATGGGTCAACATGAGCCGACGTTCCATATTGTCTTTTGCTCTGTGCCCTTTTGCTTGATTTTATCATCCATTATCCTTCCCAGATGTTGCGCAATCTATCCTTGATATGGCTATTGCTGCTCCTCTCTTTTGGAGCGCAATCCCAGCAAAAGACGCCGACGCTTTTGCCGAACAATCAGTTGAACGGTCCCTTCTCCCTCGATGAATTGCAGCGCCGTAATTTTTTATTTTTCTGGGAACTGGCGCACCCAAGCACTTTTCAGGTACCCGACCGTTATCCCAAAGACGATTTTTCGAGTATTGCAGCCACCGGTTTCGGCCTGTCCGCTTATTTGATCGGTGCAGAACGCGGCTGGGTGACACGCCTGCAGGCCGCTGAACGCGTGCTTCAAACCCTTCGTTTTTTAAAAAATTTGCCTCAAGGCCCCGAACCTGCCGGCACAGCCGGTTATCGCGGCTGGTTCTACCATTTTCTGAATACACAAAATGCATTGCGGTATAAACAAGTCGAACTGTCCAGTATCGACACGGGGCTGCTCATGGCCGGCGTATTGTCCTGCATGAGTTATTTCGACCGCAACGACCCTACCGAAAAAGACATCCGCGAAACGGCTGATTTTTTATTCCGCCGCGTGGAATTTGACTGGTACCTCAACGAACACCACCGCATGAGCATGGGCTGGTTTCCGGAAAAAGGTTTTCTGGCTTCCGACTGGCGCGGCTACAATGAGGCAATGATCCTGGTGATTATGGGCCTCGGCTCACCCACGCACCCGCTTCCTGCCGATAGTTGGGAAGCCTGGTGCAAACCCTATTTCCGCGCCGAATTTAAAGGCCAGGACATGGTCAATTTCGGACCGCTGTTCGGCCATCAGTACAGCCATTGCTGGATCGATTTTAAAGGTATCCAGGATCCTTACATGAAAAAAATGGGGATCGATTATTTTGAAAACAGCCGCCGCGCTACCCTCGCCAATCGACAGCACTGCATTGATAACCCCTTTAAATTCAAGGGCTACGGCGAAAATGTATGGGGACTGACTGCCGGCGACGGCCCGGATGCTGAAATGGAACACAACGGCAAACGCATTTTTGCGCCGGGTTACGGCGCCCGCGGCGCTGCCATAGATTACCTCGAAGACGACGGCACCATCGCCCCGACGGCGGCCCTGGCATCCATGCCCTTTGCGCCCGAATTCGTGTTGCCGCTGGCGGAAACTTTTTGGAACCGCTGGCCCATTGGCAAGTATGGGTTCTTCGATGGTTACAATGAAACGTTTACCGATGTGGCCCGCTCGCCGAATGCTCAGAAAGATTATCCGTTCTGGGTGGATCGCGATTACCTCGGCATCGACCAGGGGCCGATCGTGTTGATGATTGAAAATTACCGCTCCGGTTTCCTCTGGAACCTGATGAAAAAAAACCCTTACATCGTGCAGGGTTTAAAACGGGCCGGATTTGAAGGCGGCTGGTTAGCAAACCCAGCAGTGCAAAACGCAACGAAAGGCATCGCATTCGCAAGCGCGGAGCGGGTAAAAGCGAACCCGGATGTGCCCGTAGACGCCAACAGTTTTTTTAAAAGACTGACCTACCAGGATGCGAAAGGTGAAAAACTGCACTACCAGTTGATGGAGCCTATTCCACCCGCCTCTGCTGCAAAAACGGCAAAATATCCCCTGGTCATTTTTTTGCACGGCTCCGGGGAGCGAGGTACCCGCAACAATGAACAAATGAAAAACGGCGTCCATGCTTTTTGTGAAAAAGACATGCGCGCCAAACACCCCTCCTACCTGCTGGTACCACAGTGCCCGCCCGGCGAAGTATGGGGAGGTGTGACCCGCGATTGGCAGCAGGTGGTTTTTAACGACTCGACCTACAGCCGTTCCGGCAAATTGGTGATCGAACTCATTGAAAAAACGCTGCGTGAAAACCCCGACATCGATCCCACACGGATATACATCACCGGCCTGAATATGGGCGGTTTCGGCACATTCGACCTGATGATGCGCCGTCCCGATTTATTTGCAGCAGGTCTGCCGGTTTGCGGCGGCGCCGACCCCGCTTTTGCCGGTCGCATTAAAGATATACCCATCTGGGCTTTCCACGGCAGGCTCGATGAGGCGGTTTACCCCAAATACGACTGGCAAATTGTAGAGGCCCTCCGAAAAGCGGGCGGAAATGTAAAATACACCGAATACTCTACCCTGAGCCACAATATCTGGGACGTCACATATTACAACCCGGCTGTGCTGGAATGGCTGTTTGCGCAGCGGAAAAAATGAAGGAAGGTTGGATGGTTTGAAAAGGTTTGAAAGTTTGATGGTTTGAGGTGGTAACTCAGGGCTTTACGTTACCACCTCAAACCATCAAACTTTCAAACCTTCCCAAACCATCAAACTTTCAAACTATCAAACCTTCTCAAACCATCAAACCATCTTTCGACCATGAAAAAATTAAAATACCTATTCTTGATTGCCCAGGCGCTTTTTGCCGGAACGGTGAGTGCACAACTGTACAAGCCGTCGCCCGGTATAGAAACCAAAGTAAACGCCCTGCTGGCCAAAATGACCCTAGACGAAAAAATCGGGCAGTTGACCCTCTACACCACCGACTGGGGCAGTACGGGGCCGACCATCCGGGAAGGTTACAAAAATGATATTCGCAGCGGCGCCTGCGGCAACCTGTTCAACAGCCATACCGTCGGGTTTGTGCGCGATTTGCAAAAAGTTGCAGTAGAGGAAACGCGGCTGAAAATTCCGCTGCTGTTCGGTTATGACGTGATCCACGGTTATAAAACCATTTTCCCGATCCCGTTGGGCGAAGCCGCCAGTTGGGACCTCGAAGCCATCGAATTGTCGGCGCGTGTTGCCGCTTTGGAAGCTTCGGCTGCGGGTCTGAACTGGACTTTTGCACCCATGGTGGATGTTGGTCGCGACCCGCGCTGGGGCCGCGTGATGGAAGGCGCCGGAGAAGATACCTGGCTCGGATGCCGCATTGCCGAAGCGCGGGTGCGCGGCATTCAAGGCAAAAAAATCGGCAATACGGATGCCATGCTGGCCTGCGTCAAACACTACGCCGCTTATGGCGCCGCCACTGCCGGACGCGACTACAATACCGTGGATATGAGCGAACGTTTTTTCCGCGAATACTACCTGCCTCCCTACAAAGCAGCCGTTGAGGCGGGAGCGGCCACTGTGATGACATCCTTCAATGATTACGACGGTGTGCCTGCCTCGGGCAACAAATACCTGCTCACCAATATTCTACGCAACGAATGGGGTTTTAAAGGTTTTGTTGTGACCGATTACACCACTATCAATGAAATGGTACTCCACGGCGTAGTCGCCAACGAAAAAGAGGCAGGCGAACTTGCCCTGAGTGCCGGCGTCGATATGGATATGCAAGGCGCTGTTTTTCAGCGTTTTCTGAAACAATCGCTCAAAGAAGGAAAGGTAATGCGGCAACAAATCGACGAAGCCGTGCGCCGCGTCCTGCGCCTGAAATTTGAACTGGGCCTCTTTGACGACCCGTACAAATTTTGTGATGAAAACCGCGAAAAAACCACGCTCCTCAGTCCCGCCAACCGCCAGGCCGCCCGCGAAGTATCCCGCAAGTCGATCGTTTTATTAAAAAATGACAAAAACGTTTTGCCCCTGCAACGCAGTCAGCGCATTGCGCTCATCGGCCCTTTGGCCGACAACAAAAGCGAACTGATCGGCAACTGGAACGGCGCCGGCAATGCAGATGATTGTGTGAGCCTTGCAGCAGGTTTGAGCGGATTGAATGTCGTTCAGGCAAAAGGTTGCGAGTTTGAAGGCACTGACAAATCCGGCTTTGCAGCGGCCATTGCTGCCGCCCAAAGCGCTGATGTGGTCATCGTTGCCGTAGGCGAAAAGGCCATGATGAGTGGGGAAGCGGCTTCCCGCACCGACATCACATTGCCGGGCGTTCAGGAAGAACTGATACTCGAACT
>JALHMA010000308.1 GCA_022844265.1 Saprospiraceae bacterium | reverse complement strand
GTAGTTGTGAGTTGTGAGTAGTGAGTAGTGAATTGTGAGTAGTGAGTAGTGAGTACACAATTACTCACAGTGACCGTTACAACAATTCACGTTTCACTACTCACGATTCACAACTCACGATTCACAACTCACAATATGAAAAAACTCGCGCTTTCTTCTCTTTTGATCGGTTTCCTACTCTCTTTCACCGCCTGCGACATCCTCAAGGAGGTGGCTTCCGGCGTTTTATCCGAACCTACTTTGGAGGAAATCGGCCGGGGCCTCAAAGAAGCCCTCAGCAACGGGATTACCAAAGGTGTCAATGTACTTTCTCAAAGAGACGGTTATTTTAAAAGCGCCTATAAAATCCTGCTGCCGGAAGATGCCCGCAGGGTGACAGACAAGTTGAAAAACATACCCGGTTTTACCAACCTGGAAAATGAATTGCTGGAGAAGATGAACCGCGGCGCGGAAGATGCCGCCAAGGAAGCCGCTCCGATCTTTATCAGCGCCATCCGTCAACTGACCTTTCAGGATGCGACCAATATTTTGCTGGGACAAGACAATGCTGCCACAGAGTATCTCAACAGAACCACCAACCAGCAGCTGTACACCATGTTTAATCCCAAAATTGTTGCTTCGTTGGATAAAATCGGCGCCAACGACCTGTGGCGCAAAGCAGCGGATGCCTATAATAAAATTCCATTCGTGACCAAAGTCAACAACGATTTTGATGATTATGTCACCAAACAAGCCCTGAAAGGCCTGTTCGGAAAAATCGAGGAAGAAGAAAAAAATATCCGCCGCAACAAATCCAGCCGCAGCACGGAATTGCTGCGAAAAGTATTTGCCAAGCAGGATACCAATCGAAAATAGTAGTAAAAAGTGCGTTCATTGCTCATTTAGAAAAACATTGTGTGGCGATTCATCCGCCGGCCTGATTTTTTTAGGAAAATTGTAGCGTTTACATTTGCTTAACTTCGCACCCCGAAATAGGCAGAACAAAACGGAGATACTTTTATGAAGTGGTTGGTAAACAAAGTACTGAAGCAATATCTGGCTGTTCGCATGAAGCGGATAGAGCATTATATGCAGCACCCCGAAGAAGCCCAGGAACGCTGGTTTCGAAGCCTGCTCGATACCGCACAGCACACAGAATTTGGCAATAAATACGGCTTTTCAGACATAAAAACACCGGAGGATTTTGCTAATCGCATTCCTGTACATGATTATGATATGCTCAAAGGGCAGATCAACCGCATGATGCATGGCGAACAGGATGTGTTGTGGCCCGGCGAAGTGAACTGGTATTCCAAAAGCAGCGGCACGACCAGCGACAAAAGCAAATACATACCGGTTCCGGAATGTAACCTATATGAATGCCATATTGCCGGCAGTTGGGATTCGCTGGCGCTGCTGTATCACAACAAGCCGGATATGGAGATTTTCCGCCGCAAAAATTTGGTGATGTCGGGCAGTTTTGAGTCCCTCAAAGACTACCCTAAAACCCGTTTCGGCGATGTGAGCGCCGTGCTGACCTACCACATGCCGGCCATTGCCCGCTCTTTTTATACGCCTGACATAGAAGTGGTGCTACAGTCCAATTTTGAAGACAAGATCGAGCAGGTGGCCGAAATTACCAGCAAACAGGACGATATTGTCATGTTTGGCGGCGTACCTACCTGGATTATTGTGCTGTTTCGGATCATCCTGGAAAAAACCGGCAAACAAAACATGCTGGAAGTCTGGCCGCATTTGCAGGCTTACATGCACGGCGGCGTCGGGTTCGAGCCATATCGCCAGACGTTTAAAGAGCTGATTCCAAGCGACGATTTTGTGTACCAGGAAATTTACAACGCTTCGGAAGGGTACTTCGGTTCGCAACTCGATTTTGAACACCACGACATGCTGCTGCTTTGCGACAACGGTGTTTTTTACGAATTTGTGCCCATGGAGGAGTGGGAAAAAGAACATCCCAAAACCATCACACTCTCAGACGTGGAATTGGGAAAGGACTATGCCATCCTGATTTCATCGAACAACGGGCTTTGGCGCTACCAGCCGGGTGATACCATTGTTTTTACCCGCAAATACCCGCATTGTTTCAAAATATCGGGCCGTACCAAACAGTTTATCAATGCCTTTGGCGAAGAGGTCATGGTGGGCGATGCCGATAAAGCGCTCGCTGAAACCTGCCGCCAGATGGATGCCGTCGTGTCGGAATACACGGCTGCGCCGGTTTATTTCGGACGGGGCAAAAGCAGGGGCGGCCATGAGTGGATCGTTGAATTTGAAAAAGCGCCCGCCGACCTGGAGCGTTTTAACCAGGTGCTCGACGAAACACTGCAACGCATCAATTCGGACTATGAAGCCAAACGATTCAAAGGCCTGGCCCTGGACCGGCTTTTGTTGCGGGTGGTTCCCAAAGGGACTTTTCTCCGATGGATGCGGGCAAGGGGTAAATTTGGCAATCAGAATAAGGTGCCGCGTTTGGCCAATCACCGCAAATTTGTGGAAGAGGTGGTTCGGTACGCGCAGGAATAGGGAAAAGGCGAATTGCCTTTTACTTCCGTGCCTCCATAAACATCTTTGCCCTGGCTTGGGCATTTTCCCGCACATTCAGGTAATACAAATTGAAATCTCCGATGTGGTAGTTCTTTCTCACCAGCAGGACACTACCAGGAAATTTGGGTTTGCGGGCCAGTAAAATGCCTTTGTACACTTCCGCATCCGTTACCTGCGGACGCAGGGTTTGGAAAGGCCGTATGACGGCTCCCAAATTGGACGACGTGTTGGCATACTGGCCTTCCGCAAGACTCCAGTTCAGCGGATTGGTGCACACCACATTGCTTTCGTACGCATTGCGCAACCCGTATTTGCGCTCCCAGGTGCGCCAGGAACAGAAACAACCGGTCTCTTCCGGCGTTGCACAGGGTTTACATTGGCTGAAAAAATCATCCTTTACCGGCCAGCCTACGATATATCCTGCGACCAACTGATCCGCCAAGGGTTGGTTTTCAATCATTTCCCGGATCAAAAGCATGGCATGGCGCGCGCCCTGGCTATGCCCTGCAATGATGAAAGGCCGGCCCTGATTCCAGTGTTCCAGGTAATATTTAAAAGCGGCTTTTACATCGGAATAAGCCAGATCGAGCGCTTCACGGGCAGAAGTGCTGTCTTTTTTGCCGAAAAACACGTAGAGGTGCGCCTGCCGGTACCTCGGTGCAAAAACCCTGCCTGCGCCATTGAAAATCGAAGCCTGGAACAGGATGCTGCTTTCGTCCGTCTTTTTGTTGACTTTTGCGTCATCCACCGCTGCATTCCAGTTTTTTTCGCTGCGCTTACTGCCGGTGTAGGTGGTTGGATAAAGAAAAAACACATCCACCCCTGTCGTTGCCTGCTCGTCGCTCAATCCCTCGGGGGTGCGGTCGGCCAGGTCTGTTTTATCCGGGTGGGAAGCCCAGTTTTCGAGTTCGCCATACCTGGGTGCTGCCGGAATGCGGGTTGTATCAAATGGTTTTTTTGGATGGACAGAACAATTCGTCAGCAAAAGCAGGGGCATCCAAAGCAAGAAGGGGAAGTATTTCATCAGTTGTATACAATTTAGCGCAAAGGAAGCACCGGGTAAGTAGTTATCCGTTATTGGTTATCAGTTCCGATAATCAGGCATTTGCAAAGAATTTAGTCTAAACGAATGCTGCACATACTACTGGCACCTTCATATTTACGTAATTTATCTAAAATCGGATATGAACACCTGCAACAATAACGTTGTTTGTACGATGAAAAAAACAATGCGTCGTTTATTCCGGGTCTCTCTATGGATAATGCCATTTTTACTGCTCCTCACATGGTGGGCAGTGGAGCAGATGTTGCCCTACTGGCCGATCAAACCATATCGCCAGAACCCGGAACAGGCTTCCTGGCGTATTCCGCGCGGCGCCGATCCTGCCAATTACGGATTACAGGCGGAAGTCTTCGAATTACGTACGCCCGACAGCATCCTGTTGCAGGGTTTCTATATTCCGGCGCCTAAAGCCGCCGTACCAGTTGCCTACAGTACGCTTCAGCCCTCCGGTATGCGCAAAAGTATGCCTAAAACACTCATCATACTGCACGGCATCAGCAGTTGTAAGGAATTCTTTTTACCGGTAGCCGAAAAACTCGTTGCTGAAGGTATTAATGTGGTGCTGCTGGATTTGCGGGCGCACGGCCAGAGCGGCGGCGAATATTGCACCTTCGGATATTATGAAAAACACGACCTGCGGGCGGTAGTCGATATGCTGCTGGCGCGTGATTCGACCCAGAAAATCGGCATCATGGGGCACTCGCTGGGCGGCGCTATTGCTTTACAGGCCCTGGCATTCGACCAACGCCTGCAATTCGGCATCATCGAAAGCACGTTTAACAACCTCGAATCGGTGGTGGAGCAATACGGCGAAAATTATTTCGGCATCCGAAGTCCCTGGCTGGCCCGGCGCACGCTGGACAAATCCGGCGTTATTGCACGATTCGATCCATATTCAGTGGCGCCTGCCGAATCGGCGCGGCACATTACACAGCCTGTTTTTGTTGCGCACGGCGACAGCGACGAACGAATTCCCTGGCAATTCGGCCAACAAAATTATATGCAACTCGCTTCGCCGGACAAGCAGTGGTACCTCATTCCGAATGCTGGACACAATGGGATTTGGAAGGCCGGCGGCGCGGCGTATGAGGCCGCGCTGATGGGGTTTTTGAGAAGACAATAAGTCTATTTACCACATAGGCACATAGATTTTACACATAGAACACATAGCGTAGCGTACTCTAAAAACTATGTGTTCTATGTGTAAAAATCTATGTGCCTATGTGGTAAACAGATAAACTATTCTTCACCAAAATACTCCGCCGCTTTCACTTCCAGTTCCGCCATTGGAAAAATATTGAGCAGGCGCCCCTCTATTTGCAAAGCGCCGCTTCCATAGGTCTTGCGGTACCAGACCAATCCGATGCCTTTTGCATACCGCTCTTCCCCGACGCCCTCAACTTCTGCGGCGCCTTCTTTTTTGTTGCCAATGGCTTCGTGCAAGCGGAAGCGCACACAGGGCAGTTTTTTGCCCAGAACTTCATATTCGGGCGCATCGCCCAGAAAACGCCGGTTGCGGATGACATAAACGGTAGCCAGTGAATCATCGCTTGGGTGAAAATTGACGCTGAATAAAAAAACGCCGGTAGAATCCTTTACCCGGAATGGGAAAATATCAGGCGCGGTAATCATGGCCCTGGTCTGGTTTTGCCCGCCGGTAACGGAATCGGTTTCGTACAAGAAATATTCCTGGGCCAGGGCGCCGCTTTCCACAATTTTTTCGCGGCTGATCTGTCCGATTTGAAAAAACTGGTCGTAATAAGTGCTGGTCAGAAAAATCCCGCTATCGCGCAAAAAAGAGCGGTAATACCAATATTCAGGGGTGCTTATACCGTTTTGCGTCACTTCGTATTCATAAACCAGCCCTTTTCGCAGATCTTCTGTTGGGAAATAGTATGCTTTTATATCGCGCTTCCCACCGCCCGTACAAGCTGCAAAGCACGCAGATGCGATACAAAATATAACCCAAAAACGGAACATGAACCTGAAATTTTATACCAGAGCGCTGGCGATCATTTTGGAGGTTTCCGTATCTCCCATGGTATAGTAATGCAGGCAAGGCACGCCGGCTGCTTTTAGTTCCTTCGACTGCTGTATGCACCACTCGATACCAATTTGTTGCACCGCAACGTCGTCTTTGGCTTTCTGCACCTCCCGTACCAGGTCCTGCGGGAAATCGATAAAGAATTTCCGCGGAATCGAACTCAACTGGTAGCGCCGGGTCAGCGGTTTCAGGCCCGCCACAATGGGTACGTCAATCCCGCTGGCTTTGCATTTTTCTGCGTATTCAAAGTATTTTGAATTGTCAAAAAACATTTGGGTCACAATGTAACCGGCGCCGGCGTCCACTTTTTGTTTGGTGTATTGCAGGTCGACATTGTCATTGGCCGCTTCAAAATGTTTCTCCGGGTAGCCGGCAATGCCGATGCAAAAATCCGTGCGTTCGCCATTTTGAATATTCGCATCGAGGTAGCGGCCATCGTTCATACCCACGATCTGATGTACAAGATCCAGCGCGTATTTGTGGCCGTTTTCTTCGGCGATAAATTTGTCCTCAAACTGCCGGGCATCGCCGCGAAGCGCCAATACATTATTGATCCCCAGGAAATTAAGGTCGATCAGCGCGTTCTCAGTCTCTTCCACCGTGAAGCCGCCGCAAATCAGGTGCGGCACAGCGTCCACCCCGTAGCGGTGCATGATGGCTGCGCAAATACCTACCGTACCGGGGCGTTTGCGGATAGCGGTTTTTTCGTAATAACCCGAAGGTCTTTTTTTATAAATAAACTCCTCGCGGTGGTAAGTGACGTCGATAAACGGCGGTTTGAATTCCATCAGCGCATCCAGCGTACCGAAAATGGCCTGCATACCGCCTCCCTTGAGCGGGGGCAGTACTTCAAACGAAACGAGTGTTTTTCCTTTGGCTTTTTGGAAGTGTTCGGTGACTTTCATGGAACAGGAATATTCAGGTTTGAATGGTTTAACCCTCCTTCGTCTTACCTCCTACGCCTATGGGCTATGGCGGGTAAAAAGGCTTCGGCGGGTAAATGTTTGATGATTTGAAGTCTTTGCTTTCAGGCTGTTGAACTGATATTTCATTCAAAACCACATTGCACCGGGTAAGGTTTACTTTTTTTACTAACGTTGCGCATCGGCCCTGGCTTTCATCTCGGCGGCTTTCGCCGGATTGCCCATAGCAGTGTACACTTCCGTCAGATCGTCCAGGATGCGGATGTCTTCATATTGGCGGTTGAGGCCGTAAATCAGGAACTTTTCCGCCGTTTGCAGGTCATTTTTCTTTTTAAAGAAAAACTCATAGCCCACGCGGTGACAAAAAGCCATGTATTTATCGGCGTTTGCGCCATTCAGGTAATCCATGTATTTATCCAGAAAGTCCCTGAAATTGTTGTTGTAGGGTATTTTTTCCATCACATATTCAATTTG